>DEIT01000195.1:5204-26172 GCA_002352635.1 Hyphomicrobiaceae bacterium UBA2767 | reverse complement strand
GAAGATCAAGACACCCGTCGCAACCATGGGCATTCGCGGCACGACCCCGACGGTGGACATCGACGCCTCGCTGGGCACCGTCAACATGTCGATCGTTCCTGACCCGGACGATGGGCACATCGGGTCCTATACTCTGTACAGCCTGGAAACGGGCCTGCCGATTGGCACTATCAGTTCAATTGGCTCGATATGGAGAATCGTTAGCGCAACGGGCGAAATTGTCGAGGTCGAGAAGAGCCAGGAGGATCTGCTGAACGACGCCGAAGCGATCAGCCAGATCAACTCGGTCTATACCCAATGGTCATCGACGCAACCGGATCAAGGTCCACAGGCGGGACCGAACAACGGTCCTTCCGGCTCAGGCGGCATCAATTCCGATCCACCGAACCCTGGCTCGATCGACGGCAGCCCTGGCAGTGGCGAAGGCGGCAACAACAACGAGAACGAAAACGACAATAACAACAACAATAACAACAATCAGTCGGGCTTGCCGCCGTCAGAAACGGACGAAGACGAGGTGATCGAGACCGTCGTCAACGAACCGCCAACGATCATTGGCGACCTCGAAATAACCGTCGATGAAGGCGGAACGGTTTCCATATCGACGGACGATGTGACCGGGGATGACCCGGACAATGACGGGGCCGAACTGACTTACACGGTTATCGACCCGCCAGATTTTGGTCAGCTCGAATTCTCGAACAATCCCGGCGTGGCCATCACCTCGTTCACGCAGGCCGATCTCGACGCAGGCCGCGTCATCTACGTTCATGACGGTTCGGACACGACCAGCGACTCCTACACGCTGCTGCTGTCGGACGGTGAAGGCACGTCGGAAATCGTTACCGTGAATGTCACCATCGATCCGCAAGTGGACATCATAAACGGTACCGAGAACGCCGATATCCTGAACGGCACTGTAGGCGATGACATCATCAACGGCTTTGGTGGCAATGACTTTATCAACGCCGGCCCTGGCAATGACATCGTCAATGCTGGTGAAGGCGATGACTTCATCGTTGCCGGTTCGGGCGAAGGCGATGACGACTATGATGGCGAAGGCGGCGATGACACCATCTCCTACGCGTCGACAACCCAGGGCATCGTCATCAATCTCGTAGACGGCACCGTCGACAGTTCAGAAGTCGGGTTCGACACGATTACGCGAATCGAGAATTTCGTCGCGGGGTCGGGCGACGACACGCTGCTCTTCGCGCAAGACACCGGCTTCTTTTTCGATGGCGGCGAAGGGACCGATACGATCCTGTTCGAGGGCGGCGTCGATATCGATTCAGAAACAACCGAAATTGACATTCAGAATGTTGAGATCATCGATCTCAATGACACCGACGATAATACCCTGTCCATTGCCGCCGACGATGTTCACGATGCAAACGACGGTCATACACTGCAAATCCGCGGCGGCGAAGGCGACACTGTCAATCTGGAACCCACATTCTACGTGGACGGAGAGGATGACACTGGACAATCGTTCTTCGGTACCTGGGTGCAGACCGAGGACACGGTTACCATCGATGGCATTACTTTTGACGTGTACGAATTTATCGATGATCAGCAGCAAGTACAGGCCACCGCGCATATCGAGCAGGACGTAGACGTCAATGTTGGCCAAGTGCTTGTCGGAATTGACGCCGAGGGCAGCCAAGGTGGCCCGGCTGATGTCGGATACTATGATGCCACCGACGGGCAAGGCGACCCGGAACAGGCGGCACCGATTACAGCAGCCGGTCACAATGCAATCAATATCGCGACACCCAATGCGGCGTCGCTGGTCGGCCTGGAGGTGCTCTTCCTTCAGATCCAGAGCAATTCGGCATACGGCACCGAATTCCTGAACAACCTCGGGGCAATTCATGATGCGGTCGCCGCCGGCATGACCTTGATCATTCACGATCGCTTCGTCAGCAATGCGGAATCCATCCTTCCCGGCTCCGAAGAGTTCAATATCGTCCGGAACTTTAGCGACGACCGAGACATCGATGTGCGGGACGATACGACGACCGTGACCGACGGTCCGGGCGGCATAATCGACGACAGCACGCTAGATGGTGGCAATTCTTCCAGCCATGGATTTGCGATCGAGGGCAGCTTGCCCGAAGGTGCCGAACTGATCCTGACCACCAGCGACGATGGCGAAATCGTGACCTTCTCCTACGCATTCGGCGAGGGACACGTTGTTTACTCGACGATTCCGCTTGATTTTTACCTAGACGGTCTTGGTCCTAATCAGGTGTCTGAGAATTTCCGCGAAATTTATGCGCCGAATGTTGTCGACTATGGCGCTGAACTAGCAGATGAGGGTCTGGTTCCGGACGTCCTTGTCGGCGGCGATGGGAACGACATCATCATCGGCAATCTTGGCAATGATCTCCTCACCGGCAACGGTGGCGCGGACAAGTTCGTCATCAACACGCTTGAGGACGGTGTCGACACGATCACCGATTTCACGGAAGACGACTCACTCGATCTTACGGGGCTCCTTGACGGCGCATTTAATCCGAATGATCCAAACACCGACGACATAAACGAGTTCGTCAGGACGACGACTGATGAGAACGGAAACACGACTGTTGCGGTCGATGTCGACGGTGTCGAAGACGGTGCAGACTTTGTCGATGTGGCGATCCTCCAGGGTGTCGCCGCCGGCGTCCCGATTGCTTTGAATATTGGCGACGACACCGAAACGGTTAACAACCCTGAAGCTCTCGTTTGATCGAGCTGACTCGGCCTTCTCACTCCATTTTTCCTGACGAGAGAACCGGCATTTTTGCTTGCCGAACAGCACGCCGATCCGGCATTCCTTTCGCATGTTGAAATCCACCGGCAGTAAAGCAAGAAGGCTGGCGCAGCAGGTCGGCTGGGGCCGCGTGTTCGGCATCGTTCTTCTTGTTGCATTGGTCGGTTTGCGCATCTGGGATCCAGCACCTCTGCAACTTCTACGGCTGAAAACATTCGACCTGTACCAGGTCGCCAAACCACGCGAACCAAAGGCTCGGCCTGTCATTATCGTCGATATTGACGAGGCCAGCCTGAATACGCTCGGACAATGGCCCTGGCCGCGTACGGTCGTTGCAAAGCTCATAAAGAAAATTGCACAAGGCGGCGCGGCAGCCATCGGGCTCGATATTGTATTTGCCGAACCGGACAGGACATCGCCCCCCCTGTTGGCCGAAACCCTGTCTGATCTCAGCGCCACGGCCCGGTCCGAGCTGAGATCCGCACCTGATCATGACGAGATTTTTGCTGACATACTCAAACGTACCCGAACTGTTGTGGGACAGTCCGCATACAACCCGCGCGCCGGAGATACCCGAAAATCACTGACGCCGAAGGCATCATTCGCCACGCTCGGCGACGACCCGGACCCCTACCTCATCGCCTATCCGGGCCTGCTGAGTAACATCCCCATTCTGGAGGAGGCAGCACTTGGACGCGGCATGTTCACCGTGTTGCCAGATCCCGACGGGCTTGTGCGCCGCGTGCCGGTCGTCATGAAAGCAGGCGGCGAGAAAATCCCCTCCCTCAATGCAGACGTGTTGCGGGTGGCCACCGGACAGACAACTTATGTAATCAAGACCGGTGAAGCAGGCGTGCAATCCGTCATCCTCGCCGGCATTCAAATTCCAACTGACGCAAACGCACAGTTATGGATCTATTTTTCACCGCACGACCCGGCTCGTTACGTCTCTGCCGCCGACGTCGTAAATGGCAAGGTTCCACCTGAGACATTCAAGGGCAAGCTCGTGCTGATCGGCACGTCAGCAACCGGCCTTTTTGACGTCAAGGCCACACCGGTCGAACCGGTCATGCCGGGCGTCGAGTTGCATGCCCAGGCGCTGGAAAATATCCTTGAGGGCACATCCTTGAAGCGTCCCGGCTACACGGTTGGCGCTGAGCTTTGCCTCGCGGTCGCTGTCGGCCTCATATTTATTGTCCTGGTGCCCATTCTGGGAGCACTTCCAGTTGCGGCTTTGGGCTCAGCCATTGCAGCAGCCGTCCTGGGCCTCGCCTGGTATCTCTTTACGCAGGAGCGAATTCTGCTGGACGTTGCTTACCCGCTGATCGGCGGGTTGGCCGTTTTTCTCACGATGCTGTTTGTCAATTATTTCCGCGAAGAAGCGCAGCGACGGCAAATCCGCAGCGCCTTCAGTCAGTACATTTCGCCCGATCTCGTTGAGCAACTCGCCCAGGAACCGGACCGGCTTGTGCTGGGTGGGGAAACACGCGACCTGACCATCCTGTTTTCGGATGTTCGCGGTTTTACGAGCATTTCTGAAAGCTACAAGGACAATCCGCAGGGGCTGACCAGTCTCCTCAACAGGCTGCTGACGCCGCTATCGCACGCAGTGCTCGAGCATGGCGGCACGATCGACAAATACATGGGCGACGCCATCATGGCTTTCTGGAACGCCCCACTCGACAACATGTCCCATGCGACCGGCGCGTGTGCTGCAGCGCTGAAAATGATGCAAAGCCTTGAGAAGGTGAACGCGGAACGTGAAGTCGAAGCACAGGAAATCGGTAAGCCCTACACGCCACTGCGTATCGGTATCGGCATCAATACCGGTGAGTGTGTGGTCGGCAATATGGGGTCCGACATGCGTTTTGACTATTCGGTCCTTGGAGATGCGGTGAACCTGGCCTCGCGGCTTGAAGGCCAGTCGGAGAATTTCGGTGTACCCATCATTCTGGGTTCGGCAACCGCGTATCTCGTAAAGGATCACTTCGCCGTGCTTGAGCTTGATGCTCTGCGAGTTAAGGGCAAGAAGGAGCCCGAAGTCGTTTACACGCTGCTGGGCAAGAAAGGCGACGTCCCGGCCGAATTATTCGACAAGCTGCACGCACGCATGCAGGAAATGCTGGGCGCTTACCGCACCCGCAAATGGGCGGACTCTGCCAAAGCCTTGTCGGCATTGCGCAAGCTCAAGCTGGAATCCCTGGGCGTGGACCTGTCAGCCCTGTTCGACCTCTATGCGGAACGCATCAAGGAGTTTCGCAAGAACCCGCCGCCAAAAAGTTGGGACGGCGTGTTTACGCTCCAGACCAAATAGGGAGCGCTACCAGCGCATATTGATGTTCTTGACCCGGGTGTAGCTGAGCAACTCCTCGAACGTCTCTTCCTTGCCAAGGCCGCTCTGTTTCCACCCGCCATAGGGCGCGCCGAGATAGCGCCCGCTGGAATTGATCCAGACATACCCCGCTTCGATTTCTTCCGCCGCGCGCATGGCAGTTCGGAAATCATCGGTGATGATTGAGGCTGTCAGCCCGTACATGGTGCCGTTGGCAATGGCGACCATCTCGTCGAAATCCGACCAGGTCAGTATCGACATGACGGGTCCAAAAATCTCATCTGAACCGATACGCATGTCTGGCGTCACGCCGTCGAACACGGTCGGTGCGATGAAGAAGCCATCCTTGAGATCGGCGTCATCTGGTGTGCCGCCACCGGTGAGCAGCTTGGCGCCGTCCTCGGAACCGTAGCCTCACTGCTACCGTGTGCCACTGGTCATAAGTTCGGACCCCCGGGTCCGCGTCACATCCGTCAAACATATGTGAGGGTAGCTCAGATCAGCCACCACGTATTTCGTTTCTCTTTGTGGTGAATTGTAACCGATAAGCGGATGCAATATTATGATATTAAAGCAATTAAAAGGGGTACAATTAGTTTATGTGTTGTAGCAAAAACTGGTGCGGTAGCATTTTTAGGTTTCGGCTGCCCTATTAGATCTGCGGGTGTGTTTCGTCTAAGTTACTGATCTATTATGTGTTTGATGGTTTTTTGAAAAAACTTGATTTAGTCAAAAAATACAAATTTGAGTTTTTGTGTAGCCAATGTTAGAAACAATACCATCAAAATCGGTGGTTATTGTCATAAGGTAAAAAGGGTCAATTTCAGAAGTTTAATGTCGACCAAAGGGAGGATGTATACGGAAACCGTCAAAAGGCTCTTGGATTGTGTGTCTGGGTTCTCTTGGGATTTGGCTGCACCATCATTGTCCTGATGGTGCTGCATGTTATGGCCGAAGTGGTCATGCGTTACGCCTTCAGTGTCTCTATCCTGGGAATTTCTATGAGGTCAGGAGTGTCACAAACGATGCGGTGCCGTTGGAAGTCATCCTCAACGGTATCGTCTGGTTCGTCATCGCAGGCATAGTGACGCTAGTGTTATTGATCACATTTCCGGAAGTATCGTTGGCGGCGTCAAGAAAACAAAGCATTGTTAAAAGCGATTTGTGCGATGCCAATGTTCATCATGAGTAATGGAGGAAATATCTATGAGAAAAGTAATTCTGACTATATCCGTGGCAGCAATTGCCACTCTTGCTATTGGCGTATCTGCCTGGGCAGAAACTAAACTCATTTACGCCAACTATCTAACTCCTAAGCATTCTACGACGCCGGCCCTCGTTGAGTACTTTAAGGCCGTAGAGAAAGATACCAACGGAAGTATTAACTGGGAATGGCATTTTGCATCGTCGTTGCTGGGCATAAAGGATATCCCTACAGGCGTCCGTGACGGGATCGCCGATAGCGGCTACTTCGTCGGAATGGTCGTTCCGGCGGAAATGCCAGTCGACAACTACATAACTGATTTTGCATTGATGAATGATGATGCCGTCGCCATGACAGGCGTCCTCAACGAGTTGGTTCTTCTCGAGTGCGAGGAATGCGAGCAAGAGTACAAAGACTTCAACACTCAGTTTCTCGGTTCGTACGCTCCGACGGACTATGTGTTCCAGTGCAAGAAGGAATTCAAGAGCATAGAGGATTTCAAAGGGCGCAAGATCCGAGGTTTCGCCGGTTGGGCGGACCTCATTAAAGCAATGGGCGGGGTACCGGTCTCAATTCCAGCGAATGAAATGTACGAGGCGCTGTCGCGGGGAATGATTGATTGCGCTCCGCATTCCGTCACAAATCAACGCACTCGCTCATTGGGCGAGGTTGCGCATTACGTCATTATGAACTCTATCGGCGGATACTTTGGCGGTTCGCATATTAATCTGCGCACGGATAAGTGGAAGGCGCTCACGGAGAAGGAGCGGAGCGTTATGCTTAAGCACCTTCCGCGACTGATTGCCACAAGCGTTTTCAACTACGTCAAACTGGATAAAGAAGTGCAGACTGAAATGGAGGCGAAAGGAAACAAATTCTATAATGCCGATGATAAACTTGGGAAGTTCATCGAGGATTTTCGCGTCAAGTACATCAAGGAAGTTACACCCAAAAAGGGTATTGAGCGCGGCATCAAAGACCCAGAAAAAATAAGCAAGACCATTCATGAATTGCGGAAAAAATGGGATGATCTTTTGAAGAAAAACGGTCGAGATCAGGCAACTTTTGAACGGCTACTTTGGGAAGAGATCTATAGCAAAGTGCCTGTGAAAGGATAACTCAAGAGACTTCGGGTCCGGACACTAGGGTCCGGACCCGAAGGTGTCAAAAGCGTTCTCTACGGCACGATAGACAGGGATGCGCCGTTTGATCGTCCTATCGGTTACCGGCAAACCCCAAGTGAGGGCGGCTACCACCGCATGTTGATGTTCTTCACCCTAGTGTAGCTGAGCAGTTCCTCAAACGTCTCTTCCTTGCCAAGGCCGCTCTGTTTCCACCCGCCATAGGGCGCGCCGAGATAGCGCCCGCTGGAATTGATCCAGACATACCCCGCTTCGATTTCTTCCGCCGCGCGCATGGCAGTTCGGAAATCATCGGTGATGATTGAGGCTGTCAGCCCGTACATGACGCCGTTGGCGATATCGATCATTTCGTCATAGTCAGACCAGGTCAGAACAGACATGACGGGCCCGAAAATCTCGTCCACGCCAATGCGCATGTCGGGCGTCACACCATCAAACACGGTTGGTGCAACGAAGAAGCCCTTCTTGAACTCGTCACTCTCGGGCGCGCCGCCGCCGGTGAGCAGCTTCGCCCCATCCTCACTGCCATAACCGATATAACTCATGACGCGATCATATTGCTGCTGAGAGACAATGGGCCCCATCTCCGCGCCCTCAAGCCATGGGAATCCAATGGGAATGGCCGCTGCTGCCTTCACCAGTTCCTTGACCACCTCATCGTGCAGGGACTCGTGCACCAGCACCCGTGAAGTCGAAGAGCAGGACTGTCCCTGACGGTTCATGTTCATGGACTTGATGGTCTGTGCGGCAGCTTTCTTGGGATCGGCATCGGGAAAAATGACGATTGGGTTTTTTCCACCCAGTTCCAGCGTAACTTCCTTCAGCCCATCCGCCGCCTCGCGCGCGATGATGCGGCCCGTATCAGCTGAGCCAACGAAACCGATGCGCGGCACATCCTTGTGCCGCACCATGGCGGAGCCCGTCTTGCCGTCGCCTGTAACGATGTTGACGACGCCGGGTGGAAAAATCTTCTCGCACAACTCACCCAGCTTCAGGCTTGAAAGCGGTGCCTGCTCCGGGCCTTTAATGACAACCGTGTTACCGGCGGCAAGAGCCGATGCCGCTTTCTCCGCGCAGAAGCGGAATGGATGGTTGAAAGGATTGATCTTGGCGACCACGCCGTAAGGCTGGCGCAGGGTGATGTTAAGATGGCCAGGTTCGCGTGAAAGCGTCTCGCCCTTGATCTCCAGAACCAGCCCCGCGAAATAACGATAAGTGTCGGACGTCCACTTCATGTCTCCGAGCATGCCGGAATAGGCATTACCGCTGTCCACGGCGTCCATCAGTGCCAGATGTTCCGCATGTTCGTCTATGGCGTCCGCCAGCCTGATCAGATATTGCGCGCGCTCGGTCATCGGCAGCGCTGCCCATGCCGGGAACGCTGCCTTGGCCGCGGCGACCGCCTTGTCGACATCACCCTCACTGGCAAGCGGCACTTCACCCAGCACATCGCCGTTGGAGGGATTGATTGTTGTGATCGCCTCACCCGACTGGGCGGCAACCCACTCGCCACCGATGAACAAGCCTTTCGGTTTGTAGCCGAGGTCCGGAGTTTCCACTGTCATGATTTCACCTGTCTTATGGCACGACTGCAGCGCGCAGAACGGTGCGCTCGGACGCCTGCTTGAAGGCTGTGTTCAATTCGTCGAGTTTGAACGTTGAATCGACGATGTCCTTGAAGGGAAACCGGTCGCGGTTAGCCATGACAAAGTCCAGCGCCTGGATGAGATGTCGCGGGTGATAGTTGTGGATTCCCTTGAGCGTAATCCACTTTTTCACAAACATATTGGCATCGACGGTAACTTCGGCATCCGGCGTGACGATACCGCCGAGCGTATAGCGCCCGCCGACGCGAAGCATTTTCAGCCCGGCAGTGACGACATCGGGAACCCCGCAGACCTCGATGACCACATCGACGCCATCGGGCGGTGCGAGCGCGCGTACTTCCGCTACGACATCATCCTCCTCACGGCCCGAGATGTCGATAACATGGTCGGCGCCGAACTTCTTCGCGGTCTCGAGCCGGTCCTTGACGGCGTCAAGACCGATCACCCGGCGTGCACCCCGCGCCTTCGCCATTGCGCATCCATAGAGGCCAAGAAGACCCAGCCCCTGGATGGCTACGACGTCGCCCATTCCAATGTCCGCAGCCTCCGTAACGGAGATCATAGTCGCAACACCGCAATTGAGCGGTGTCGCTTCCTCATCGCTTAACTCATCGGGCAGTTTCAGGATGCCAGTGCCTGGCACGACGTAGCAGTATTCAGCAAACCCGCCCAGGAAATGCGGATCTTCGTCTACCAGATCATGGCCATATTTCCGTATGCCGTTTGATTTCTGCGGCATGTCATGAACGTCACGATAATAGGACTCACCGTGGTGGAAATATTCCGTCCATGTAATCCGGTCGCCCACCTCCAGAAGATCCCCGCGCATGTCGCGCTTGATTTCATCACCCAGCTGTTCGATGACACCGATAATCTCGTGCCCCAATATGCCAGGACATGGGTTTGGCCTGCGGCCCTCCCACGAATGGATATCTGAACGGCAGATCGTGGACATTGAAATCCGGACCAGCACTTCGTCGGCGCGCACATCACGCAACGGATAGGTCTTTATGACAAACGGCGTGTTGGGCGCATCATAGACCGCTGCGCGGGCACTACGTTTTGACACCGGAATCTCCCCCTGAACTCAATTAGCTGGTGCCGTTGATGGCGAAGTCGAAAATCTGGTAATTCTTCAGTTGATCTGTCTTCGCCCGAGCAAGGTACTCCGCGTTCAGTGGGCGGGAGATGACGAACGGAACGTCACGCTCGGAAATTCCACCATGGGTCCTAAGCCGTTCGCCGTTGAGACCGGCAACATCATGATCTTCCCGGCCTGCTCCCACGCAGAAGTTCTCCCCGGAGATCACAACGACATCAGCCTCGACGTCATATGGCAGATCTAGAGTTTCCGCTGCTTCGGTCCGATCGTAGACCGTCTCTATTCCATCCAACTCCCGGACGAAATCGATCACGTCTTGGGGAAGTGCTCCGTCGAAGCAGTGCACCCGCACGAATCCTCCCAGTGCACCATGATGGCCGACGAAAGCGTCGGTGATCGGACAGATAACCTTGGTCGTGCCTTTCCCGAAGCGCTCATCCAACAGATCCTGAAGATAGATGATGTTATAGCTGCCATCGTCCGCGCATTTGTCTTTCATGCCATGGTCAGCCACCAGCGCAACCACGGCACCGAGCTCTTCCAGTCGCGCAAAGCGCTCATCCAGCGCTTTATAAAATTCGAGCGCCTTTGGATGATCGGGCGCATATTTGTGCTGCACATAGTCGGTGAGTGAGAGATACAGAAGTCCGGGCTGATCGTCCTGCTCAAGAGCCTTGATGCCGGCATCCAGAACGAACAGGGAAAGTTCCTCGGAGTACATGTCCGGCAGCGGCTGCCCGACAAATCCGAGCGCATCCTCAATGCCATTTTCCTCCATGGTCGTCTGGTCGGCATGCTGCGTTGAGAAGCACACATTTCCATTTGAAACGTCGAGGTCTTTGCCGAGTTGCTTGCGCAACTTGTCCTTGGCGGTGACCACCATGGTTTTCACGCCGGCCTTTGACAGCACGTCAAAGATCGTGCGCGAACGCATCAATTCCGGACCCGTCATGACAACAGCCTCGCCAGTCCTGCGGTCCAGGTAGAAATTCCCGGAGATGCCGTGCACCTTGGGAGGGCTGCCCGTGGCAATCGACATATTGTTGGGGCATGTGAAGCTCGGGACGACACAGTGGGCCGTAGCACTGAACCCTTCACGCATATAGCGCTCGATATTGGGTATTACGCCCGCCTTGCTCGCCACCTCGAAATATTCGGGATCGCTTCCGTCAATACACACGACGGCTACCGGGTCGCTCGGAATTCCATATGTGACGCCGTTCAGTTCTGTTCCGTTTGTGGCCATACCAACACTTGCCTCACCTTGTTCGAGGGTCTCACCTCAGACGCCGTTCTCATGCGTCCTTTAGGCGACATCTAGCACTTTTTGTGCTATTGGGTAAAATTGGAAAGCGTTACAGTTTCATCGATTTGATCAATGTACCAAAAGTGGCTCGAAGCGTTTCATCACGTCGCAACCGAAGGTAGTTTTACCGGCGCCGCGCAACGCTTGAATGTCGGCCAGCCGACCATATCTTCGCATGTGAGCAATTTGGAAGGCCGTTTCGGTGTTGAACTGTTTCATCGCAAGGGACGTTCAATCACGCTCACACCCGCAGGCAGAATGCTCTACGACATTACGCATGATCTTTATGGTCACGAGCAGGAGGCAATCGCCTTTCTGAATACGGTCAAGGACCTCGAGCATGGCGAGCTGAATTTCAGCGCTGTCGGCCCCTATGACATCATGGAATTGCTGGCTGCCCTGCGTCAACGCCGGCCGGGCGTCAAATGCTCTGTCCGCATTGCTGTGATCGATGAGGTCCTGGAAGATCTGGAGGCGTTTCGTGCCGATATCGGTGTTGTTGGGAGGGACAGCGCGAGCGAAACCATACACTCCGAATTCTACAATCAGCACAAGGTCTATGTTGTCGTAAACCGAACCCATCGCCTCGCAAGTCGGCAAGAAGTACGCATGAGGGAACTTTCAGGCGAGCCGATGATCGTCAGAATGTCGAGCTCAACAACCCAGGAGGCGTTCGACAAGGCGGCAGCAAAGGCTGGTATCGAGGTCGATCCGGTTTTCACAATCGAGAGCAGAGAGGGTCTGCGGGAGGCCATTATTCGCGGACTTGGAATCGGTGTGATTTCAGAAACCGAATTCGCTCCCCACCCTGAGCTGCATGCACTCACGGTGACAGACGCAAAAATGTACACCCGCGCCTATATCGCCTGTCTGAAGGCCCGGCGAAACCGCCCGCTCATACGCGACTTTCTCGACCTGGCGGCATCAATTGTTGAAGAGCGCGCCAACTAGAGACCTTATCACTTCGCTTTTGCAACACGTGCTCGCGCCCAGGCAGAAATGCCTTCAGCAATCAAGACGAGAACGATGATTGAAACCAGGATCGCAGACACACGGTAGGTCTCGATCTGAAGGATGTTACGCTTTAGATACCAACCCATTCCGCCGGCGCCAAAGAAACCGACCACGGTTGCTGCCCGGAAGGCAACGTCCCACGTGTAAATGCCGATGCCGGTAAACGCGACCCGAACCTGCGGGAAAACCGCATAGGCCATCACATTCAATTCGCTTGCTCCGGTTGCGCGCAGAGCTTCGACCGGGCCCATATCTATGGCTTCTATTTCCTCTGCAAAAAGTTTGCCCGCAAAGCCGATGCAGAACATGGTCAGCGCCAACACACCGGCCATCATTCCAAAACCAAGAATGGTGACAAAGAGGATGGCCCAGATGGTTTCGTGAACGGCGCGCGCACTCATTGTGACGAGCCGGGCGACTGGATATACGAAGCGCCTGCTCGGCGTCATGTTGTACGACCCGAACCAGCCGAGTGGCACGGCCATGAGCATGCCGAAGAGTGCACCCAGATATGACATCTGGATTGTATCGAAAACGGAGGCCAGATAGTCTGGCTCCAGAACATAGTCGATCTCGGGCGGGTAGTAGCGGTCTGCCACCAATTGTCCAACGCGCCCAAACATATTGAAGAAACGATCAAGCGGGATATTCAGGTAGATAATAGAATAGCTCACGAAGACGAGTGCCAGCAGCACCCCACCCCAACGATAGAGCGACTCCGGAAATTTGAAGCGCCGCCACTCTCGTGGTGGAGCAGGCTTCGTATCGGAACTGGCTTGTGTCGCCGTGCTGACAGCCATGGCTAGATGATCGCCTTTCGCACGTAGTAGGAAACCATCTCGCCAAACAGGATCAAAACCAGAATGGCGAGAATGACCGTTGTGACACCGGGATAGTTGAAGGTGTTGAGTTGGCGGAAAAAGACCAGACCCAACCCCCCTGCTCCAACCAGGCCGAGGATCGACGAGCGGCGGATATTGATCTCCCACTCAAAGACGATTACGCCGACCATGACAGGGAGTACCTGCGGCAGGATTGCGTAGATAAAGACCTGAAACTCACTGCCACCGACCGCACGGATAGCCTCAACAGGTCTTGGATCGAGATCCTCAATAGCTTCCGCCGTCATTTTTGCGATGAAACCGACCGAACGAACGGCGATCGCCAGGACGCCGGCGAGTGCACCCAGACCCACTGCCGCGACAAAAAACAATGCCCAGACGATCTCGTGAATGGACCGGCTGAGCGTCATCATGAGCCGCGCAATCGGGTAAGTGATAGGCGCAAAAGGAGTAATATTAAGCGCGCCAAACCAGATAGCGGGTATGCAGACCACGACACCCAGCAGCGTCCCGAGTGTCGCCACCATGATGGTTTCCAGAGCCGGTTGCCAGAGGTTGGGCACAAGGCTCCAATTGATGCCGATAAACTGGCCAATTGATTCCAGGACGTTCCAGACAGACCCGATCCGTGCCCAGTCGGTGTCATCGACGATTGTGGTTTTCACGCTCAGGAAGACCAGCGCGAGCACAACCACAAAAATAAGCAATCGTACGATCTTCGTCTTGGAGCGCGCGGCGATGATGCGCTCGACTTGATCCGCGGTTGCCTGCGCCGTGGCCACTAGAGGACCTCCATGGCGTATATTTCATCCAGCTTTTTCGTATTCATTTTCGATGTTGGGCCATCGAACATCTTGATTCCGTCCTGCAGGCCAATGATCTTGTTGCAAAACTCCATGGCGAGTTGAACGTCGTGGATGTTGCAGAGCACAGGCACCTTGTATTCTTTCGCTATCTCCATGATGAGCGCCATAACCTCGCGGGAGATTTTCGGATCAAGGCTTGACGTGGGTTCATCCAGAAGCAGCAGTTTCGGGTCCTGCATGAGTGCGCGCGCGATACCGACCCTCTGACGCTGCCCGCCGGAGAGTTCATCAGCACGCTTGTCGACGTGATCTGACAGTCCGACCCGGTCCAGCACAGAAAGAGCGCGAGAAATGTCCTCTTTGGAAAAGAGGCGAAACAGCCCTACCATATTGCCAACATAACCAAGTCTGCCGGAGAGAACGTTGTCCATTACGGACATGCGGTTTACCAGATTGAATTCCTGGAAAATCATGCCAATTCCGCGGCGCAGCTTTCGCAACTGGCGGGAGTTCAAGGCAAGGACATCCGTCCCATAAAGCACAATTTCACCTGAACGCGGTTCAACCAGTCGGTTGATACACCGGATCAGGGTCGATTTTCCGGCGCCACTCGGCCCGATAATGGCAAAGAAATCGTCAGCGCCCACTTCGAAGCTGACGCCTTTGAGAATTTCCGGACCAGAGGCTGAATAGCGCACTCTCAGATCCCTGACTGAAAGAATTGACATGCGTCCCCCGATAGACGTGCCCCGGATGTGAATGTTGGAGAGGCGGACGACCAGTCCACCTCTCCACTCACAAACCGATCAGCCCGCGTGCCGACGTTGAAGCAAGAGGCTTCACTTCTTCTTGCGTGCGTCCTTCGCCTTTTTCAGATCGCGAATGACGTCATAGTCCTTCGAGGACATGCCCACAAACTTGTTGGATTTGACGTTGTCGAGGAACTTTTTCTCGCCAGGATTGCTGGCTGACAGGCCGAGGAAAGTAGCCTTGATCTTGTCCTTCAGGTCCTGGCACAGCGTGCCACGATAGACGAAGGGGTCCTGCGGGATAGCCGGCGACATCCAGAGGATGTTGAAGTCATCCAGCTTGACCTCCCCCTTGTTCACCACATTGTCGAAACGGTGCGTGGCAACAAAAGCGGCATCGACCTTGCCCTTGTCGACGGCGACGGTGGAAAGCTCATGGCTGCCGGTGTAGACGACCTTGCCAAAATACTTATCGAGATCGCCACCCACGTTCTTGGAGAACACGACCCGCGGGAACAGATTGCCCGACGTACTGCCCGGATCGACCAGTCCAAGAGTCGTTCCTTTGAGCGATTTGATATCCTTGAATTTCGAACTCTTCTTGGTGACGAGAGCTGCCTTGTAACCGGGACCTTCTTCCTGCATGTGCCCCGGGCGCTTGGCATAGGTTGCAAAGACTTCAACCGACGGGTCCTTGCTGCTTGCAATTACGTAGCTATATGGCCCAAGAACCGCGACGTCGACGAACTTGCTGAGCAGGCCTTCCACCACCGATGCGTAGGATGTCGGCATGAAGAACTGAATTTTCTTCCCTGTTTCTTTGGCCAAACGATCGGTCACCGGTTTATAGAGCTGCAGCTCGGCGACGGTCTCTTCGGTTGGGACCATTGCGAAGGTCAGTTCATCAGGATTTTCGCATTCCGCTGCCTGCACTGCGGATGCCATTCCCATCGCTGCGACAGTCGCTGTCAACGTGACGAACAGGCCACGCCGAGTGACTTTCGCGGACATGCAAGTCTTGGTCTTTCTGGATGATTTTCTTCTATTATGGATCATGTGTTTCCTCCCTAACTGCGCGGACGCTGGCCAAGCTTGCGCACGCTAAAAACGGCACCAGGGCTGAAAACGTAATTAGATTGTCCGGAGCGACGGACGCTTACTGCACCTTCTTGATCGCACCGGGAGACCCCGTTTCCAGTCCCCACCACGAGAAAGCTAACACTATAGGTAGTATCGTCTAAATCGAAAAAGCCGACATTAGAATTGATTAAATCGATAACGACAGAAGCCCTGCCAAAAAAGCGGAAGGGCTGGGAACCCAACCACATCACGAAAGAAAACGACAATCACGGAATATCTCAGCAGCCAATAGCCGCCCCGTCGCTGCGGGGGTCGGACGCACCTTCCATTGAACCATCCTGATGTCGCACCAAAGCACCGGCATGGCCCGTGACTTCATCCATCGGCCCGATCACTTCCACATCGTGTCCGGCGGCCCGCAATGCATCGATAACAGCAGGATCGAGCCGGCTTTCGACGCGCAAGTTCATCGCCTCGGCACCCCAGGTTCGGCCAAGCAGCCAGCGGGGAGCGGCGATAGCCTGCGCCAGGTCCTGACCATACGTGGCAGTGCGGGTGTAGATCATCGATTGGGTTTGTGGTTGGCCTTCCCCGCCCATAGTCCCATAGGGCATAACCCGGCCATCATCGAAGATCGCAAGTGGCGGCTGGATGGTGTGAAATGGCCGGCGTCCGGGCTTGAGTGTGTTCACGGCCTCTTCTTGCAAGCTGAAGCTCGTCCCACGGTTTTGCCAAAGCACGCCAGACTCCGGCAGCACAAAACCAGAGCCGAACTCCCAGTAGACGCTCTGGATGAAGCTTACGGCATTGCCGTCCTTATCCAGTGCGCCGAGCCATACCGTATCGCCGGGCTTTGCTACATGGGGCCATGGCAGTGCTGTCTTGCGGTCGACCGCATTCGCGCATCGATCGAGCATCTCGGGTTTGAGGAATTCTTCCGGATCAACACTCATATAGGCCGGATCGGTGACATGCGCATCACGTACGAGAAACGCCTGTTTCGCGCTCTCGACGAGCCCGTGCACATAGTCGAAACCTTCTGCCTCCGAAACGCCGAGCCGTTCGAAAATTCCAAGGATCATAAGTGCGGCAAGCCCTTGCGTTGGCGGCGGCATATTATAAACGCGAGCACCGTTGAGCGCGACGGACAGAGGATCAACACGCCGCGCATTGTAGGCCTCAAGGTCATCAAGCCGTATAGGACTGCCCCCTGCTTCGAGATCAACAGCCATGGAACGGGCAAGGTCACCCCTATAGAAGTCATCAAGGCCGGCTGTAGCTAGATGCTCGAATGTCGATGCGAGCCGCGGCTGATGAAATATCGTGCCCTTTTCGGGCGGAGCACCGCCGGGCAGGAACGTTTCGGCAAAGCCCGGCACTGGTTCAAGTTCAGCACGCTTGGCAGCGGCATTGGCATGAAGCGTGCCGGGGACAGCAACACCACTACGCGCCAGGGAAGTCGCACCGTCCAACAAACGCTCAAGAGGAATCCGTCCGCCCCACGCAGCACTCACCTTGAGCGCTTCGCCAATGCCCGATACCGCGCCGGCGACCGTCAGTGCAGAATGAGGCCCGCGCGAGGGGATCGCATCATGCCCTGCATCAAGATAATAATTTCCATCAGCAAGGCGTGCTGCAGGACCCGCCGCGTCGATGCCGACCGGTGCAGCACCTCCCTTGCTGATAAGCCAGAAGTTGTCACCGCCCAACGCATTCATATGAGGATAGGCGACCATGATCGCGGCAGCGGCGGCCACCATCGCCTCGATGGCATTGCCTCCCTCGCGCAGCACCGCACAGCCGGCTTCCGCCGCCAAGTGATGCGGTGCGACAACCATCCCGCCTTTCGCGCGTACAAGCTCCGTCATAAGTAAGACATCCAGCAAAATTGAACTGCGGTATAAACCGGTTCACGTCCGGCAACTACCGCTTTGTGGGAGATTGTCCTTCTAGTATCCGGGTGAGGCAGCAGTGGTGGACATCTTTCTCAGATGTCATCCAATGGCCAAATCGGCCGGCGGATATGCTGGTAGTTCAGTGATTTGAAATTGTGCGACGTGATGCCATCTCCGTCGTCCACCACAACAATCTCAGACGCAATTGGCGCATAGTCCGCCCGGAAATGCTGGGCTGATTTCACGGCAAGGATCGCGCGTTCGGTTGGTTCAATACCAACGGCCTTGAAAAACTGCCGGTCGTAGTTCTGCGCCCGGCGCGAGGCGAGCACGACCTCAACCCCGCCGCTCTTGAAAACCGCCGCAGGGCCAATGTTGATGGCAACACCCGTAGCCATCGGCCCTTCGAGCTTGAACTTGCCGTCATAGACCCCAATGACCGTGCCGCTTGCGGCAACGGGTCCACCGAGTGAGGGTTCGACTTTGCCACCCAATTGCAACTCGATCTCCGCCCCGGCGCCTGCAGAGGCACATGCCTCAACGCTTTCTGGGTCATACAGGGCGGAAAATGCAGCGTTCTCAATGCCACCCGTGATCATGGCGCGGAGCAAACCGGTGGAGTCGCCATATCCGCCGCCGCCTGGATTGTCGGCGAAATCGGCAATGACAAACGGTTCACCAACCTTGCCCTTTTTTCGGGCCTTCGCCAGTGCGGCTTCGGCTGTCATGGGCTGGATGGTGAGGGTCTCGCGCGTACGCCACAGCTCTTCGCGAAGCGCCTCGGCCGCAGCCATCGCGTTCGAATTTTCACGGTCGGCGACGACGATGACCGTCGGCCCAACATAGTCAACATCGGCCCAGGGGAAGCCGGCGTTGACGGAGGCTGACAGCAGCCCATGCTCACTGGTTAGATCATCCGCCAGCTTAAGGATATCCCGCATCGGACCGGGTGCTGTAGTCCGACCATGGTCGACGCCATCAAGTTGAGGGCCGCGCAGCAACGTGACCTTGGGATTGATTTCACCAGACATCTTGCGCGCAATGAGATCGGCGCATTTGGTTGCTGTGTCGAACTGGTCAATGTGTGGATAGGTGCGGTAACTGACCAGCACATCCGACAATTCTGCGGTCAGGTCAGTGACATTGGCGTGGAGATCGTGGGTCACGCCGATGGGGATATCGCGGCCAACTTTTTCACGGATAAGGTTGAGCACCGCGCTCTCGCCGTCGTCGTGATCCTCTGCAACCATTGCCCCATGAAGCTGCAGCAGGATCGCGTCCACCGGCCCCGCTTGGTCAATCGTCTTCAGGATATGCCCCGAAATCTCGTCGAATGCCTCGCGGGTTACCCTGCCAGACGGCGTAGCGTCGGCAGCTATTGCCAATACCGGCTCCCATCCGTGGCGTGCGCAGGCATCAAGGAACCCTGCGATTTCCGTATTCGTGCCCGCAAGTGCTGTGCGCATATCCTCGCCACGGCTCAACCCACGCGCCTGATAGGACTCCAGCGTCGTCGGCAGCTTGGAAAACGTATTTGTCTCGTGTTTGAACCCGGCAATAAGAACCCGAGGCGCCATATCACTTCCTCCCCATCAATTTGTCCGACGTTAAACGGACATTGCCATGCCGTCCCGTCCCGGGTCGGCACCACCATCCCACCCGGCTTCTGTTTTCCGCAATGCATGCACGCCTGCAAAATGATAACTGAGTGGCGAACGGCGGACGGTATAACCGCGCCGCTCCAGTTCGGCTTGGGTGGCACGGGTTATCCGGTTTGACACATCGATCGTATCGGAAGTGGTTGAGAAACGTGGCGCCATAACAGCTTCCTGAGCAGTCATCCCAAAATCGACGGCATTGAGTATGGCCTGCAGCACACCCATGGTGATGAAAGTCGCGCCGGGCGCGCCCACCACGAAGAAAGGTTCATCACCCTTGAAAAGGATCGACGGGCACATGGCCGAGAAACGCGCCTTCCCTGCCGCCAGCGACCCGGTGCGCCCGGGCCGTGGGTCAAACACCGCCATGGCGCCGTTATACATAAAGCCAAGTCCGTCTGTGACGACGCCGGACGGCATACCAAGCGTGTGGGTCAGCGACACGCAGTTGCCGTGTTCGTCAGCGGTCGAAACATGCGTCGTGTCCTTCGACTCCGCGCCGCCGGGATTGTAGCGCGGCACATGGGCCTTCTCGCCCGACTTGATGCGTTCCGCACACTTCCGCGCATAGTCTTTCGAAGTCAGACGATCGAGCGGCACGTCTACAAAGCGCGGATCGCCCACATGCACGTCTTTGTCGATGGTGGCAATCTTCATCGCCTCCGACACGGTCGCTATGTAATCAGGTGAATTGTGCCCCATGGCGGCGAGGTCAAAATTCTCAAGGATGTTGAGCATCTGGATAACCATGACGCCCCCACCCGGTGGACGGTTTGTTGAAACGCGCAAGCCTCGATATTCGCCCCAGAGCGGCTCCATATCGTCGATGACGATGCCTTCGAGGTCGGCCGCAGCAATCAATCCGCCATTAGCTTCCATGTCGACAACGATCTCGCGCGCGATCGCGCCGGTGTAGAAGTCATCCACGCCATCGCGCGAAATACGCCTGTATGTTTCGGCCATGTCCGGGTTGCACACGGTCTCACCAAGTTTGTAGAGGCTGCCGTCGTCCTTGACGTAGATCTTTCGCGCAGCCGCATTCTCCGTAAGGCGCATCGAATGAGGCGCCTTGCCGCCGCCCTCATCGGAGTTCCAAAAATAATTGATATGCGGGCGCACCAGCATTCCATCTTCAGCATAGTGGATGGCAGGTTCAAGAAGGTCAGCCATCTTCATGGTGCCGAAGCGCTTCAGCGCAATGTCGAACGCCCGCAATGTCATGGGCGTTGTGATGGCGCCATAGCCGACGTCATTGACGTAGTCCTTGAGAATAAAACCGAAGCCGTCTTCCGCCTCCTTGATGATCAAATCTTCCCACATGTCCGGACGCACGCTCGCCGGCGCACGGCCCTGAAAATCCAACAGCATGTGCTCGCCGCGTTCAGCGAGGAACAGATGCATACAGCCGAAACCGGCAATGCCGCACATTTGTGGATCGACTGCGGTCTGCACCAGCGCGCAGGCAATCGCCGC
>DEIT01000195.1:0-5098 GCA_002352635.1 Hyphomicrobiaceae bacterium UBA2767 | reverse complement strand
TTGTTGGCGGCAAGTGCCTGTTCAAGCGAGTAGGCAACTTCGAGCACCATGGCATCGGAGCCCATTGGTCCGACAACCTGGATGCCGAATGGCATGCCCAGATGATCCGTTCCGCAAGGGATGCAGCAAGACGATGGGAGTGCCATTGTGAGTGCGTAGCTCATCGCCAGCCAGCGCATATAAGTCGGCATCTTCTCCCCGTTGATTTCCTCGACGAACAGCTGTGAATGCGGGAACGGGCTGACAGATGCCGCCGGGCAGATGAGAATGTCGGCATCGTCGAAGAAGGCACGGAATTTTGTATAGAGTTCTGTTTGCGCCTTATGCGCCCAGGCAACGTCAGGCAGGGAATAGCCCAGTCCCCGCTCCGTATTGTTGATGACATTCGGTCCGAGCTGGTCGCGACTGTTTTCCAGCTTCTCCTTGTGCGCGGCGACGAACTGAATCGCCCGCAGGATTTCAAACGACTCGTGCACGTCCGTAAGATCCGGATCGCGATGTTGCACGTCGGCGAATACGGAACCGAAGCTCGCGACCTTTGTCTCGAACACTTTCCGAATGTCATTGTCGACCGGCGCACAACCGAGGTCTGTCGAAACGGCAACCTTGAGCGACCCGAGGTCGGCTCCTGTCAGCGCATCAGGAATTCTCAGCAGATCATCACTCGAGAAGGGATCATCCTTGTCCAGATCAAGCTGGGCCAGCAGCAGCAGGTGAGCATCCTCCACGCTGCGCGCCATTGGACCCAGAACCGGCATGGGCAGAAGCGCCACGGGCCTTGTCGTGCGCGGCACAAGCCCTGGAGACGGGCGGAAGCCGACGACGCCGCAGAAGGTTGCGGGCGTACGCAAGCTGCCGCCGTGATCGGACCCTGTCGCAAGCGGCACCATGCCCGTCGCGACCGCCACGCCCGACCCACCGGAAGATCCGCCACATGTCTTGTCGGGGTCAAATGGATTGCCCGTCGGGCCAAACACACGGTTGGTGGTATTGGCACCTGCACCAAACTCCGGCGTATTGGTCTTGCAAAGGATGATGCCGCCCTCTGCCCTGACATTGGCGACGACCGGATCATCGTGATCAGGCACATGGTCCTCGTGGAGCAAAGAGCCGTATGTCGTGCGCAGGCCTTTTGTCGCCTGTAAATCCTTGATGCCGATCGGCAACCCGTGCAGCAAACCCAGATCATCACCGCGCATGACGGCGTCTTCCGCTTCTTTCGCTACCTCTCGAGCCCCGACTTCGTCGATCGCCGTGATCGCATTGAGAACACCATCCACCTCACCGATCCGCTCTATACAACTGTCGGTCAACTCAACCGGAGAAAGCGCTTTTCGGCCAATAAGCCGTCGAGCCTCAACGGCAGAAATATCACAGGGCTTGGTCATGACTTGAGTTCCTCCAGGTTTGGACGCGGTGGAATGAGATCAGGCATTGTGGCGATTTGCTTTTCCAGTGCGGCGCACGCGGCAAGCAGGAATGCGTCGCCTCGGCGGGGTCCGACGATTTGCACACCGAATGGCAGGCCGAGAGCGTCAGTTCCGATCGGCAAGGCAACCACCGGATGACCCGTGAGCGTGAGTGCGGAGCGCAACAGTGATGCGTCCATATAGTTTTCCATCTGCCTTCCGCCGACGACCTTCGGAATTCCCTCGTCGATACGGAACGCGGACGTTGCGTTACCCGCCACGATAAGGAGGTCCACATCGCGGAAGAAATCCTGAAATTTCCGGTACAGCTGGGTCCAGCCTCGCTCCGCCTCGGCCACGTCTACCGGACTCATGGCAAGCGCTGCTTCCACGTTTGCGACGACATTTGGCGCCAAGTCCTGGCCGTACTCGCGGTAACGTTCGCCATGATTGGCGAGAAATGTGACTGAGCGCAGCGCCCAGAAAATCTCACGCGCGCCTTCCATATCCGGATCGCGCCGTTCACATGAGGAAAACACGGTCGCAATCGACCCGACATATTTGCGAAATGCCGCGCGGATATCGTCATCGACAGGAGCAATGCCGAGATCTTCCGATATCACGACCCTCAAACTGGAGAGGTCAACCTCTGCAAGGTCTGCAAACTCATCCACGGTGATTGGCCCGCTCATCGGATCGTAGGGATCATTGCCCGCCAGCCCCGTTAACATGAGCCCGATGTCTGAGACCGTGCGCGCCATAGGGCCCTGCACCCCGAAATGGGAGTAATTCACATTGCGTGCCTCGTGGGGGACAAGTCCCGGTGTTGGGCGAAAACCCACCACACCGCACCAGGTAGCCGGATTGCGCAAGGAACCGCCCGTGTCGCTACCGTGGGCGAGCGGAACCATGCCGCATGCAAGTGCTGCCGCCGCGCCGCCCGACGATCCACCACAGGTTCGCTCGAGATCATGTGGGTTGTGTGTCGGACCATAGACGCGGTTCGACGTATTGGTGCCCGCACCAAATTCCGGTGTGTTGGTCTTGCCGATAACGATCGCGCCCGCAGTGCGCAGCCGTTCCACCAGCCCGGCATCCTGACCGGGCACATTGTCAGCATAGCGTGGCGAACCGTAGGTAGTGCGCAGGTCTTCCGTTGCCACAAGATCCTTTATGGCGACGGGAAGTCCGTGCAGTGGCCCGATTTCGTTTCCCGCGCTGACGGCCTGCTCCGCCGCGCGCGCTTCTGATCGCGCGCGATCGTAGCACGTGGCGACAATTGCATTGATCGACGGGTTAAGCTCTTCGATACGGGCGATACAGCTTTCCAGAAGCTCGACCGGTGAAACGTCTCCAGATGCGAGGACCTGACGCAGCGCTGAGGCTGGCTGGTCGCAGAGTTCGTTCATGGCCGGTATCCGTCAGCCTCCCCCATCTCCCAATACACGCCGGTTATCAATTCCATCCCCTCGCGCATGAGTGGGCGCAGGATGTGTTCGTTCGGCGCGTGCTGGGAGCACGCCAGATAACTCATGGGCAGCCATGAGAATGGCATGCCGAGTTCGGTCTGGATGATGCCAGTGACATTCGATCCACCCGAGCAGGACTGGACACCGCACGGTTTGCCGCCGACGCGCTCGACCGCGCCCTTCAGCCAGATCGCCCAGGGATGGTCGGGGTCCGTACGGCCGGGTTCGAAATAGCCCCGGTTTTCAAAAGGCGGATCTTCGATCTGAACTTCGCTGAAGCCATTTGCATCCAGGTGTTCCCGCAGGGCCGGCAGGATCGTATCCTGTGGTGTTTCGATCACGTGGCGGAGTTGACACCAGGCGCGCGCGCGGGGCGGAACCGCATTGACCGGCCGATCCGGTGTGCCGATTTCCATGGCGAGAACTTCAAAGCTGTTCCAGATGCTCACTTTTTCCGCACGACTGAGTCCAGGTTCTCCGTAATCGTCATCAATCATTGGCGCGTTCTCGCCCGCATCGCGATCGATATCCTTAAGGGCTTCGCGCACAGAGTCCGGAATGCCTTTCGGTCGCCAGGCTTCAATCTGGATCACGCCATTCGGCGTCACAATAGAGCTTATCGCGTTGGTCAATATGGCTGACGGGGAGCGCAACAACCCACCCCAGTTGCCAGAATGGTGGCCGCCTTCTCGCAAATCGACAACCAGATTGAAATTGATACAACCGCGGTTTCCAAGCGAGATGTTCGGCTTGGTGATCTCCGCGCGCGGACCATCGGAAGAAAAGAAAGCATCCGCCATGAATGCATCACGGTTGGCAGCAATTACCTCTCGGAAACCCTTTGAACCGTTCTCCTCGCCTTGTTCAATGACGATTTTGGAGTTGAAACCGAGTTTTCCCCGTGCCTCAAGCACAGACTCAATCGCTACGAAATGTGCCAGATGCTGGCCCTTATTGTCTGCTGTACCGCGCCCGTAAATCCTGTCGCCATCGACGGTAAGTGACCAGGGATCGCGGCCCTCTTCCCAGCGACCTTCCATTCCCAGCACGACATCACCGTGCCCGTAGCACAAAAGAGTGGGAAGGCTTTCATCCTCAATGCGTTCAGCCAGCATTACCGGCCCGCATCCTTCAAATGGGTTGTCGAATACCTGCGCCGTATAGCCCAGACGCTCCAACACCGGCGTGATGTGGTTCCTTAGATAATCATAATGCTCTTCAAGCCTGTTTGGATTCTGGCTCTCTGTCTTAACCGCAACGAGGTCCTGCAGGCGGGCGTAATAACCTTCACCACCGTCATCGTCATAACAATCAAGAGCACGAGCAATAGCGTCATCGCGGCTCATGTCATGCTCTCCCCGGCGTTGGGCCTTCGCCGAGGTCCCAGTAGAGGCCGGTCATAATCTCCATGGCTGAGCGGAATCCCGACAGCAAAATGTGTTCATTGGGAGCGTGTTGAGAGCATGCGCCGTAGGAATGCGGGATCCAGATGGTCGGAACGCCGATAATTTCACTGAAAATGTCGTTGCCGATGGAGCCGCCGGTCGCGGGGATTAGCGCCGGTTTCTGGCCGGATGTCTCTTCCACCGATTTGCGAACCCACATCGCCCAGGGACTGTCTAGATCGAGCTGTGTCGCGGTGAAGTCAATTGCGTTCGCATAGGGTGGTGGGTTGATCTGCACGTTGTCAAACCCTTGCGCGTCGAGATGCCGCCTGAGTGCAGGCTGTATATCGTCCCTGTCTGTTCCCACCACATAACGGAGCTGGCAATGCGCCCAGGCACGCGGCGGAATTGCATTTACCGGCTTGGCCGGCGTACCGATCTCCATGGCCAGCACCTCAAAGCTGTTCCACGCGTAGACCTTTTCCGGTGGTGTCAGTCCAGGCTGACCCCAGTTGGGGTCTATTTCCGGGCCATCTTCACCGTGATCGATCTCCACGTCCTTGAGCGCATCGCGAACGGAGTTGCTGATCGGCGGCGGAAGCCACTCCTTGACCTGGATGACGCCGTTGGCGTCGACGATCGAGGCAATGGCATTGTTGAGGATAGCACCGGGGCTTGCGAGCAATCCGCCCCAGTTGCCTGAATGGTGCCCGCCTTCGCGCAGTTCAACCAGGAGGTCGAAATTTTGCGCGCCCCGATTGCCAAATGACAATGTCGGGCGATCCGGCTTTACGCGCGGCCCGTCGGAGCCGATAAACACGTCGCAGGCGAAATC
>DEIT01000224.1:3388-6647 GCA_002352635.1 Hyphomicrobiaceae bacterium UBA2767 | reverse complement strand
GGCCAAACCGGGCGAAACGACCGGGCGAGGCTGAACAAAGCCTCACCGTGCTCCGTGGCCGCTATTGAACGAATGTGTTTGAAAGCGTTCCTATTCCATCGATGATGATCTGAACGCTGTTTTCTGGTTCCTTCATTGAGCCAACTCCAACCGAGGTGCCGCAGGCAATGATGTCTCCCGGCATAAGGGTCACGTCGTGCGAAATCAGGCTGGCAAGCTTGTGCGGCGGGAATGTCATGTCGTTGACGGGATAGTTCTGACGTTCATCCCCGTTGAGGATCGTCTTAATGCTGAGTGACATGGGATCGACGCCCGTTGCGATTGCCGGCCCAAACACGCCAAATCCGTCGAAACTCTTGGAGCGCGTCCACTGCGCAAATGTCTCATCTTTTGAAATGAGTTTGACGGCTGTCACGTCGTTGATGCAAGTGTAGCCGAAGATGTAGTCGGCAATCTGGTCCTCAGGCACCTCGGAGCATTGCTTGCCTATCACGATACCAATCTCGCCTTCATAGACGACCGGTCCGTCATAGGACTTTGGCCTGCGAATTGTCTCGCCTGTGCCGAGATATGAACTTGGAGCCTTGAGAAACCAGAGAGGCTCTTCAGGGATCTGGCCTTCCATCTTCGCGGTCAGGGCGCGGAAATTGTTCCACAGACAGACCATCTTGCTCGGATCGCATGGGGTGAGGACTTTGACGTCTGCCAATTGGGCAGTCTCACCAGTGTCCGTTGGGCCGGAAAACATGTCTCCGGAATGAATGGTGATGGTTTCGTTGTCGAACGTTCCGAATTTTGTCTGGCCGTCTTGTTCAAATCGCAGCCACTGCGCCATTTACTTCTCCCCGGTACTGCCTTGCTCCGGGGGCCATCATAGCACCGCGCGTGCGCAGCGATGGCACAGTAAAAATAGAAGAACAGACTTTCCGGTATGGGTGGAATGAACCTGGCAGCTCTGCAGACGTCGTCCTGGAAAGAAAAGGCCTATATCCAGAGTGTGCCTGTTTCAGCACCCGCCGCCCTGAAATTCGACCGTGAGCGAACGACGTGGGCGAAGATAGAAAGTCTCGGTCATATTGATCGGGGTAGTGATGAATTCGACAATTGGCGGCGAGTAAGTATAGGCCACCTCGGCAACAATAACGCTGGAGAATGGCTGCGTCAGATTGGTCGGCAGCGTATAATTCGACCCTTCAGAATATGCGGTGCCATTTTGCGCGCAGCTCCAGTCCACAGTCGTTTTATTGTCTTCATCCGCAACAACACTGGTCAGGACGATAGAGATGCCGGCATTTGGATAAGGGGTCATGATCGACCGGGCGGCGTCGAATACATCCTGAATGTCTCCGGATGTAACCTCTTCGGCTTGTGCCGTGAGGTCGGCGGCCGTGCTGGCAACGGACGTCACCCGCCTGTCGACTGTCAAAGCGTTGGAGAATTCGACGGCGCCGAAATAGAGGGGGATCATTAGCGGTATGATCAGCGCAAACTCAACAGCGGAAAGCCCGCGGCAGTCGTGCAAGAAAGCATGCAAACCGCACCGGACTTGTTCCAGAAATGAATGTCCCGAAGTAGAATTATTCATGACCTGAATTCTCCCTAACCGTCGAAAGGCTCATTTCGAAATGCCGCTGTAGCCGTCAGGAGCCGCCCTCCCGGCATGTTGCTAAGTCCTATCCGGATGCCGCCGATTTCTTCTGGGAATGCGGCAATCAGATCCCACACATAGTAGGCGCGAACCAAAACCACATCGCCGCCGGTTCCAGGGTCAAATGCGAAGCCGCCATCGTCAAGCCCGCCATCTCCATCTAGCGGCGGATCGAAATTACCGTCACCAACGCCGGTGAAATTGTCGAACCGTTGAACGTCCAGTTTGAGACCATTCGCACAGTCGAACAGACTAGCGACATTGTTACAGATCTCTTGTTTGAACTGCGCCTCGGTGAAACCCTGCTGCTGGGCCTGCCCGGTTCGAATCATCCGGCTGGCCTGTTCAACAGCGCTTTCAAGAACGAAGCCGCCAAAATACACCATCGCGACTTCGATGATCGCCAGCATGAACGCAAAAAAAGGTGCGGCGACAAGGGCGAACTCAATGGCTGTCGCGCCTGAGCGATCCGAACTCAGGCGTCGCACTACGCGCGGTCCAAAAGAAATCCGTTTTTCTCGCTTAGGTATTCCTGAACTAAACATTGCGGCCTCTACCTGACGAAGCATTCTCTAAGGCTTGAGTAACAAAGGTTCTGCCTTGGGCAGGGTGTATTGCCGAGAATGTAACGCATATAAATTAAGGGACGATTTAGAGTTTAAAATTTATGATATAAAGTAAACACAGTATTACGATCAATTATCATCATTATATAAGTTTGATAAATTAATGTATATTGTAGTATTGCTTGTTTTCAATTAAATAGATTTTATTCATTTTCGAATGGTTTGGTGATAACAATGCATATTTAGGCGTGGATTTTGTGCGAATGCCTGGTTCGCGGCCTGATCATTCCATCCATGAATGGTGCTTTCTTGCCGAGGGTCTATGACGGCGATCAAGTATGTGGATGGATCCTCTTGCGGAGGCACGAAGAGACTAAAACCGGCGCCGGCTGTGGCCGGCGCCGCGAGATTGCAGACGGCGTAGCTCTATTGTTGAGCGGTCGTCCCATCGACTGCAGATTGTGCGAGCCCCAGCTTATTGCTGATTCCTTTGGAAAGAGCCTCAAAATATTCCGCGCTATCACCCGGTGTGAGTGATGGGTCGCATTTCGGCGCACAGCTGTAGGTTTCGCGCGACACGCCTTTGCTGACGGTCACGAGGCCTTTCGGATCAGCCGAGACAAAGACCTTTCTGTCGTAAATCAAGATGCCAGCTCCATCCAGCACCATCAGGTTCGTTAGCCCCGAGCTCTTTCCCGTTACAACAAGAAGTTGTCCGCTCTGAACCGCAACGTCGGCAATTGCGGGGTTGCCAATGATTATTTCGGCTCCGGGTTTGTCGAGTTTGACCAGCGTTGCCTGATCGATATCGACATTGAGTGTGGCTGCTGGTGCGATGCTGGCATAGAGACCAACAAAAAGAGCTGCAAGCAGAAGTGATGCCAGGGCGGTCAGTAAACGCTGCGAAGTCGAGGTGGGGTTGAAATCCATGAAACTAGTCCTTGCGATGAGTCAGCTTTGCTTCTCCCTATTAGGCTCTGAAATGGTGAATGAAGTGCAAACAAGTGGTTCGATGCAGAACAGACTCATCGAGGGTGGATAAGAG
>DEIT01000224.1:0-3310 GCA_002352635.1 Hyphomicrobiaceae bacterium UBA2767 | reverse complement strand
ATCAATATTAATCAGGTCATAATTTATTGCAGTATAAATATCTATAAATAGTATTTTAACTATGATTCCGTGTTGCATGACTGACATTCAGCCAAATTAACTTGATTGTAAGGGGGCGCTCGTATGGTGCGTCACAGTTCAGTTCTGTTGGAAGGGACGCCGGCAGATGGACTGGTGTTTTAGCACTCTTGTATCAAGGGAGAGTCACTATGAAGAAACTTTTTGTACGTTTTGCAAAGGATGAGTCCGGCGCAACAGCTATCGAATATGGACTGATTGCCGTCGGCATCAGTGTTGCGATCCTCGCGACGACGCAAGCGGTTGGTACGCAGTTGCAAACCGTCTTTACGAACATTAGGACCGCATTGGGCGGCGCCTAAGGATAGCATCGGCTTGGTTTAGCCACGCCAAACTTGGCTTCGTTCCATTGTCAAGTTGTTGCTTCCAATGGTTCGGTCATGAATACAGACCGCTCGCCTTTTTATAGGCGGGCGGTTTTTTTGTCTGAGTCCTTTACCCGGTTTTTACACCGCTGCGGCAATAGTCACGTATAGCCGTATCGCAAGCCGCAAAGGTTCCTCGTTATGATTCTCGATTGGACGCTCATATTTGTATTTCCCGCGCTGATGATATTCGCAGGGGCATTTGATCTTCTCACGATGACCATACCCAACCAGGTGAGCCTTGCTCTGGTGGCGGCGTTCTTGTGTCTTGCGCCTTTTGCGGGCTTTGGCTGGGAAACAATCGGGCTTCATGTTGCGTTGGGCGCAGCAATGCTGGTAGTGACCATCGCGATGTTTGCGATGGGGTGGATCGGTGGGGGAGACGCGAAAGTGTTTGCGGCGGCCAGCCTATGGATGGGTCCCGCCCATACCCTTGACTTCGCGGTAATTGCCGGGCTTTGCGGTGGCGTTCTTACGATTGCCATTTTAGGTCTGCGAACGATACCGTTACCGGCTGGCCTCGCTGGTCAGACGTGGCTTTCCCGACTTCATACGGCAGGTGGCGATGTCCCCTACGGCATAGCGCTCGCCGCGGCCGGCGTCATCGTTTATCCCGATACCGTGTGGATGCAAGGGCTAATCTAGCCGCTTTTTTTCAGCGATTGCCTGCTGTCGCACCATCTCAAATTCTGACCAGTTCGTTTTTCTTGTCAATTTGGCACGGTCATTAACCTCACGTTGACCAATCTCGCTGCACAGTGAACGCGAGTTTGAAGACCTTTGCCACGCGTAAGGACCTGAAAAGCGATGAAACGAGCGCGCATGATTGTGTTGGCGATTGCCTTTGCTGCGGCGGGCGGGGCGGCCTTTGTTGCCAAAAATTTGTCTGGCACAGAGATACGGACTGTCGAAGTCGATACCGCAGAGACAATTGAAGTACTGGTTGCCGGGCGCAACATCAGCCTTGGTGATTCGGTGAAGTCAGGCGACGTCAAATGGTATGCCTGGCCAAAGAGGGCCGCCATAGCCGGGTACATTACCAAGGCGAGGCAACCCGACGCTTTGTCAAAGTATTCTGGCGCTGTGGCACGAGCGCCGTTTCTGTCGGGAGAACCCATCAAGGAGCAGAAGCTGATCAAGGTCAGCGAAGGCGGAGTACTGGCGGCGATCCTGCCCGCCGGGATGCGCGCCATTTCCACCCCCATCCGTGAAGAAACGGCGGCAGGCGGCTTCATTCTTCCCAATGACCGCGTGGATGTCATTGTTTCCCGTCGAATGCGCAGCGGACGCAAGGATGAGCACGTCTCCGAGACTGTTCTGCGCAATGTACGGGTACTCGCGATTGGTCAAAATATCGAAATCAAGGATGGAAAGAAAGTAGCGAACGGAAAGACCGCGACACTGGAACTCTCTCCGCGGCAGGCCGAGACCCTCACGCTTGCGCAAAATATGGGCGATATCTCGCTTGCATTGCGTTCGCTCTCCGATGCCACGCCGGGCGGCAAGTCGGGTCCGCAGTCAGGAAATCATGATCTCTATGGAGATAGAGGTTCGTCCGTCAAGCTTCTCAAATATGGCGTGCCGTCGCGGGCCTTTGGAGTGAATTGAGCATGCCTGTAATGGCGCTCAAGGAAGGTATTATGATGTGGAAGACGATCAAGTTTTCTTGGATGGCTCTTGGGCTGGCAGTTCTTAGCTTCGCGCTGATAATCGAATACACCGTCAGTCCGGCCATAGCCCAATCCGAGCATAGCTCTGTTCTGCGAATTTCCTCGACGGAGAAATTGCCGGCGAAACGCAGTGTCAAAGTCGGCCTTAACAAATCGATGGTGGTTGAGCTGCCGCGTGAAGTTCGCGACGTGCTTGCATCCGATCCGAAGGTCCTGGACATTGTCCTTAACACCGCGCACCGGGCGTATCTGATCGGCACCGGTGTGGGACAGGCCAACGCTTTCTTCTTCGATCAATCCGGCAACAGGATTCTTTCACTGGAAGTCATTGTCGATCGGGATCCTGCACCACTCGAAAGGTTGTTGAACAGACTGATTCCGAACGCCAAGGTCAAGGTCGAGTTCCTCAATGATACCGTCATCCTGACCGGCAAGGTGCCCCATGCATCCGATGCCAAGCGAGCATCCGACATTGCCGCCCGTTTCGTTGTCACCCAAGATCCCACGAGCAACACGAAAAACCGTGAAAAGGTCATAAATCTGCTTGTCGCGGGGTCCAGGGAGCAGGTGTTGCTCAAGGTCACTGTGGTCGAGATGGAACGCAATATGATCAAGCAGCTCGGTGTTGATTTCTCCAATCTGGCCGGCACTGCGGGCGCGACGTTCCTCACCGGCAATTTTTCTTTCGCCGCGCTCCGGAACCTTCAATTCCCCTTCAACGGCAAAGACGTAGTCTCGACGGTCCGTTCCACCGCAGGATTTCAGTCAGAAAACGCGAATGTTGCAGCCGTAATCCGCGCGCTTGAACAGAACGGTCTTATCCGCACGCTCGCCGAACCGACACTGACGGCGATATCCGGCGAGACCGCTAATTTCCTTGCGGGCGGCGAGTTTCCAATCCCCGTTGCGCAGGACAACGACACGATCTCGCTGGAATTCAAACCATTTGGCGTCGGACTTTCATTCACACCTCTCGTTCTGACCGAAGGCCGAATATCCATGAAGGTTTCGACAGAGGTGTCGGAATTGACCAATGAGGGTGCAGTCACCCTTGGTCTCATAACAATTCCGGGACTGAAAGTTCGGCGGGCCAACACGACCAGCGAGTTGCCGAGTGGCGGTTCCCTCGTGATAGCCGGACTGATTTCCGATGAGACGAAGCAGACAATGACGGGCCAGCCGGGCGTGACGAACTTG
>DEIT01000118.1:7789-9508 GCA_002352635.1 Hyphomicrobiaceae bacterium UBA2767 | reverse complement strand
CCTGAATCGGGATGCGCCGTGACCTTTTTCTTTTGCCGCTCCTGGCGCCGACGCAAGGACGCAAGACTGCGTTGCCTCTGCTCATCGTCAAGCGCGTTGGTAATCGTGAGTTTGCCCCGCACACGCTGAGAGTCGCCGCGACGCTTTGGCGTACGTGTTTCTTCGCGGGCCTTCTTCGAACGGATCTCCTCACGTTCTTTTTGTTTCACCGCTTCGCTTGTCTCGGGACGACGGCGCGTACCGGTTTCCTCAGACTTTCGCAGGGTCTCGGCCTTCGCCTCCGCGGCGACATCGGTCTTGGCTTCCTGAGGCTTGGGCGCCTTGGCAGCTTCTTCCTTGCGGATTGCTTCTTGAGCCTTTCGCTCGGCTTCCTCGCGAGCGCGCTGCTCTTTCTCCTCCGCATCGCGTGTCTTGGCTTCGCTTAAAGCCCGAACGCGCGCATCTTGCTCCTCTGCGGATAGCTGGCGGATACCGTCGCCCTGAGCTTGCGGCTTTGCCGCCTCTGGAGCTGCTGGCAGCGCTTCTTCCGGTGCAGCAGCATCCGCATCACCCTTGTCGCGGCCGGTCGTGATTGTGCGCTTCTTTTTCTTTTCAACCAGTACCGATTTCGAGCGGCCATGGCTGAAATTCTGCCGCACATGGCCGGCATCCACTGTCCGCTTGAGGTTCAGCGTCATTGTCCGCGAACCACGAATGGTCTTGTCTTCGGTCTCTTTTGTTTCGCTCATTCTACTTCCACGTTTCGGCTGCTACGCAGCGACTTCCACAGTGCTGCCAGCGCGAAATCTTTCCAGGCGCGCAACAGATTCCAGAAATTTCCGGCTAGGCGCGCCGTGTTTCAATGCTGCATGTACCACATTTGGCCGGCCCAATGCCAAACTCAATTGCTCAACGTTAAAATTGCGAGCCAGGCCCATTTCCATGTCCGGCTGCTCATTGCCCTTGACTGCGACTGCGAGCTTTTCGAGTTTGCGGCATCCATCAGCCGCAGCGTCGCTCGCATGGACCAGAGTAACACTTCCGGACCTTAGTTCCTTGGCGATCTTGTCAAACCCGCACACGACCAGCCCGGCCTTGTTTGCCAAGCTCAACCGTTGCAACGCGTCTCGCACCAGAAGCTCGTCGACCTTCTCCGGCAATTCATCCGAAACGACGACGGAATCGCTTAATGCCCGCTTGAAAACACGCGTTGCAACCGCCTTGTCAATGACATCGCGCGAGCAGGTTAACCACGCGCCCCGACCAGGCAGACGCGCCTTCAGGTCGGGCACCACACTCCCATCCGGGCCAGCGACAAAACGCAGCAGTTGGTCCGGGCCACAGCGCATGCGTGTGACGGCACACTGCCGTTCCTGCTCTTGACCCTCGCGTTTTGCACATTCTGCCATTGTGGCGAAACCTTTGTCTTCCAATTCACTGCCTGAATCATGCGTCTGTAGTCGGTGCAGCCGCTTGCTCTTCAGTTTCTTGCTTTTCCGGCACTTCAGGCGCCTCGGCGACGGTTTCGGCAGTCTCGCCGGCGCCTTCCGAACCGCCATCCGCCTCAGCATTCCCGTCTTCACTGCCCTCGGCGTCAGCCTGCAATTCTTCTTCTGTTACCCATCCTGCCTTGACGCGGGCCTTCATGATCATGTTTTCAGCATCCGCGCGAGCGAGACCGAACCCGTCGAGATATCCAGGCTGGCGAACAGACTCGCCATCGACTTTTTCATGCCAGCC
>DEIT01000118.1:3823-7592 GCA_002352635.1 Hyphomicrobiaceae bacterium UBA2767 | reverse complement strand
GCAATCACTTCGTCCACGTCCAACGTATCCATGAACATCTTGGATCGTTCGGCGAATTCCGCCTGACGACGTTCCGATTCCTCTGCCTCGGTAAGGATGTCGATGTCCCAGCCCGTGAGCTGTGAAGCAAGTCGCACATTCTGCCCGCGCCGCCCGATTGCTAGTGAAAGCTGGTCATCGGGAACTACCACCTCGATGCGCTCCGCCTCCTCATCGAGAACCACCTTGACGACTTCAGCCGGAGCCAACCCATTAACGATGAAATGAGCCGCGTCGGGTGACCACTGGATGATGTCGATCTTTTCACCCTGCAATTCGTTCACAACAGCCTGGACGCGGCTGCCGCGCATGCCAACGCAGGCACCCACAGGATCGATCGCAGAATCATTGGAAAGGACAGCAATCTTGGCGCGGCTCCCGGGGTCGCGGGCAACCGACTTTATTTCAACTATGCCGTCGTAGATCTCAGGGACTTCCTGCGAGAAAAGTTTGGCCATGAATTCAGGATGGGTGCGGGAGAGAAAAATCTGGGGTCCCCGCTGTTCACGGCGTACGTCATAGATGTAGGCACGGATACGATCGCCGTAACGAAAGTTTTCCCGCGGCAGAGATTCATCCCGCCGCACGATTGCTTCACCGCGCCCAAGATCGACAATGATGTTGCCATATTCAACGCGCTTGACGATGCCGTTCACGATCTCGCTGACGCGATCCTTGAATTCTTCAAACTGGCGTTCGCGCTCCGCTTCACGAACTTTCTGAACGATGACCTGCTTTGCGTTCTGGGCCGCAACGCGTCCGAAGTCGAGCGGCGGCAAATCTTCAGCAATGTAGTCACCAAGCTCGGCTGCCTTGTTGCGGCGGCGTGCTTCCTTGATGTCAATCTGCGTCGCCTCCATGGTCACTTTCTCAACCACTTCCAGCAACCGGGTGAGCTGAATCTCACCCGTATCGGGATCAATTTCTGCACGAATTTCATTTTCCGAGCCGTAGCGCGACTTCGCTGCCTTCTGGATCGCATCCTCCATCGCGGCAATCACGATCGTTCGATCGATCGATTTTTCCCGCGCAACCGAGTCCGCGATCTGCAGAAGTTCCAGCCTGTTTGCACTGACGCCAGCCTGAGTCATCTCAAAGCCTCCAGATACTATTCCAATTCAATCCGCGCCTTCCCTGCGGGTTTGCGCGTCCAATCCTCAAATTTGACCAGCGGCTATTGCGCCGGCTTCTTTTTAAGAGCCTTTTTCAAGGCTGCATCGTCGGTCACCAGTCGCACATCCTCGATCATCTCGAGCGGCAGACCGATGGTCTGTTGTTCGTCATATCCCTCAAGCACCGCCTTGAGACGCAACTCGCACTCTGCTTCCGCGAACCCCTCGATTTCGCCTCTAAATCGGCGGCGGCCATCAACCAGTTCCTTCAATTCGACCTTGGCCTGATGTCCGGCCCAAAGTTCGAAATCACGCGGGCGCACCAACGGTCTGTTTACCCCCGGCGACGACACCTCAAGATTGTATCCTCCCGGCATCGGGTCGTGAGCATCGAGTAGCGGTGACAGGCGCCGGCTTACTGCTGCACAATCTTCAACTGTCACAGTTCCCTCCGGGCGTTCAATCATGATCTGAACGGTCGTGCCGTCCTGACCCGTAACCCTCACACGCACCAGATCAAGCCCGAGTTCTCCCAATATTGGCAGAACCAATTCCACAATCGCAGCCGCCGGCCCAGTCTCCTGAACAAATCGCTCATCCATACCTTGCGACGAATGGGACATTCGGGCTCCGCAGCATATGCCGCTTCAACAAGCCACATAAACAAAAAGAGCGGGCCGGGGGCCCACTCCTGATCGCCTACGAACCATGAGTATGGCGCTAATATAGGGGACTTTCCGCGAGGTGCAAGCACTCTCCTACATCGGGAGAAATTGTGTATCGAAGGGTTAAACGCGCCTGAATGACAAGTAGATCGCTTCGCGCCCTTCAGAGCGGGCTTTTTTTTCATATCGGGTCTGCGGCCAATCCGGCGCGCGCGCCCGCCAATCGTCCGCACACTCGGCTGTCCATCGAAAGCCATCACTCACTTCAACCGCTTCCAGAGTGCTCCGCGCGTAATCGCCAATATCAGTTGCAACTCTAAGTTCGGCGCCGGGGGCCATGACCCGGGCAAGCGTATGAAGCGTTTCGGGCGAAATCAGCCGGCGCTTGTGGTGGCGTAGCTTTGGCCATGGATCAGGATGGAGGATGAAGACGCGGTCGACGGATGCGTCATCGAGCCAGTCGAGCACTTCCCTCGCGTCACCATCCCAAACGCGGACATTGGCGAGCTGGCGATCCTCAAGCGCGCCAAGCAGTGCGGCCACGCCGTTGACGTAAGGTTCACACCCGATCAGCCCAACCTGAGGGTTCGCTTCAGCCTGCCAGGCGAGATGCTCACCGGCACCGAAGCCGATTTCCAGCCAGACGTGTGAAACCGTGTGCGGAAAGAGGCCCAAGAGAGAGGGAGGTGCGGGAGCACCGAGATCCAGCCGAAGGCGCGGCAGCACCTCATCGACAAGACGTTGCTTTCTGGGGCTTAGGCGATGACCTTTGCGCCGTCCAAAAGTGCGAATGGATGTGCGTTCATCTGCCAAGGTCGCAGCTTCATGAATTCGTTAGCCACAATCGCTTCTGATAAAGGTCGCTTCGACGGCAAACGACCCTGGATCAAGCCAAACGGCCTGTCAGGTTGTTGCCGCCTTTATGGGCTCCACCAGATCAAGTCTTTCCCAACTGAAACCGCCATCATTGTCCGGTGTACGTCCGAAATGACCGTATGCCGCAGTCCGCTCGTAAATCGGTCGGCTCAGCGCAAGATGCTCTCTGATACCACGCGGGCTCAAATCGACGACCTCAGACAATATGCCTTCCAATTTTTGTTCGTCGATTTTGCCGGTACCGTGTAGGTCGACGTATATCGAAAGCGGTTTGGACACGCCGATGGCATAAGCGACCTGCAGAGTGCATTTGTCCGCAAGGCCTGCCGCCACGACATTTTTCGCCACGTATCGCGCCGCGTAGGCAGCTGATCGGTCAACTTTCGTGGGATCCTTGCCAGAAAACGCACCGCCACCGTGAGGTGCAGCACCGCCATAGGTATCAACGACGATCTTTCGCCCCGTGAGCCCCGTGTCGCTATCCGGACCGCCAATAACGAACCGTCCGGTCGGATTGACGTAGAACTCGTCCTCTGGACACATCCAGCCCTCAGGCAATATCTCCTCAACGAAACCACGCACGATCTCGCGAACGCGTTCCGGTGCAACATCTTCCTTGTGCTGAGTCGATACCACCACCGAGGCCGCCCGAACCGGTTTGCCGTCTTCATACTGCAAAGTAATCTGACTCTTGGAGTCCGGTCCCAGTTCCGGCGTTGAACCAGCATGCCTGGCCTTGGCCATCTCCTGAAGGATGCGGTGGGAGTAGTAGATGGGTGCAGGCATCAATGGTTCGGTCTCGCTGCACGCATACCCGAACATGAGGCCCTGGTCTCCCGCTCCCTCATCCTTGTCGTCTGCTGAATCGACACCTTGCGCAATATCCACCGACTGGCCATGCACGCGGCACTGAACTTCGGCGTTCTGCCAATGGAACCCATCTTGCTCATAGCCGATCTCGCGCACGCAGCGCCGCGCTGCCTCCTCCATAGCTTCCGGAGTGACACTCCCCGGTCCCCGCGTCTCGCCGGCGAGGACGATCAAATTGGTTGTCGCAAGGGTCTCTACGGCAACACG
>DEIT01000118.1:3340-3730 GCA_002352635.1 Hyphomicrobiaceae bacterium UBA2767 | reverse complement strand
CGCCCCCCTGAATCAGCTCATTTGGTTGTTTGAAAGCGTGGCTTTCTCGCAACCAATGCGGGGCTGTGTCAAGCACGCGTTAAAATGTCAGGATTTTCGGCTTTTTTTTCCGCGGCCCAGTGAGCGCACCAGATCGATAACCGATCTGCGGACTTCCGGATCGCTGACCTTAATAAACGCGCGGTTGAGTTCCAGGCCATCACGCGTATTGAGAAACTCGAACAGGAACGCTTCGGTATCCCTGTTCGCTACGCCCGCGACGCTACTGTCCTCCGAGGCTGGCATGCCATCGAAGAAAAACTGTACCGGAACATCAAGCACCTGAGAAAGCTTGAACAAGCGGCTCGCGCCAATGCGATTAACACCTTTTTCGTATTTCTGGATTTGCTG
>DEIT01000118.1:1049-3130 GCA_002352635.1 Hyphomicrobiaceae bacterium UBA2767 | reverse complement strand
ACCTAATATGAACCACAGATACCGTATGCACAAACAGCATCAATCATGATCCATATACTGATAATGAGCCAGCGCTCCCCACATTACCACTGCAACTAACAGTAGAAATATGAGTACAATAGGGCCAAACCTCAAGAAAATAGTGCTTGATGCCGCATGTGGAAGTCCGCTGTCGATAACGTCAGCAGTGTTGCGTGGCAATCGTGCAATGACGCGACCGAACGGGTCAGTTACCGCAGAGATGCCCGTATTTGCGGCACGCACCAACGGCAGCCCCTGCTCGACAGCGCGGACGCGGGCCTGGTGGAAGTGCTGATAGGGACCTGCGCTATCCCCGAACCACGCATCATTGGTCACATTTAGCATCCACCCAGGCTCTTCCTCGCCGTCGCGGATTGCATCGGGAAAAATGATCTCATAGCAAATCAGTGCAATGAACGGCGGAACATTCGGCGCAGAAGTCAGACGTGGTCCGCTGCCGCTCGTAAATCCACCACGCACTCTGGTCAGTTGCTCGAGCCCGATCGACTCAAGAGTTTCCTGAAAGGGAAGATATTCGCCGAACGGAACAAGATGAGCTTTGTCGTAATACGACAGCAAGTTTGCATCATCGTCCATCACGAACAGGCTGTTGAAAATGCGAAGCCTGTTTTGGTCGACCGATCGTGTATCCCCATCCCGTTGCGCCCGGGCCGCACCGGTAATGAGGATCGCCTCGTCCGGCATCATTGCCGAAATGGCATTCAGAGCATCCGGCGTATCCTCCAGCAGAAACGGCAAAGCTGACTCTGGCCAGATGAGATGAGTGACACCCTCGATTTGTTCGCGTGGCGCGCCTCTTCGGGAAACAGTCATATATCGCTCGAAGATCGCAGCGCGGTTCTCCGGTTGCCACTTTTCAATTTGCGGGATGTTCGGCTGAACAATTCGCAACTGGACACCGTCAACGAACTCCACATTCGCTGAAGTTAGACGCCAGTGGCCCCAAGCTATCGCGGAGCCCAAAACAAGCGCCATGACAGCCGGGTATGCGCACCTCCGCATCGTCAACCGCGCGGGACGGAGGCCCGGCATCCACACCGCTGCAGGGGCACAAAAAATCAGAACGGCAAAGAGCGTGAGGCCATAGACGCCGAAGACGGACGCCCACTGCATCATCGCGTCGGAACCGGTAAGCGAGTAACCCAGAACGTTCCACGGAAAACCAGTCAGAATATTCCCACGCAACCACTCCGTCATGGTGAGCGCGACCGCCAACGCGACAAGCCTTGCGGGGCCCGGCCGCCACAATGCTCCGGCCATCATGACAGCAATCGCGAAAAAAATGGCCAAACCGGCTGGCATCAGCGTAACGGCAAGCGGCAAAAGCCAGGCGAACACCTCAGCTTCCACCAGAAAGGCAAAGCCTATCCAATAGAGACCGGCGAGAAAAAAACCGAAACCGAAAGCCCAGCCCACCGCGGCACCCGCACGCAGCGAAGCCCGCGAAATGTTCGGGCGCCCGTCAGTGTCCAGGTAACAACCATCGAGTTGCCAGACCAGAACAGGGAATGTCAGAAACAGCACAGGCCACAAATGCAGCGGTGCCATAGCCAGCACAGAGAGAGCCCCGGCGAGAACGGCAATTATCCATCGCCGCCAGCCTTTCTGGCTGCTGAGAATGAGAATAAGGCGCTGCATGTGCCCGCAGGACTTACGCTTTGTCGGCGGCGCGACTGCGGTGAATTTTCAGCTTCTTGATACGTCGCGCGTCCGCGTCCAATACTTCGAACTCCAAACCGCTTTCGTGGCGCACCAGTTCACCACGCACCGGCACACGACCGGCAAGAACAAAAACCAGACCGCCCAAGGTGTCGATATCCTCCTCGCGCTCTGGTGAAAGAAGCATCGTGCCGAGCCGCTCTTCCAGCTCCTCAATCTGCGCACGTGCATCAGCGATCAGGACTGTACCCTCATCTTCAACGATGAGTGGTATGTCGCTTTGATCATGCTCATCTTCAATCTCTCCGACGATCTCCTCAACCAGGTCCTCGATCGAGACAAGCCCGTCAGTCCCGCCATATTCGTCGACCACAAGGGCC
>DEIT01000118.1:0-984 GCA_002352635.1 Hyphomicrobiaceae bacterium UBA2767 | reverse complement strand
GCATCGGCGACCGAGCAGGAAAGATCGACCTTCCCAAGGTGAAGCACCTGCTGCTTGCTCCGTGAAGGTTTCTTGCCGTTATTGGCCTTTGAGGCGGCAGATTTGCCACCACTGGTTGCCTGGGCTGTGATCCACGCCATCAAATCCTTGATATGGATCATGCCGCGCGGGTCGTCGAGAGTGCCTTCGTAGACAGGAATGCGCGAATGGCCGGCATCCTGAAAGACCTGCAGAAGTTCCGCCAAAGTCGCGTTGTTCTCGATCGCGGTGATATCGGCTCGCGGCACAATGACATCCTCAACCCGCAATTCGCCAAAGCGCAACAGGTTGCCGAGCATCAACCGCTCCTGAGGAGAAAAACTCTGAGCGGTGATCTCTTCGTTTTCAAGTGCCTCTTCGATAATTTCGCGCGCATCCTCTGGTTCTCCAGAGATGCCAACGCGAGCCAACAGCCTGGCCAGCCAGCCTGGCTTTGATTCGGCGTTCGCATCCTGTGCCGAGCTCTCGCGCAGGCGATCGGACTCATCTCTGATGGGGGTCTCACTCACCGCGGGTTACCAGTTGTCACGATTTCCGAGGCGTAGGGATCGGGCAATCCAAGGTCGGCTAGAACCTGAACTTCGAGGGCTTCCATACTCTGTGCATCCTCATCACTCATGTGATCATAGCCTATCAGATGCAAGACACCGTGAACGACCATATGGACAGTATGTTGTCCAACAGAGATACCGCGCCCTTGCGCTTCCCCTGCAACGGTCTCATATGCAATCGCCACATCGCCGAGCGGTTGCGAGCCGTCCACGGGCGGCGCACCGTTCAAGGGAAACGAAAGCACGTTGGTCGGTTCGTCCTTGCCCCGCCACGTCTCATTAAGCCGCTTGATTTCGGCGTCATCGCTGAGCAACAGTGAAAGTTCGGCAGGCCCTGCAATGCGGCCTCCGGCGGCAAATGCCGCTTCAGCGGCACCAACAATCACATTATCTG
>DEIT01000106.1:10918-11098 GCA_002352635.1 Hyphomicrobiaceae bacterium UBA2767 | reverse complement strand
GATCCGGGAACCAGCGTGAGATTTGGCGAAGCCGCAACTCTATCTCGTCATTCCGGCGAAAGCCGGAATCCAGTAGGGTGGCTGCGATGGAGCGCAATCCGGCTGTTTACATTCTCACAAGCAGGAGAAACGGTACGCTCTACACCGGTGTCACCAGCGACTTGCCCAAACGAATCTGGC
>DEIT01000106.1:0-10813 GCA_002352635.1 Hyphomicrobiaceae bacterium UBA2767 | reverse complement strand
GAAGCGTGTCGCTAGAGCTGCTTTCTGGATTCCGGCTTTCGCCGGAATGACGGCCTATAGAGAGCGAGAAATGAACGTCATCCTGGACAGTGCACGCTGAAAGCGTGTCGTGCCGGAGGCGCGCAACCTAAAGACCAGTGATCCGGGAACCAGTGCAAGACTTGGCAACGTCGCTATAGAAAACAAAAGGAATACCAACCATGACCAAGGCAAAAGCAAAGGCCCGGGCCAAGGCGCGCGCCATGGCCAAACTGGCGAACCGCCCGCCCAAGGGCGAGAAGCCTGAAGCGTCCGAAGGTGCCGAGGCGAAAGACCAGCGCCCCGCCCGCTTCGACACGAAGGATGGAGGCATGCGCAACACCGCCAGCCACATCAAATCCGCCGCCCGCACGACAAGAGGTGCGGCAAGGTCGAGGTAAGGGGTGTATCGGCGCGACAAAATACCTGTGTGTTTTCAATAGGTTTCGTTCTAACTATCCAGTCCACGTACCTGTCAGCTTTCAAATTGACGTATGGTATGGATTGCCGAGAATCGTCCGATGATGATGAACGATTTCGTGACCTCCACATCTTTCCAAAATGGTCCCGACACTCCCCGGGACATTTGTGCGTTCTTTGTTCCCCGTACCTCTCACGTCTTCCCCCTCCTGTTGTAATCTCCCCACATGTTCGACCGACCACCTGGCGAGAGTGAATTCCGATCCTGGGTCCTTGTCGCGCTCTGGTCGGGGCTCATCTTCGCTACCATTCCCTTCGCCCCGCTCGCGGTGAAGCATGTCGGGCGCGCGCTGGGCTCATCGGCGCTGACGATTATCCTCGCCCTCCTTGCCGCGGCGGCGCTGGCGGGCGTTTTGGGTTGGCTCGTGCACCGCGGCAAGACGGACATGGGCGGCTTTGCGTGGTTCGCGGCCACGTCTGCCCTGCTCATGGCGCTGATGACGGTGCTCAGGCCCGCATCCCCGGCGGAGGCTTTTCATTATCTGGAATATGGCGTCCTCGGGCTGCTGCTCTTCCGGGCGCTCACGCACCGGGTCCGCGACTGGAGCATTTATATTTTCGCCGTGCTCATCGGCGCCATGATCGGAACGGCAGATGAAGTCATTCAATGGCTTACCCCGAAGCGCTATTTCGAGTTTGCCGATATCGCCCTGAACGTCACCGGCGTGGCGCTCGCGCAGGCCATGCTTGCCGGGGCGGTCAGGCCGCAGATCATTTCAGGCTGGCCCGATGCGCAGCAGTGGCGGCAGGTTGCTTTGCTCGCAGGCGCGCTTGCCCTCATGCTGGCGCTTTGTCTGGCTATTCCTTCTTAGTGTCCTATCGGCTATCGCCATTTTGCTTGCGCTATCGGGCGTAGCCCTACTTGAGCGCGAGTTGAGGACGTTAGTGCCCTATCGGATAGCGACACCTTGAGGACGGGTTTTGTTTCCCCGTCATTCCGGCGAAAGCCGGAATCCAGTTGCGGCTTCGCCAAGTCTCCCGCTGGTTCCCGGATCATGTGACACGCGTGCCGCGTGCACTGCCCGGGATGACGGGTGTTTGCTTGTTTCCCTGCCCACCCCATATGAAGGGGATCATGGCCGGTCATTCCAAATTCAGCGCAACAGCGTTCATGGCGTTGGCGCTCATGTTCGCAGGACCCGCGAGCGGAAGTGGCGAAAGCGCTGAGCCGACGCGGGCCGATATGCGCCTGCTGCGGGTGTCCGACAGCACCCAGTGGCTCCAGGACCGGCGCGAGCAGGACCGCAAGAAAGCTGACGCGGCACGGCGCGCACGCGAGAAGCGGGACCCGCTCGTGCCCCTCTACGCGCCAAGCACCACAAGCCCGGCGGCAACGCCCCGGCCCACGCCGCAAAATCCCGTCGCTCCACGCCCGAAATCCTGAGCGGGTTTGCTACCCCGTCGTTCCGGCGAAAGCCGGAATCCAGGTGTGACGTGCCACACGCAAAGCCCCGAAGATCTGGGTCCCGGATCGCGTGGTGGATCGAGATCACGAGCGTACCTATCGCCCGGGCCACCCCTTGTCCGGGAAGAAGGCTTCTTTGCTTGTCCTACCGGCTATCGCCTACTTGAGGACACCCTGTTTCAGAGTGAATCGCGCTGAAACCGTGTCGACCCCGACGACGTGTCAAAAATGGCACACTGATGAGGGTTGACAGGGCGCGAATCGCGGCTGCGCCTGTTGCGTTAAGGATGAATCCGTGAAACCTTTCAAGCTGCGGCGAGCGGGAGTAAATCATCTGGGGGCTGCGGCTGCGGCCACGCGTAACGGGACGGGCGCTAGCGTGCGTCACAGGAGGAAGTATTCATGTTTGGTTCGAGTGAAGAAGAAACGCTTATCGCTGCAAGTCTGAAAATCGAGGGAAAAGTTACAGCGGACGGGTTTGTCCGCGTTCACGGTAAGATCAATGGCGATCTGCAGTGCACCTCGCTGGTTATTGCTCCAACGGCTGAAATTACCGGGTCCGTGTCTGCGGAATCCATCGTCGTTGACGGCCGGGTCGAAGGCCCGATCCGGGGTGAAGATGTGGTGCTCAAGTCGCAAGCCGACGTGTCGGGCGACATCTACCACACCTCGCTGTCGATGGAGAAAGGCGCGGTGTTCGATGGCCGCTCCAAGATGGTCAACAAGGACAAGAAGTCCGCTGCGGCGAAACCGGCTGCGAAGCCTGAGGCGGTTGCAACCCCAACCAACGGTGCGTCTGCTTCGCAGCACAAGCAGCCGAGCAAGGCCGCTTAAGCGGAACTTTTGCTCTTGTTTTCAAAGCCTTGAAGGCTATGTGGCCGCGGCGCTCGACAAGCGCCGCGCGAGCCGCCATGTTTGCGCGCCATGAGCGCACGAGCCTTCACCATTCGCCCGGCAGACAAAGACGACGCGGACGCGCTGGCCGATCTCATGCGCGCGCTGCACGCGCATCTCAAAGAACCCACGGAACATATTTCGCCGCAAGCGCTGCTGCGCGACGTGTTCGCTGAGGCAAGCGCCTTCACGGTGCTCGTCGCCGAGCGGGGGAGTGAGTTCATCGGTTACGCGCTGTTCCACGAAACCTATGAGAGCATCTATGCGCAGCGCGGTGCCTATATGGCGGATCTCTATGTAGCCGAAAGCGCGCGCCGCCAAGGCGTGGCCCGGGCGCTGGTCGCGGGCGTCGCGGCAGCCGCCAAGGCGCGCGATCTGAAGTTCATGTGGTGGGTGTCTGAAGCCTGGGATGAGAATGCCCAAGGCTTCTACGCGTCGCTGGGTGCGACCCACGACCCCTTCATTGCCCACGCGCTCTCCTTCGACGCGTTTGAAAAGCTCGTGCAGGAAGGTGAGGGCCAATCTGGCGGCGAGAACGGGGCAGGAGACAAATCAAAATAGTCCCCGCCGCGCGGCTGTGCTACTTCAAGGTCTTCACGCCAGTTTCCCAAGACCAATTCAAACCAGACAGAGTAGAAGAAAGAGCGCCATGCCTATTCAGCGTTACAACACCGACTTCAAATCCCTCGACAAGGAAGCTCTCGAAAAGTGGCGTGACCTGCCGCCGGCCATCGTGTCGGACTGCATGAACCGGTCGCAGGTGATGGCCGGGGCCATCAAGCCGGTGAAACTGGGCATGCGCATTTTGGGACAGGCGCGCACCGTCACCGCCATGGTGGGCGACAATTCAGCCGTTCATGCCACCATCGCCATGACGAAGCCGGGAGAGGTGATCGTCGTCGATGCGGGCGGGTTTGAAGACACCGCCATCTGGGGCGGCATCATGACCCGCGGCGCGCTCAAGCAGAAGATTGGCGGGCTGGTGGTCGATGGCGCGGTGCGTGACGTGGCGGAGATTATCGAATTCGGCTTGCCCTGTTTTTCCAGGGCCGTCGTGCCCGCTGGTCCGCACAAGGGCTTTGGCGGCATCATCGACGGGCCCATTGCCTGCGGCGGATGCCCGGTGAGGGCCGGCGATATCGTCATCGGCGACGATGACGGCGTGTGCGTGGTACCGCTGGAACGTGCGGATGAAATCCTCGCCGCGTCCTACGCCAAGATCGAGCAGGAACTGGCAACCAATGCCGAAACGGCAAAGGGCATCCTGCCCTCGGAGCGCTTTGATTTCGGCGAGATCGAGATTATCGGTTAGCTGGTTTCAAGCCTCTAATTCTTCAACTCCCTAGTTCTTGAGTTCCCACGTCACGGAAACTCGGGCGCTGACCTTGTGCTCGCCGGGCGCCACCGGCACGGGCGCGGAGGATTGACGCGCAGCGCGGGCAAAAACCGGCTGCGGCGGGCGGGCGATGGACCCTTCGGTGATGGTCAGGATCTTGCCGAGCTTTGCCTTGCCGGCCTTGGCGTAAAGTGCGGCCTTGTGACGGGCGTCCGCCATGGCGCCCACACGGGCCTTGTCCTCAAGGGCTGCATCGTCGTCGACCCCGAACTGGATGGAATTGATCTGGTTTGAGCCGGAACTCACCGCCTGATCGAGAACCGCACCCAGATTGTCGAGTTTATGCACGATGACGCGGACCGAATTCACCACCCGGTAGCCATCGACAACCGGCGGTTTGCCGTCCTTGAAATACTGAAACTTGGGACTGACGGAGAAGTTCGTCGTCTGGATATCGTTTGGTTCGACTTTCTGGCCTTTCAGTTCGACCAGGACGCGGCTCATGGCAGCGGTGTTTTTCTCCAGCGCGTCAGCGGCAGTGGCGCCTTCGGAGACCACGCCAATGGAAATATTCGCCATGTCGGGTTTCGCCTTGGCAGAGCCGACGCCCGTCACGCTGACCGATGGCTTGTCGTCTTTTGCGATTGCGACCTGCGCCGGGGCGGCTGCGAGCAGGGTCAGAGCAAGAAAAATGGGGGCAAAGGGACTTTTCATGAAGCGTGTTCTTTCTTGTTGGCCGTCACATGTGTTCGGCTTGCCACTCACACGGGAAAAAGCAGGGAACGGGTGGCCCGCAACCGCTTCGCGGGAGCATAATTCTCTGATATAGGAGCGGCGGGCGACAAACCCAAGGGGGCCCGTAGCTCAACTGGTTAGAGCCGACGGCTCATAACCGTCTGGTTGCAGGTTCGAGTCCTGCCGGGCCCACCATACCCCCCGCGCGCCGCGGAAGCGCTAGCCACCACAAGCTGAAGAGGTTTTATGTCCGACCGGCAGACAGACAAGCCGGCACTGGCGATCGTTATCATGATCATTGCGGTCGCGATGCTCGTGGCCATGAACACGACCGTCAAACTGATCGGGCCCGGGTTTCACGCCTTTCAGGTTACATTCCTGCGCAACGTTGTTGCGGCATTCGTACTCATCCCCTTTGTCATGTGGAACGGCGGCGTCGCCACATTGCGGACGAAGCGTCCGGGGCTGCAATTGCTCCGCTCTGTCACCGGCGTCACCGGCGTGACCTGTTATTTCTTTGCCGTGCAGCGGTTACCGCTCGGCGAGGTCATGGTGATTTCCCAGGCCGTGCCCCTGTTCGTGACTGCACTTGCGGTTCCCCTCCTGAAGGAGATGGTTGGCTGGCGGCGCTGGTGCGCCGTGGCGCTCGGTTTTGTTGGCGTTCTGCTTGCTCTCGGACCCGTGGGGCAGGTGAGCGCGGCGGGTCTCGTTGCCGTGACTGGCACGGCACTCTGGTCGGTTACGATCCTGACCATAAGATCGCTCGGCGCGACCGACAGTCCTGCTGCAACGACATTCTATTATATGGTGTTCGGGACCGTCGTTGCTGGCCTGGTTCAGCCATGGATATGGAAGACGCCCGAACCGGGGACCTGGGTCCTGTTTATTGCCGCGGGTATTCTCGGTGGTGTCGCGCAGTTGCTGATCGCCTATGCGCTCCAGATCGGCAAGGCGTCCGTGGTGAGCCCGTTCAACTACACGGCAATCATCTGGGCCATGCTCATCGATTTGACCGTCTGGAATGTGCTGCCCACTTTCTGGACGCTCGGGGGCGCGACGATCATCACCATTGCCGGGCTCTACATTTTCCGTCGCGAGGCCGTCGTCAAAGAGGAGCGGTAGGGCGCATCGCGAGGCACTTTGCCCTTTGAGCGGGGGCAGGCAGATGGGGTATGACCTGCTGTAGGCTGATCATCACGCGTCCAAACCGGTAGCAGATTTAGGCTCATGAACCCTTTGCGCATCCTCCACCTCTCCGACGACAGACCGGGCCACTATCATCTGGCGGAAGGCGTTGTTGCCGCCATTGAAAGATTGCGCCCCGTCGACATGCAGACGGTTATCATCCGCCGCCGCCGCATTGTCCCGGGTCGTACCTTGCGCGCACTCACCACGGCTGAATGGTGCACACCGGGTCAACTGCTGAAGCTGGGATATGGGCTCGACCCGGCGGCGTTGAAGCCTGCGGACCTTGTGATTTCCTCCGGAGGCGAAACGCTTCCTGCGAATATTGCGGCAAAACGCTTGTTGCGTTCGGAGAATATTTTCATCGGTTCGCGCCGGGGTGTCGCAGTGGAAAATTTTTCCCTGATTGTCAGCTCCTATGCCCGGCATGAGGGCCAGCAACGCCACCTTGTAACGCTCAAGCCATCTTCTCTTGATCCCGACACGCTGGGCCAGGTTGGAGAAAACCCGCGCTATGGCCCGGACAACCCGCCACGGATTGCCGGCCTTCTGGTCGGAGGGGACTCCGGCCTCTTTAAATATGCGGACGAAGAATGGACCGCAGTGTTCGCGTTCGCGCGCGCGGTATCGCGAACCTGGGGTACGCGCTGGCTGGTCTCTACCTCGCGCCGCACATCGCCGCAGATCGCGCAGGCCGCGTTTGACCTGGCCAAGGACAAGGACACGGTCGCAGACTTTATCGACTACAAGCTGGCGGGACCGGGCACATTGTCGAAAATCTTTGCCAAGGCGGATGTGATCCTGTGCTCTGAAGATTCCAGCACCATGATTTCAGAAAGCGTGTGGGCGCGGTTGCCGGTTGTCGGGGTTTCACCCGAAACCCATGCATTCAAGGAGGAGGAGGCTGAATACCGTCAACTGATGCTTGGCAACAACTGGTGCCGCTTCTTATCCATCGCCGAGTTGAACGTTGAAGCATTCGGTGAAGCACTGACACAAATCAAGCCTTTGCAGGAAAACCCACTGCAAACACTGGCCGGCAAATTGAAAGTGCAGTTGCCCTCTCTGTTTGCGGGCTAATCAAGGAGTTTCCCTAGCGAGCGCGCCAATGCACCCGCGTCGTCCTTCCCGATCCTATCGGCGAAATGCCTTTTGATGGACGCCGCGTATGTGGGCCACATGTCTCTCCGGAGCTTGCAGCCTTTGTCGGTTATTTGAACAATGGCGCCGCGGGCATCATCCGGACATGTAGTGCGTGCCACGAGTTCCGCCTTTTCCATCCGGTCCACCAGACGTGTCACACTATAGCGGGCAAACAACGTATTCTTCGAAATTTCGCGTGGCCGAAGCTCCCCGCCGGCGCGCTCCAGTTCCAGCAACACGTCGTACCAGTCAAGGGGCGGATACCCGTCTTTCTTTAGGTCCGCCTCAATTGCGCCGATGACCGACTGGCTTGCATGAACCAGTCGCGCCCAGGCGGTGATGGTCGAATCGGAAAGTTCAGCGGTCATATCAGGAGCCTAGCCCACTTTTGTTGCAAATGCATCAAACAGAAATTATATAGTTGCAAATGCAACAATTAAATGAGGTGCAATTTCCGATGCCGAAAACCATCAACCGAGACGAACTGAACCGGCGCATTTTCCACGGCGATGCACCGGTTGTTTTGGAGGCTTTGCCAGAGAAATATTTCATCGACGGGCATTTGCCGGGAGCGAAACATATGCCGCATGATGAAGTGAAAGAGCGAGCGGCCAAGCTCGCGCCGGACAAGGAGGCGAGCATTGTCGTTTATTGTGCCAGCGATGCTTGCCAGAATTCGCATCAGGCCGCCGCCGCGCTGGAGGCGCTAGGCTACACGGACGTTGCAGTTTATCCGGGCGGAAAGCAGGATTGGCTACAGGCGGGTCTGGAGTTGGAAACCAGTTAGTACGTTTGATTGAACCAGCGCAAAATTAGAAGGGCCGCCACCGGTTACCGGGGCAGCCCTTCCATTGTCTGCGTCGCGGGTTCCGCTAACGGACCGCTATCTGCGCAAAACAGGCGCTATAGAATCTCGGCAGAGGCAAGATTCCAGGTCCGTGCGAGTAAACCTCGCGAATGATGACAATGAGACACTGGATCACCTCCTTTCGGCTGTTGATGGGATAAATCGGAGATTGAAGTGCTTCGCGTGATTCCGCAAGTGCAATTCTCACCAATGGCTCAAGCTTGTTCGAAACTCTGAGAGATGAGATTGCGGTAGATTTTGAGTTGCCGCGGCAGATAAGTCCGGTCGTCCATCAGGGCGGAGATAATCATGCCGCCCTCGACGATCGAAAGCGTCATTTCCGCAAGCACCACCACATCGACGCCTTCCTGTGGCGGGTATTTTTTCTCTATACGTTTCAGCCGCGCAATGATGCCGCCGCGGTTGCGTTCCAGCAGCCCAAGGCCAATCTCGCGAATACCCTTGATGTGATACTGGTCCTGGAAGGTATAGGCGTTGACGAGAAAGCCGTGATTGAAAGACGGATCATTCTCGATCATTTCGGAAAACAGCTTGATGGCTATGAGGTAGCTGTGCAGGGGGTCGTCGTGCAATTCGTCGGCGCGCAGGAACATGTCATCCAGCATTGTCATTTGCCGCTCGGTGCATCGCTTCACCAGCGCAAGGGCAAGATCATTCTTGCTTTTAAAGTGATAGAGAAATCCACTTTTTGAGATGCCCGCAGCGGCGGCAAGCTCGTCGAGAGAGATATTGGCGAAGCTTTTCTCCAGCGCCGCTTCTTCCGCAAGCCGCAGAAGCATGTCACGCATCTCCCCTTTTTTGGGGCGTCTGACAGGATTTTGATCAGTCGTCATCTCAGCAACCAGGTTCATTTCACCGACCATAGGTACAGTTGAGGTCTCATTCAGGTCTCCAGTCTAGATGAGGAGATGCCAAGTTTTTTCAAGTAACGCGCGGAAATTGTTACACAAAAGATACACAAAACCTTCCGACCCCAAGTTCGGTGTCTGACACCCGTTTGGCGCCCCATCTCCTGTCTCAAGCACGGCACACGCCGTTTTGATTTGAACAACAAACCTCGAATGACAGGAGACTGAAATGACCAAGACGATCAACAACACAGTACTTAGGACCGCCCTGGTGCTCGGCATCACGCTGGGATCCGCCGGTGCGATGACTGCCATTTCAACGCCTTTAACAGCAACTGACGCGCAGGCATTTGGCCTGGGCGACATCACGGGCGCGGTCAAGAAGGTCGGTGGCGCCGTGAAGAAAGGGGCCGAGAAAGTCGGCGGTGCCGCCAAGAAAGGAGCCAAGTTTGTCGGCAAAGCGGGTGTCTCAATGGGTGCCCATGCCGGCAAAACAACCGTCAGGGCAGCACAAGGCGCGCGCGATATCTCGCTCCATGTGGCTGGTCGGGCAACCGTTATGCCAGCGATGGTGTTTACCAAAGGATACCTTAGGGCCAGCGGACAATGGAATGAAGAAACTCGTCAAATGATGAGGGATACTGAGCGCGACTGGGTTGATGCTTTTGACAATGCCGGTGACAAGATGGATCGCGGCATTCGACGCGTCGGACAGGCCACTGGCGAGTTTGTTCGCACAGGTGGCGTTACCTCCGGCGAAAGCTTGTCCCGGGAGCCTTCACCCGAAGACAAACGCCGGATGCAGAATGGTCTGCGGGACCTCGCGAATGGCGGTGGACTCAATCGCCCCATGAAGACCGGTCTGGCAAAAGGCGGTGCCTTCTACAACGGGCGTCAGGGTATGGCGAGCAAAAGCACCAAGGCTGTCCGTTCCGTCGGCAAGGCCACGATCGGCCTTGTTGGTGGAAAACCCGTCGGCAACACCATGGTGGATCTTGGCTACAACAAGAACCGGAAGCCTGCTGGTCGTGACAGGAGCGTCATGGGCCGCCCGGTTGGCCAGGTGAAAAAGCCGTTCTTGGGCAAGGGCACGAAAGCGCCGGTTCGCGGCATCACCAAGGAAAACCTGAGGCCTTCGAAAGGCCAGACAATGAAGATCGCTCTGCCTAAGGGCCAACTCGGCAACGATCGTTCAGTCTGGGGTCGCCCGGTCGGCGGCGCCAAGGCGCCTGTCAAGGGCATCACCAGGAAGGACATCAAGCGCAGGCAATCAAACGGTCGTTTCCAGACTGGCGTCGTGCGCGACAAGTCGTTCCACGGCACACAGCGTAGCAAGCCAATTGGCAACGACAAGAGCGTCTGGGGTCGCCCGGTGGGTGGCAAGAAGCCTGTTGGGCAGGACCGCTCGGCCAAGGGCCGTCCGGTTGGAATCCGCAAGCAGGACCTGCAACCACGCCAGAAGACCAAGCGGAAGATGCAGACCAGGCAGAAGTTCACGCGCGACCTGTCCCGCAACAAGCGCGGCAATGGACGCAACGGGCGCAAGTTCGAGGCGAAGCGCCAGAACTTCAAGGTGCAGATGAAGCGTGGCAACAACAAGCGGAGCTTCCGCAATCGTGGTCGGGGAAACCGTCGCGGCTAAGCTGTCGACTTGGGGATGGAGAGAGGGGAAGCCTGGCGCCGCTCCGGTCAAAAAAACCGGGGTGGCGCTTCGCATTTCCAACGTTACGTTTGGGCACATGAAACCCGTCTCACATACTGCGCCAGCGCGGCCGGGCAGGATGAGATTGCTGGCAGAAATGGCCGGCATCTATCTGTTGGCGCCGCTCTGCGCCTACGTGCTGGTGCATATGGCAGGCGTCCCGCTGCTCGGCGTGCTTGGTCCGGTGTTCCTGCTGTTT
>DEIT01000244.1:11584-21103 GCA_002352635.1 Hyphomicrobiaceae bacterium UBA2767 | reverse complement strand
TCTTAAGCTCCGACAGGCGGTCTTCAAGCGTTATCTTTTTATCCTGATCCCAGAAGAATTTGGCGTCCGAAAGACGCGCACGGATGACACGCTCATTGCCCTTTATGATGGCCTCACCACCGTCATCTGCAATCAGGTTTGAGACAAGAATAAAGGTGTTGGCGAGATTGCCAGACCCGGCATTCCGCAACGAGAAGCATTTCTGGTGTTTCTTGATTGCCGTGATGATCACTTCCGACGGCACATCAAGAAACGCCTCATCGAAAACTCCGGCGAGCACCACAGGCCATTCGACCAGACCTGCATTCTCCGCAAGAAGTGCCGGGTCCGCGACAAGCTCAAGCTTCGCTTTATCGGCCAGCGCCTGCGCACCCCCGAGTATAGTCTCTATGCGCTCTTTCGCATCCAGCATCACGTAGGCTTTGCGCAGTTTTGCCTCATAGTCGGCAAAATCCTTAACCGCGACCACGCCTGGCGCCAAAAAGCGATGACCCCGGGTTTCATTGCCACTGGCGATGCCGTCAACGTCAAAGCTCACCGTATTGCCACCAAGCAGGCAGAGAATCGAATGGAGCGGCCGAACCCATCTGAGCGACCCCGCACCCCAATGCTGCGACTTGGGCCAGGGGAACTGGCGAATGACGTCTGGAATCAGTTCAGCAATAATCTCGGCCGTTTCCCGGCCTGGCTTCTCGATGCGGGCAACATAAAAATCACCCCTTTTTTCATCCGAGACGACCTCCGCATCATCGATTGAAGTGAGCCCCGCACCACGCAGGAACCCTTCTATCGCCTTGTCGGGCGAACCAACGCGCGGCCCCTTCTTTTCTTCGCTGATGTCGGGGGACTTCTCCGGCAGTCCGTCGATCACCAGCGTCAATCGGCGCGGTCCGGCGAAGTTTCTCGCTTCACCGACGTCGAGTCCCGCCTCCGTCAAACCTTCACACACAAGCCGCTGCAGATTGTCGCCAGCGCGGCCCTGCATCCCGGCGGGAATTTCTTCGCTGAACAATTCAAGGAGAAGATCGGACATGATGAAACCTAGATCGCGAGGAACGCTTGAATAACGACGGCATTGGCAAGGTCGACAAAGAACGCTGCCACCAGGGGCAGAATGATAAAGGCAGTCGGTGCGGGGCCATGGGTCTTGGTTACAGCGCCCATATTGGCAAGAGCGGTTGGGGTCGCGCCCAGAGCGAAGCCGCCAAACCCCGCGCTGAGAACAGCAGCCTCATAACCCCGCCCCATGGCAGGGAACAAAATGAAAAGGATGAAAATCACCGCGACAAAGGTCTGTAACGCCAGCACGCCCAACAGTGGCCCGGCAAGACCGGCCAGTGTCCACAACTGCATGCTCATCAACGACATGGCCAGGAAAATGCTGAGCGAATAGTCAGAGATCAGCGCAAGGGCCGGTGTGTGAGCGGGCCAGGGCAGGTTGGGCAAGACATACGGTATCAGATTTGAAAGCAGAATCCCGGCGAGAAGACATGGAACAAAAAGAGGCAGCTTGATCCCCTGAGCCTCCAGTGCGCTGTGGGCGGTGAATCCCAAAATAATAGCGACATGAATTGCCAGAAGCGCGCCCATCAGATTGACGTGATTGATTGTGGGGCCGCCGTCTTTTCGATCCGCAACTCCAACAATTGCCTGAGCCAGCGGGTCTGCCTTGAGGTTGTGGCGCTCGATCAGAAACTTGGCAATCGGCCCTCCGACGAAGCTCGCCAGAATGAGACCGAATGTGGCGCTGGCAACACCGACTTCCAGTGCATTCGCAACACCAAAGTCGCGCGCTATGTCAGGCGCCCAGGCAATCGCTGTGCCGTGACCGCCGATCAGAGAAGCTGAGCCCGTGAGAACGCCAACAGCACTCGGCAGTCCAAACAGGTTTACGCCCAATAATCCGGTCAGGTTCTGCAGTACGAGAAATGCCACGGTCAGCCCGAGCAGGATGAGCAGCGGCTTACCGCCTTTGATGAGATCTGCGAACCGCGCGTTAAGCCCTATGGTGGTGAAAAAATAGACCAGCAACAGGTCGCGCGTTTCAAGATCGTAGGAAACTACAGCGCCCGAAACCAGATAGATGATCAACACCACCAAGGCAGCGATGAGCCCGCCAGTGACTGGCTCCGGGATATTGTACTCACGAAGAATGGAAACGCGTTGCGACAGCAGGACTCCGGTAAAAAACACGACAATCCCGATCGTAAGGGACAGAAAATCATTTGCCATAAGGCTGTGAGGGGCGGCCATCACGCGTTCTCCCCAGCCCCACCTGCTTCCGTCTTGAGCCAGGCTGTGCAGCAGGCCTTTGAAAGATCACGTACGCGCAAGATATATGCTTGGCGTTCCGTTACCGAGATTACACCACGTGCATCAAGTAAATTGAAAATGTGCGATGCTTTGATGCATTGATCATAGGCTGGGAGTACGCATTCATGATGCTGATCGTCTCCCCGCTCACCCGCCTCAAGCAGGGCTTCACATTCGGCTTCCGCATCGCGGAAATGCTGTAGCAGAAGGTCGGTGTCGGCATATTCAAAATTGTAGCGGGAATATTCCTGCTCGGCCTGCAAGAATATGTCGCCATAGGTTACCCTATCAGCGCCTTCTCCACCGTTGAAATTCAGATCGTACACATTGTCCACGCCCTGGCAGTACATGGCGAGGCGTTCCAGCCCATAAGTCAGCTCACCTGATACGGGCGTGCAATCGAACCCACCAACCTGCTGGAAATAGGTAAACTGGGAGACTTCCATGCCATCGCACCACACCTCCCAGCCAAGCCCCCAGGCACCAAGTGTCGGGCTTTCCCAGTCGTCCTCAACAAAGCGGATGTCGTGGTTCTTCGGGTCGATGCCAATGGTATAAAGGGACTTGAGGTAGAGGTCCTGAATATCAGGCGGGCTCGGTTTGAGGATGACCTGATATTGGTAGTAGTGCTGCAGGCGATTCGGATTCTTGCCGTAGCGCCCGTCGGTCGGTCGGCGCGAGGGTTGGACATAGGCGGCTTTCCAGTGTTTCGGCCCCAAAGAGCGCAAGGTCGTAGCCGGGTGAAATGTTCCCGCCCCCACTTCCATGTCGTAGGGCTGCAGCAATACACAGCCATAGGCTGCCCAATACTGCTGGAGCACGAGGATCAGATCCTGAAACGATTTGTTCGGCCGGAGCGCGACTGTATCGGATTTGGCCATAAGTGTTGCCTGAGGGATTCGTTTGCCCGTTCACGCCTTGTTATGCGCGCCACCCCCTTTGAGGCAACCGTTTCTTGCCGGTTATTCGGGCGACATCGGGGTCGTCCAGAAAAGACTACCGGTCATCGGGGGGTGAATAGACGCCCGTTTCAGGGTCGCGTTTGAGTGTGGGCGCTTCTTTTTTGTAGCGCCGCCCAAGCTCATTTTCGGCTTCGCGCAGCGTCGCCTTAACGCGGTCCTGCTCTTTGCGGTACCAGCGATAACCGGCCCATACACCGGCACCAGCAAGCACAATTAATAGAAGTTGCGGCATGGCAAACGGTCGTCCGTTACAGGCCGTAGCGCGACCACAGCGCTCGGGCTTCGATAGCAGATATCAGATCATCGGCCAGGCTTGGCGGAACGAAGCCCCCTTCAGATGTGCTGGAATTCTCATGTGCCAAAACACCGCGGAGACGGCGTCCGAACAAGCCGCGTTTTGGCGCGATCAATCTCAAACGGACATTTTTGCCAAGCATTTCGCGCATTTTCGAACGCAAATCGGAAATACCGTCGACCAGGCCCAATTCAAGCGCTTTCTTGCCTGACCAAAATTCACCGGTGAACAAATCTTCTTTGGTTTCTTTCAGTCGGCGGCCACGGCGCTCTTTCACAAGATCCATGAAGGTCTCATGCACGTCCTTCTGAAGATCCTTGAGGCGTGCCACGTCCTCCGCCTTCTCTGGCTGGAACGGGTCGAGCGATACCTTGTTCTCGCCGGCGGTGTAGACACGGCGAGAAATACCGAGCCGCTTGATCGCCTTGTCAAACCCGAAGGTCGCAGCAACAACGCCAATGGACCCGACGATTGAACTCGCATCCACATAAATTTCATCACCCGCGAGTGCGATGAGATAACCGCCCGAAGCCGCTACATCCTCTGCGAAGACATAGACCGGCAATCCCTTTTCATCGGCCAGATCGCGAATCCGCCTGTAAATGAGCATGGACTGGACAGCCGATCCGCCAGGTGAATTGATCTGAATGGCAATCGCCTTGGCCTTTTTCGTCGCAAAGGCCCGTTCGATCGTGCCCGCCATGGTCGACAGGTTCAGGCCCTGCCTGAACGGTGACACCGCGCCGATTGGACCCGCCAGACGCAAGACCGGAACGACCGGAGCCGAACTGAAAAGGGAACTGATAAATGGAATTCTCAACACTTCACCATGGGGGTTGGCGATCCGCGCTCGTCATTGCGGCACACAATAGTAGTTGAGCCGCCAATCTTTCAAGCACCCCGCTCTTGAGGTTTACGTTACCGCGTCCAGATCCAGCCCTGCGGCATCGCGCAAAATGGCCTGAGCCCGTGTTGTGTAGTTGCCATCATCTTCGTGCAGCACCATTCCGGCCAGGAGTTCGAGCGGGGCACGACTGGCTTTTGTCCCCTGGACGAGCACGCGGCTTGCCCGAGAATTCCTCTTGGGAAACAGCGGAAAAACCTTAAGCGCCCCGAACCGCCCCTCGAGCAATATGAGGAGTTCCCTCAACGCCTCAGGCCGGTGGATCATCGTTATGGTTCCATGCGGAGCAGCCGTAGTGGCAAGAAACCGCACCCATTTCTCCAGATCGTCGGGGGGGAAACTATGGGCTTTGGCCACTGCCGCATTTGCAGGCCTGCGCACGTTGTCATCGTTAAAGAATGGCGGGTTGGCAACGACGTGATCGAAATTTTCACGCTTGAGCCCGGACCCCTCAAGCTGCTCCCAACATGCTGTCACGTCACCTTCAAGAAACACCAACCGGTCATCCATGGCATTCAGAACGGCATTTTCCCGCGCCAACTCGCACAAACCCGATTGCGTCTCGACACCCGTCACACGCACATCTTCGACACGCGCGCAAAGGGCAAGGCTGACCACACCGGATCCGGCGCCCGCTTCCAGCACACGTTGAGATGCGCCTGACACGGCCGGAACGGCTGCGGCAAGAAACAGGGCGTCAATCGCTGTCCGCGGACCGGATTTCGGTTGGAGAACTCTTATCCGACCGTCCAGGAAAGCATCGTTGGTCGTTGCCTGATCCGATCGGCTGGTTGTGACTGCGTGATGAGGCACATCATTCCTCACTGACAACGTGATCGAGTTCCGCATCCTTGAGGATCCGGCACGCCTGTGTGAATTGCTCATCGTCAACCAGCATGCGCCTCGGCAACACACCAAGTGACCCTTCCATGATGCTCATATTGCCGTCGGCGATAATGTGAGAAATTCCCGCATCGTTCAGGATCGCCTCGACAAATGACAGCAAGACAGCATCATTTGTGCGAAAAAGTTCTTTCAAATCGGGAACCTCTGATGATTGCATTTTGCTATTGAGCGGGTACCGTGGTGAGTACACAGGACGCACCCGGCGGAACCGTTCTCAACTTGACCGCGAACTCCGCCGAAAGGAATATACTCACCCCATTCAGTCATACCAAGAGGGAGCTTGTTTTGGGAGTTGTCGTACCGATTGCTGGTGCTCGTGAACCAAAGGCCAGTCTGCAGCCATTATTCGATCTCGTTCACGAAGATATGGGATCAGTAAACCGCATTATTCTTGATAAGGCCCGCTCCGATGTCGACCTCATTCCGGAGCTTGCTCGGCATCTGATCGATTCCGGGGGCAAACGGCTGCGGCCGATGCTTACCATCGCGGCCTCGCGCATGTGCGGCTATGAGGGCGATGACCATGTGCGGCTCGCAGCCAGCGTGGAATTCATGCATACCGCCACACTTCTGCATGACGACGTTGTCGACGAGAGCGACATGCGGCGCGGAAAAAAGTCTGCGCGAATACTGTGGGGGAATGAAGCAAGCGTTCTGGTGGGTGATTTTCTATTGGGACAAGCTTTCAAGATAATGGTCGACGTTGGCTCACTTGAAGCCTTGCGCATTCTCTCTGACGCCGCCGCGGTCATCGCGGAAGGCGAAGTGATGCAACTTGTCGCCTCTAAAGACACCGAAACGACGGAAGATGAGTATCTGGCGGTCATCGGTGCCAAAACTGCGGCGCTTTTCTCCGCTGCAGCTGAAGTCGGTGCCGTTCTAGCATCGCGACCCAAGGCTGAACAGGCCGCGTTGCGGTCGTACGGCCGGAATCTTGGGATTGCCTTCCAACTTATCGATGACGTGCTCGATTATTCCGGAAATCAGGCCCAGCTCGGCAAATCGGTTGGTGATGATTTTCGCGAGGGTAAAATCACCCTGCCCGTGGTGCTCTCCTACAGACGCGGAGACAATGAGAACCGCAAATTCTGGCGCCGCGCCTTGCAGGACGGCGACATCAATGAGGGCGATCTGGAGCATGCGATCATGCTCATTCAGGAGCATGGCGCGATCGAGGACACCGTTGAGCGTGCCCGGCATTATGGTTCAATAGCCCAGGACGCCTTGGCTATTTTCCCCGAGACGAACTACAAGGCCGCGCTGCTTGATGCGGTCGCATTCAGTATCGACCGGATGCATTGAGCGACTGCCCCTCACCCGATGTCAGTGGAAACCACCCACCAGTCCGGATAGGACTTCGCCAGGCTTCGTGCAGCGACATCGGCCTGTTTCTGCTCGTGATATATGCCGAAGCATGTGGATCCGCTGCCGCTCATTTGTGCAATCTGGCATCCGTCGGTCGCAGATAGTAGGTCGCACACATCGGCGACAACAGGCGCAAGTTCGATCGCCGCAGCTTCCAGATCACTACCTGTAGCGCGAATGAACTCGACCAGATCACCAGCGCTCGCAAAGCTCGACTGGACTGCTGCCGGCATCTTGTGGCTCTCGGGCAATACGTTTGCGCCAAGGGCGGCATAAACGTCACCTGAACCGAGAGGCGCCCCCGGATTGACCAACACCGCAGGAAGTACAGGCAGGCTCCCAATAAGCGAAACATTTTCCCCGCGCCCACGCATATGTGCAGCACGGGATGTGAGGCAAACAGGCACATCGGAACCCAGTTTTCGCGCAACAAGGGCAAGATCATCCTGCGTTATTTCGCCCACGTTCACCTGCTGCAAAAGACGCAAGGCCGCGCCAGCATCAGCGGATCCGCCCCCCAGGCCCGCCGCGACGGGCAATCGTTTTTCAAGATGGAACGCGCCCGCGCGAATGCCGGGACGGTGCGCACATAGAAGATGCGCGGCCTCAAGAACGAGATTGCTATCTCCAAGGTCTGCAGCAAACGGCCCCTCTGAAGATAACGTCGCATCGCCTCCGGGCCTTAACTCAAGCCTGTCGCTTACGCCCGCGAAGGCTGCCAGGCTTTCGATTTCATGAAATCCATCAGCACGCCGCCCAATCACTTTGAGCGTCAGATTGACCTTGGCCCGGGCGGTCTCTTGCAGCAATTCCATATGGGCTTGGGGCGCTTTTGACCCTGGCCTAGTTGCTTGAACCGGAAGGTAAGGGTGTCACCTTATCTGCCATCGCCTTCTTGGACGCGGCATCCTTCAAGCCATCGACAAGCTTCTGCTTGATTACTTTCTCATCTTCCGGCTCGGGCTCCAGCGTAAGCGCCTGAGACCATTGGTATTTGGCCTCGAGAAAGCGGTTTACCCGCCAGTAAGCATCCCCAAGATGGTCGTTGATCACGGGGTCTTCCGGCCGCAGTTCCACGGCACGCTCAAGGTATTTCGCCGCCGATTTGTAATCTCCGAGCCGGTAATGAGCCCAACCAAGGCTGTCCACAAAGTAACCATCGTCCGGTTTCAGCTTCACCGCTTTGCGGATGTAGTTCATCGCCTGTTTGAGATTGATGCCCTGATCGACCCACGAATAGCCGAGATAGTTCAAAACGAGCGGCTGGTTGGGGTTGAGCTTGAGTGCCATCTTCAGGTCACTCTCCGCGTTCTTCCAGTTTTTCAGTTGTTCGCGGCAAACTCCCCGGGCGTAGTACAAGCTCCAGTGCCGTTCTTTTGGCTTCTTAATAAGCCCGATGGCTTTGCCGTAATATTTCTCGGCTTCCTCATAGCGCTGGCGTGAACGCAAAATACTGCCAAGCGCATCATAAATGCGCACGTCGTCTGCGGATTGTTCTGCGAGGCTGACCAGGAGCGCCTTGGCTTCGTCAACCTTCTCCATGGAGTTGAGAGCATAGGCCTTGCGGATCTGAACATTTTTCCTGATCGGAGATGTTTCGGGAACCTTCTTATAAGCTTCAATCGCCGCGTCGAATTGGTCCAGACGATCATACGTCTCTCCGATCGCCAGATATGCGAGTGGGAAGTCAGGCTTCAAAGACAACGCGATACGGAGATAAATGAGACCGACGTCAGTACTGTCTTCACCTGCGAGCGCATCACCGATTGCATAAAAAACTTCCGCCAGACCCTGCTGCGCATTTGACACCAATAGGGGTGCCTTTTTCCCGGCTTGGATGTCCTTCAGCAAGGTTACGGCAATCGGATGGCCATTCGATTTGCCGATATGTTTTGTCAGGACCTGTTTTGCGAGCTTTGCATTGCCCGCATTGCTTGCATGCCTTGCATAGGCTTCGGCGATGCGAAGGGTCCGTGGCCGACTTGCAAAGGCATCAGAAAATGCGGACCGCGCAGTCTTCTTCTTCCCCCCAACGTCAGCAATCAAACCCTTGTGATAATGCTGATAAAAGAGCGACCAATCAGCCTTCTTCATTTTGGCTAATTGTTCTAACGCCCCATTGGTGTCGCCCTGCGCAAGACGTGTCCATGCCAGGGAGAGGTTGCTGGTCAGTTCAGGTAACGCACCCTTGCTCGCGGCAACAAAATGCGCTTCCGCTCCTTTGTAATTGGCGTTTTTGAACGCCTGCACCGCCAACAGAAAACGGGCGATCTGATGGGACGGTTCATCTGCGATCACATCCTCGGCAAGCCTGACTGCCCGCGACCAATTGCCGGTAACAGCTTCAAGCCGAAATGCCCGCTCCAGGATGAGTTCGTTTTCAGGATCTTTCGAAAGTGCATTTTCGTAGAATTTCGCTGCCTGGTCGCTATCGCGGGCAGACCGGGCAAGACGCCCGGCAAGGTAGCTTCCAAGCAAGGAACGGGTTTGCGTATCACGTTCCTCGACCCATGCGACATCTGCTACGGGAGCAGCTGCGAATGTAATCAGAACGGCACCGAGTGTGGCCCAGACGGCTTTGCGCAACATGGATGTTCCTTCGAAAATATCTGCTTTTTGCGCGAGCATAATTCCTTGAACGCTCTCAGCGCAATTCCGTTACATGCTCTGCAACAATTACGCTATTTGATGGCGGCTGCAAGACCCAATCAGCCTTCATCACCTATGCGTCATAATTATGCCGATGAATCAGAAACCTAGCTCACGCAGCTTCA
>DEIT01000244.1:8527-11425 GCA_002352635.1 Hyphomicrobiaceae bacterium UBA2767 | reverse complement strand
CCGCGGCGTATGACCTCTAGCGCCTCCTTCGACGGGACCCGGCAGGCAACCCCATCAGCAAAAGTGACTGCCGAATTTGTTTCCCGAACTTCGCCCGTCTCGAACGACATGGCATATGCAGGCGCATTTTCCGCAACGACACCAACGATCTTCGTGCCAAGACCAAGTACATCGCGTGTAGAAATAAGGCCGCATATTCCTGAACCCATCCCAACCGGCACATAAACCGTATCCAGATCCCCTACCGCGTTGAAGAATTCATATGCATAGGTCGCGACACCCCGCACGAGCCAGCGATGAAAAGACGGCACAAATGTCAGGTCCTGCTCGGTGGCAACCCGGCCTGCCTCGACACGCGCTTCATCAAAATCAACACCATATTCGACAAGGTCGGCTCCAAAAGCGCGCATGGCATTGTTCTTTTCCACGCTATTGCCGTGGGGCATATAAAGCGTCACGGGCAAATCGTATTTGCGTCCCGCCAGGGCAATCGACTGCCCGTGGTTGCCCCGTGTCGCAGTGATGATCCCGGAAACCTTATCTCCTGAGGCCAACAGCTCTTTGAGGAAGACAAGCCCTCCGCGCAGTTTGAACGCACCGATCGGCGTGTGGTTCTCGTGCTTCACCCAAAGATCGCATCCGGTACGTTCGCACAGAAGCGGCCAATTATACTGCGGGGTTGCCGGCATTGCGTCGAGCACTATGTTCGCAGCCGCTTCAAGTTCCTGCAATGAAAACACCCGACGCTCCTCTTTGGCCTCACATATTCGGATAATTCGGACCGCCTCCGCCCTCGGGTGGCACCCAGTTTATATTCTGTTCCGGATCCTTGATGTCGCAGGTTTTACAGTGAACGCAATTCTGCGCATTAATTTGCAGTCTCTTGCCGCCTGCTGCATCATCCAGCCACTCGTAGACGCCCGCCGGGCAGTAACGGCTAGACGGCCCGGCATACACACCGAGTTCCTGTGATTTCTGAAGGTTCATGTCTGCCACGTGCAGATGGACCGGTTGATCCTCTTCATGGTTCGTCGCCGAAATAAACACTGACGACAGCTTGTCGAAAGTCAGAACCCCGTCAGGTTTCGGATAGTCGATGGGTTGCGCGTCCGCGGCATGCTTGAGGGCTGCGTAATCAGGTTTGCCATGACTCAGAGTGTGCGAAAGGAACGGCATCAGCGTGCTGAGCCACATATCCGCACCACCAAGCATCACCCCAAGGCGTGTACCCAGACGTGACCAGAGTGGCTTGACGTTGCGCACCCGCTTCAGGTCCTGAGCGATGCCGCTCGCTTCATACGCATTCTGGTAGGCAGAAAGCGTATCTGCGGAGCGGCTCTCGCCTATCGCGTCAAAAACTGCATCAGCCGCCATGGTGCCGCTCAGGATGGCATTGTGGGAGCCCTTGATGCGCGGAACATTCATGAACCCGGCGCCGCAGCCGACAAGGGCGCCGCCAGGAAAGACAAGCTTGGGAACCGACTGGAACCCGCCCTCCGTGAGCGCCCGCGCGCCATAGGCCACCCTCTTGCCGCCTTCGAATACCATGCGGATGCCAGGATGGGTCTTAAAGCGCTGAAACTCGTCAAATGGCGAGAGGTATGGGTTGGTATAATTCAAATGCACGACGAAACCGACCGCGACCAGATTCTCACCGAAGTGATAGAGGAATGAGCCACCGCCGGTCGCATCGTCGAGAGGCCAGCCCATAGTGTGCTGAACAAGCCCCGGCTGATGCATGTCCGGCGATACTTCCCAGAGTTCCTTCAGGCCAAGTCCGAATTTCTGCGGTTCTCGTTCGTCATCAAGTTGAAACTTAGCAATGAGCTGTTTTGAGAGAGAGCCACGCGCACCTTCGCCGAACAGCGTGTATTTGCCCAGCAACTCCATGCCCCGCATGTAGGTATCCTTGTGCGCGCCATCCTCTGCCACGCCCATGTCTCCTGTCGCCACACCGCGTACGGCACCATTCTCATCGTAGAGGACCTCACCCGCGGCAAAGCCGGGATAGACTTCAACACCCATTGCCTCGGCTTGCTCGCCAAGCCAACGGCAAAGATTTCCCAGGCTCACGACATAATTGCCGTGATTGCTCATGAGCGGCGGCATCAGGAAATTGGGCATCCGCAGTGCTTTACTCTCGGTGAGATATAGAAACTTGTCGGTGGTCACCTCGGTCTCAACCGGCGCGCCCTTGTCTCGCCAGTCAGGGATGAGCGTGTCGAGACCAACGGGATCGACTACTGCACCTGAAAGAATGTGCGCGCCGATTTCCGACCCCTTCTCCAGAACCACGACCGAGACATCCTGGCCTTTTTCTTCCGATAGTTGTTTGAGCCTGATGGCGGCGGCGAGACCGGCAGGGCCACCACCCACGATCACCACGTCGAATTCCATCGACTCTCGTTCGGGCACGGCTGTTTGAGTTTCGGACATAAGCAAACCCCTGTTGCGACATATGGTGGATAATGTGCTTGGCCACATCCCGTCAATCAGGTGTTGGAACGGCTGTGGCTTGGACGCACATGAAAGTAGGCGACCTTGCGTGTGCTTCCAATTCACTAAAATCCGTCCTCTAATGTCGGGAGATCGAATGGGGGGATGTCGCTGCGATGCCATCACGGCGCCAAAAAGGGCGAGAGAAAGCGCGTCTGTACTCAGCGCGCCTGCGAGCCGCATTCGGTAATGAATATCTTTTGATGCTGGTCTTTTCGGTTCTGATCGGCCTCGCAGTCAGCCACGCCATCGTCGGCTTTCGCAAACTCATAGGATTATTTCAGTACGTATTTTATACCACTGAAACAGAGGAATTTTTTGGAACCGTTGCGGCCGTTTCCGCCTGGTGGCATTTGCTTCTCGCACCAACCCTCGGCGGGCTCGTGGTGGGACTTTTCATTT
>DEIT01000244.1:0-8391 GCA_002352635.1 Hyphomicrobiaceae bacterium UBA2767 | reverse complement strand
ATCAGCAGCTGGCTCGCTGAACGCCTGAATTTCAGCCGAACGTTTTCGCTTACCCTGCTTGGGTGCGGTGTCGCGTCAGCAGTGTCCGCATCCTTCAACGTGCCGATCGCCGGTGTGTTCTTCGCGCTCGAAGTCGTGATTGGCCAGTACACGCTGAGCGTATTCGCACCTATCGTTATCGCGTCAGTGGTCTCAGCCGTCGTGATCAGGAACTATTTCGGACACTATCCTGCATTCGTGGTCCCGGAATATTTCATCGACTCGCTCTTTGAAGTGCCAGTGTTCATGGTGCTGGGACTGGTCTGCGCGCTCGTAGCCGTGGCGTTCATGTACTCCGTTTTCTTCGCCCAGGACGGTGCGGCAAAACTCCCCGGGCCGGTTTGGCTGCGCCCGGCCATTGGCGGGCTTGCCATCGGCGCGATCGCAATCGCCTGGCCCCAGGTGCTCGGCGTTGGCTATCAGGCGACCGGGTATGCACTCAAAGAGGCGTTGCCGCTGGGACTGCTGTTTGCCCTGATCTTTGCCAAGATCGTGGCAACCTCGATCGCGCTCGGCTCAGGGTTTGCTGGAGGCATTTTCAGCCCATCGCTTTTCGTCGGCGCCATGACCGGCGGAGCATTCGGACTGACGGCGGAGCATATCCTGCCCGGCTTCGTCTCCTCACACGGAGCTTACACAGTACTTGGAATGGTGGGGGTGGCCTCCGCCATCCTCGGCGCACCAATTTCCACGATGCTGGTCATCTTTGAACTGACCAACAATACGCAGATGACGATTGCTGTCATGGTGACTGTGACCATCTCTACTGTGGTCGCGCAAATGATTGTCGGACGAAGATCATTCTTTGTATGGCAGCTAGAACGGCGCGGCATAACTCTTTCTGGCAACCGGGAACAGGAAGCGATGCTGGCGACGACTGTCGACGCTGCCGCCAGTGACGACTTTGCAGTTCTTCCCAAATCGGCATCGCTCAAGGCGACAAGAGAACTGATCACCCGTGACCGGCCCGGCGTCGTTTTTGTAACAGGTACGGAAGGGCAGCTTGCGGGAAGCCTTACGCCCACTGGTTTCCTTGAGCGCAGTATCAACCTACGAAGCCGGCATGCGACAGCAGGAGATATCGCACGGCCCTGCGAAATTGTGATTCTTCCCCATACGAGCCTTGAGCTTGCGCGGGAACAGATGAGCAAAGCGAAAACCGACTATTTGCCGATCGTCGATGACACCCGAACCCGCAAGGTTCTCGGTGTTGTCTACCGGAAAGATCTCATACATGCCCGCCACCGGGCTGCAGCAGAGACCGAAACTTCGGGTTGAAGCCTTCTCGCCTGCTGTGGGGCCATGCTAGGTTTGGAACCGCAAAGTCAATTAGCGAACCTCGCATATCCCATGACCGCCTCCAAAGCCGACTCCGCCATCGCCCTGCTCGACTGGTACAAAGCCATGGGCGTGGACGAGGTTATTGGAGAGAGTGAGATCGACAGATTCGCCGCAACACAGGCTGCAAAAGCCGCGGCTGAAACAGCCTCTCCCCCACCCGCTCAAGAGCCACCAAAGGCACCTGCCGCTCGGAGACCGGGCTTTGCCAGCGTAGCGCCGGATGAGGCGGTAATGGACGCCCGCGAGCGCGCAGGCAATGCGAAATCTCTGCAGGAACTGGAGGAAGCGCTCTCCGGATTTGACGGCTGCCCGTTGAGAGCAACCGCCAAGAATACCTGCTTCAAGCGCGGAAGCGACAAGGCCCGGGTCATGTTCATTGGCGAAGGACCAGGGCGTGATGAAGACATACAGGGCGTGCCGTTTGTGGGTCGCGCTGGCAAGCTGCTCGACAAAATGCTCGCGGCGATTTCTCTTGGGGAGGACGACGTCTACGTCACCAACATCGTTTACTGGCGCCCGCCTGGAAACCGCACGCCCACGCTTCAGGAAGTTCAAGCCTGCATGCCGTTTCTGGAACGACAGGTGGAACTGCTTGATCCGGATTTTCTGGTCCTCATTGGTGGACCGGCAACGCAGCATCTCCTTGCTACAAAGGACGGCATCATGCGGATGAGAGGCAAATGGCGCGACTGCGATATAGGTGGCAAGACGCGCCAGGCCTTACCCATCCTGCACCCGGCCTATCTGTTGCGCACACCTGCAGCCAAACGCCAGGCATGGCGCGATCTCCTCACTCTTAAGGCCGCCCTCAACAAGACGGATGAAGCACCATGACCAAAATCAAGAATGCACTGGAATATCGCTTCGGAGACAATTTCCCTGACACTCCGGATGCTCTTTCGGCATCGGATTTTCCTGCAAAGCTTGCGCAGCGGCGCTCGCACCGAAAGTTCAAGTCCGACCCAGTTGATTCGGAGCTCGTGCGCTCCCTTTGCGCGCTTGCCCTGTGTGCGCCCTCCAAAAGCGATTTGCAGCAGCGCGACATCGTTATCATTGAGGATGCTGATCAGCGCGCCAAGCTGTTGGAGACCATTCCCGGTAATGCGTGGATGGACGAGGCACCGGCATATCTGGTGTTCTGCGCCAACAATCGCCGCCAACGTCAGCTCAATCAGTGGCGCGAAGTACCTTTCGCAAACGACCACATCGACCCCTTCTTCAATGCGTCCGTCGACGCTGGTATCGCACTGGCGACATTCATGATGGCGGCGGAGTCGATTGGTCTTGGCTGTTGCCCCGTCAGCGCCATTCGCAATAAGCCGCATGAGGTCAGCGATCTGTTAGGCCTGCCCGATCACGTGTTCCCGGTTGCCGGGCTGGGTTTGGGATGGCCCGCAGAAGAGGGTGAGATCAGCATGCGGTTGCCACTCGCTTCGACGGTGCACACTGACAGATTCTCCGAAGACGGTTTGTCCGATCAAATCCGCAGCTACGATGAACGCCGCGCCGAGGCGCAGCCATTCTCTTATCAGAGGGCAGCGGATCAATTCGGCGAAGTTGAAAATTATGGCTGGTCCGATGACAAGGCGCGGCAGTATTCCGTGCCAGAGAGGAAAGATTTCGGCGCCTTTGTTCGCGCCAAGGGATTTGACCTGAGTTAGAATTTCGGACGCAACAAGGATCTCCCATGTCCCGGATAGATGAAAATCGCCCCTTCATCCCCGTCAATATCGCGGTGCTGACTGTGTCGGACACGCGCACGCCCAAGGAAGACAAGTCCGGCGCGGCGCTTGAAAAAATGCTGACCGCAGCTGGGCACAAGCTCGCTGAGCGGACCATCGTCAAGGATGATATTCCCGCAATCAGAAAACAGGTCCAGAATTGGATCGATGACGCACATGTCGATGTTGTCATCACCACCGGTGGAACGGGCTTTACCGGACGCGACGTGACGCCTGAAGCCATTCGGCCCTTGTTTGAGAAGGAGATCGAAGGGTTTTCGACCGTGTTTCACATGCAGAGCTACGAGAAGGTTGGAACGTCGACCATCCAGTCACGCGCGTGCGGTGGTGTTGCCAACGGCACCTATATTTTCTGCGTACCCGGCTCTCCGGGGGCCTGCCGGGATGCTTGGGAAGGCATCCTGAAATTCCAACTCGATAATCGGCATCGCCCCTGCAATTTCGTGGAAATCATGCCACGGCTTCTGGAGCATGAGGAAGCCGGTGCGGGCGAATAGGCGCGCCCTCAAATCGTCCATTCCCGTGGTTGCTCCCTGCTAACCACATCGCAATATTGTGAACTCCCGGCAAAGAAGCTTCCCTGCAACTGACATTTCACTGCCATGCTGTTCGCCCTATACTCGGCGCAACAAATGCCGTTTGGGCATATCAAGGGAGTTGCGCTTATGTCTGAGAAATCCCCCCGATTTTCGCGTCGCAGCCTGTTAGCGGGCGCTGCGGGAACTGCCGCCATAGCAGCCGTGTCCAGCCGCCTTTCTAGCCCTGCTTCGGCCGCCGCGCCCATGATGGGCACGTCGAAGCCCACCCATAACCGGTTCAAGCTTGGCGATTTTGAAATCACGACCCTGTATGACGGAGCCGTCAAGATTCCCAAGGTGCACCCCATCTTTGGAAAGAACCAGAAGATCGAAGACGTTAAAGCCCATCTTGTTGAGAACCACCTGCCGCCGGACAAGATGGCCATATCCTTCACGCCTGTGATCGTGAATACGGGCAAGGAACTGGTGATGTTCGATTCCGGTTACGGCGAGGAGCGGCGCGACAAGGGCGCGGGCAAGACCACGGCGGCATTGGCCGCCGCCGGTTATAAACCTGATCAGATTGACGTCGTCATCATCACCCATTGCCATCCCGATCACGTCAGCGGGCTGATGGAAAACGGCAAGGCCGTTTACCCCAATGCACGCTATGTGTCGGGTGATGTTGAGTATAATTTCTGGTCCAAGAAGGACCATCTGGAAAGCAGCGACAAGAACATGGTTCGCCGTGCCACGGCCGTACACAACAACCTTGTACCGCTGGCCGAAAAGGCCACCTTCATAAAGACGGGCGGCGATGTGGTGCCGGGCATCACGTCGGTCGAGTCGTCAGGGCACACGCCGGGACATCTCTGCTATCACATTGAAAGTGCGGGCAAACGCTTTCTCATCTTCGGCGATGTAACCAACCACTATGTGGCGTCCCTTGAGAAGCCGGACTGGCATTGCGCGTTCGATATGGACGCCGACAAAGCCGTCGAGAGCCGCAAGAAGATCCTGGACATGGTCGCCACCGACAAGATTCCGTGCGCGGGATATCACATGCCCTTCCCCGCCGTCGGCCATGTCGCGAAAAAGGGTTCCGGCTATGTGTGGATACCGGCCACCTACCAGTTCGATCTGTAGAGCGAACTAAAAAAATCCGCCCCACGTTCCCGGCCACTTGCGGTCCGGCGGCGCGGGGCATTTTTTTCAGCCGCGCGGCAGAACCATGCGGGCAGCCGTCTGTCCGAGCCTGCGGAATCCGGCGCCGTCATCCACATCTGTCAGCTGGTCCAGCGTCGCGACACGCATGGGCTCAAGGTTGGCGAGCGTGTCGTCAAGCGTGTGCGGCGACGACCAGCGTACACCTGTAAAGACCCTCGGAATATTCGGTGACCGCCGAACGCCAACGAGCCAGTAGCCGCCGTCATCTCCCGGACCGATCACCGCATCGTTGGGACCCAGGGCGGTAAAAGCTCTCGCGATGTGCCCGCCGGTGATTTCCGGGACATCCGAGCCAATAATAATGCCCGGCCCCGGTGGCAGCTGGTCAAACACCCGCTGCATGCGCGCGCCGAGATCCCCCGGCCCCTGAGGCACGAGACCAAACACGCGCGGCCACACCGGTGCGGGAACGGCGGTGTCCGGCGTCACAGCAATCAGGGTTTGCCATCGTGGATCAGATGCAAGGCGCATTGAAACGTTGCCAAGTGCGTTTCTGTAAAAGCCCGTCGCAGCAACAGACCCGATATCCGCTGCAAGGCGCGACTTGACCGCGCCGCAGCGTGGTTCCTTGGCCATGATAACAAGCCACCGCCGGATTGGCGGCCCGGCTTTTGCGGGATCAGCCATAAATGCGCGTGAGTGTGGCGGGCGACACCCGCATGTAATAGAGCGAGAGGCAGGCCAGATTGCGCGCCATGCGAGCGAAATACCCATCCCGCTTGTAACGCACGGCACTCGTCACGGCCTTTGAACGCATCATCACGAGACGTCTTCGCCCGAGGCGGCGCACAAGGTCGACGTCTTCCATCAAGGGCAGCGGGCGATAGCCCCCAAGGGACGAGTAAAGGCGCTTGGGGATCAACAGCCCCTGATCGCCATAGGGAATGCGGAACAGGGCGCAGCGCAATCCGACAAACGCCTCAAGCATGCGTGGTTTGGCGCCAAAGTCGTCGAGCGCGAAGGAGAATGCAGCCGCCGCCAGGGGCCGCGCGCCTGAGTCCACGCGCTCCATGAAGGTCGCCGCCTCCTGCTCCCAACCGGACTGCAGAACCGTGTCGGCATGCAGAAACAACAGCCAGTCGGAGCGCGCATGGTCCGCACCGGCAGCAAGCTGCGTACCCCTACCCTTTTCGCTAACGACGAATTCCGCACCGGCGATATCGGCGATTTCGGACGTGCCGTCCTCAGACCCCCCGTCGGCAATGACCACCTCGCGCACCAGACCCTGCACGGTCGCGGGCACTAGCGCGCTGAGCGTCGCCGTCAGTCCCGCTTCGGCATCGAGTGTCGGTATGACAACGGAAATCATGGGCGCGGATAATAGCGTTTGCGGCACAGGCGGCAAGGCACGCACGCGCACGGCAAGGCAAGGCAAGGCAAATTGCTTGACTGATATCGTAGTATTCCGAGAATGCTCTAGTTAGAAAGCGGAGAATCAATTCGACCACTGTTCAATTGTACAATCAAATATCGCGGTGTTGTCGACGGGAAACCGGGCGTGAGGGAGGTATAGGGGAACGTTAGCTGCACGATAATAGAAAATCCTATGCAACAACTAAGTTGATGACGAACATTTTCAATCTCGATTGGGCTTGGCTGGCGATACCGGCTTCCTCCACATTATTGCTTGTTATATTACAATATTTTCGCTTTAAAACGGGATATAACAGAGAAATGTGCTTGATATTATCTCTTGGCTTTTTCCCGTTGTTACTATTTTTAAATTTTAATCTGACAATAATATTTGCAATGTTTTCGAAGTTTGGATTTTTCCATGTTTTTGAGTTATTTTTACTTTACGGTCCGCAGTATTTTTTTCTATTTATATTATCAATTATGTTATCAATATTGTATATGCGCAGAGATAGAAATACCGAACGTAGTTCTGTATCGTACTGGTCTATTTTTGGGTTATATTTTGTATTGCATATATGTGGGATGTATTGGTCTTACATTATCTCCAATTTTGACTCTTGAACAATTACGGTCAATTACGAATTGCGGTGACAGTTTACTGAATCAGCCTCCAGCCTTCGGTTTCGGTCCCCGTTTCCTCGGCGCAAGCGCACAGCATTCTCATCTTGCCGCCGAACTGGGAATAGTTGAACAAATCACTTCTATCATCATTGCGCCTTATGGCGGGCAGGAAGAAATGTTCCAGGACCTCAAATCACAAGTCTTACCGGATCAAACCATCAAGTATCTCGGCATGGTCGACGGGAAGACAGGCGTCAGGGAGGTTTGAGGCAAATGAAATTTCCCGGTATTGCGGATGTTTTGAGGGCAGGCTTGTCAGATCTGACGATTGTTTTTTATCAGTTTGTTACTGGAAAAGGGCTAATAGATGCAGAAGAAGAAAAAAACATTTTAAGGCAGGTTTTTGGTGTATTTGTTTACAACAAGAAATATTGGATAAACACAGTTATATCTACAAGATTTATGACATTTCTAATATTGACTTTTAATGTCTTTATAGCCGTTTTATCTCCATTAGATTATCGTGGTTATGAATATTTTAATACCAATTTTTTTGAAACATCACTAAATATCACATTTTACTTCTCAATATACTATTTGATTATATTTTACTTGAAAATAGATAACAAAATATTATACACAGCAACCTGTGCGGTTGCACTTATTATTTCTCTCCTCTTATTCATATCAAATTATCAATTAAATTTCTTTTGCATTATTGTTGCTTTCTTCTATGGAAATGCTCTACTTAAGATCATTCTCGGAGCGACCTCTGACCTTAGACAAGTTGACAGTTTACTTAACAGCGATGATGGCCATCGCGGCGGTACGGACTGATCTACAATTAAGTTAACTGTCCCCGAACTCTAAATCTCCCGCCCCTTCAGAACCTTGCGGATCATCAGCGCATTCGTCTTCGCACCCGCCATGTTCGGGTGGACCTCAAGCGCCGCCTCGAAGGCGACCAAAGCCTTCTCCAGATCCTCGAGTTTGGCGTAAACCAGACCGCGCCCGGACAGTGCACCGAAATGGCGCGGCTCCAGCGCCAGCGTCTTTTCGATGTCCGCCAAGGACGCATCGAAATTCCCCAGCAGATAGTGGAGCGTGGCGCGCTTGTTCCACCCTTCCGCGAAGTCAGGCGCGATCTCGACAATCCGGTCAAATGTTTTGAGGGCTTCCGGGTTGTTGCCGCTGTTCATGCGATCGATGCCGGCCTCCAGAAGCGGTTTGACCTTCTCGTCCGGCGTCTCGAGCCATATGGCCCAGATCTGTTGCTCGGCGGAAATCGCCTCAATGCCCTCCGAAACCTTCAATTGCGCAAACAGGTCATTCAGGCGCGCATCGGACTGATCCGCCAGGGATTGTCTGGCAAATGCGACCAGGCCGCATATCAGGCAGAATATCTGTAACCACCGCATGGGCGCGAGTTTAGTACAGGTTGCGCCTGCGCCAAAACCAGCTCGTGATCACAGGCCCGGCAATTTTGTTCTTGATTTGTTCTCTCTGCAGGGTAAGATGCGCAAATGGACCTGCAGCCCCCGCATAAC
>DEIT01000184.1:5378-13158 GCA_002352635.1 Hyphomicrobiaceae bacterium UBA2767 | reverse complement strand
CTGACAATCACGCAATTGGCGGAACGGCTCGGTGTTGACCGAACAACCCTTACACGCAATCTGCGGCCCTTGGCAAAAGCCGGCTGGGTTCGAATTGCGCCAGCGGGTGACAAGCGTAGCCGCGCCGTCTACGCGACAAGCAGTGGACGCGATCTGCTTGAGCGAGCCAAACCACTCTGGCGGAAGGCGGAAGACACATTTCGCGCATCCATGGGAGAAAACGAAATTGCGGAGCTGCGCCGCCTTCTGGATGTCGCGTTGGACTGATCCAAAATCTGGGTGCACGCTGCGCGTGTGGTTCGCTAAATTTCCTGACCCTTCAACAGGCGTGGAAGAGTTCCTGTAAGGCCAGCGGCCTCGCGCACAAAAAAACGCTTGAAAACGGGTACACGGTCGACAACGCCAAGGCCAAGGGAGCGGGCCGCCCGCAGGGGCGCATTGTCGTTGGTGAATAGCCGGTTGAGCGCGTCCATGGACAGGCCGGAAAACGCGCTGTCGAACCGGCGCCAGCGTTCATACCGCTCAAGCACCGGCGCCGACCCCAGATCAAGTCCGAGACGCGCGCCCTCTATAACAACTTCAGCCAGGGCAGCAACGTCACGCAGACCGATATTGAGGCCCTGCCCGGCGAGCGGATGTACCCCGTGTGCGGCATCGCCTACCAGCGCGACCTTCTCGGCAACAAAGGCTCGCGCCAGATGCATGTCCAGCGGGAAAGCAGCTCGCGGCCCTGCAATGGTAAGGTCTCCATAGCGCCCACCCATTCGCTTCCTCGCTTCGCTCAGAAACTCCGTGTCATCAAGGCCGACAATTTCCAGGGCGCGAGTGCGTGGCTCGGTCCAAACGAGGGAAACGCGGTTGCCCTGCAGCGGAAGAATGGCGAAGGGACCTTGGGGAAGAAAATGTTGAACCGCACATCCATTGTGCGGTTTTCCAATCCCAAGCGTTGCGACAATGCCTGCCTGCGGATAGCTCCAACCGATGGTCTTTATGCCTGCCTTCTTGCGCAATGCCGACTTGCGCCCGTCGGCTGCAACAAGAAGCGACGCCAGAATCGCATCTCCGCTGCCCAACCGTGCCGTGACACCGCCTGCATGAAGGGTGAAATCCTCAACTGTCTCCGGCGCCAGAAATGCGAGTCCGTCGGTGACTTCCGCCTGTTCAATCAAAGCGCCGCGCAAGACGTGGTTTTCCAGCATATGAGCGGCGGGCACGCCCTCAGCCAGCGCCCCGTCGAAATGGAGCAGGCTTGGCCTCGCGATGTCGCCGAGCCTGGTGTCTGTGATATCTATATCAGTGATGGGTTCGGCCTGCGCTGACACTCGATCCCAAACCCCAAGCGACTGGAACAGATGTGTGCTGGCGGCTGAAAGAGCCGAGGCGCGCCCGTCATTGGTTGCCGCTCGTGCCGACTCGAGCGGCGTTCGGTCAACCACCGCAATCCGAAGCGCGCCACGACCGGAATGCGCAAGTGCGACTGCAAGCGACAGACCGACGAAACTCCCTCCCGCGATCAGGACGTCGAACTTTTCAATTTCACCGCTCATACTGACTGTAACCTGCGTCCTTCAACTTGACAGCTAGCTCCCGGGTCCGCCTCATGGGTTCCGACGTTCAGGCATACTTCATCCCAACTCACTGAAACCAACAGAGGCAGCGAATGGTCAGCGCAGTCAAACGTCTTCTCTCCATACTCGATCTGGAGCAGCTCGAACACAACCTGTTTCGCGGACGCAGCCCCCAGGATGGCTGGCAGCGGGTGTTTGGCGGGCAGGTTATCGGCCAGGCTCTGGTAGCTGCCGAGCGTACCGTCGACAAGCGCATGGCACATTCGCTTCATGCCTATTTCATGCGTCCAGGCGACCCTGCCGTCCCGATCATCTACGAGGTCGACAGGATCAGGGATGGTCGAAGCTTCAACACCCGCCGCGTCGTCGCCATCCAGCATGGCCATGCGATCTTCTCGATGTCGGTTTCTTTTCACCTGGAGGAAGAAGGATTTGATCATCAGTTCGAGATGCCGGATGTACCAAAGCCGGAAGAACTGGAGAGCCTCAACGACATTAAGGAAAAGCTCCTCGATCAGATGCCGGAAAACATAAAAAAATATTTTGAGCGTGAGAGACCCATCGAATTGCGCCCGGTAGACACATCGCGCTTTTTTTCCCAGAAAAAGCGCGAACCCATGCAGTCTATATGGATACGCGCAACCGACGAACTCCCTGACGATCCCGCACTCCATCAATGCGCCCTCGCCTATGCGTCGGATTTCTCACTGCTTGATACCGCTCTTATTGTTCACGGTCGCCTGCTCTTTGACCCAGACCTGATGCTCGCAAGCCTGGACCATGCCATGTGGTTCCACCGTCCCTGCAGAGCCGACAATTGGTTGCTATACACCATGGACAGCCCGGCTGCGCACGGGGCCCGAGGATTTTGTCGGGGCAGCATTTTTACCCCCGAGGGCGTCCTTGTTGCCTCGGTCGCACAAGAAGGGCTGATCCGCGAAATGCGAGACAAGTAGCGACTCGCACGAACCTGCCTATTTTTTAGGCGAATCCTCCCCTTAGCTGCTATTTTGTGCAACACATTGCATGGATTGCCGTCTTTGAGCAAAGCAGTCGTATAATTAGTGACGCATAATCAATGCATTACAACTTTTCCTAAAAACTGGCACGAGGTTTGAGTCTCTTTACCCGATCGCGAGCATTTGGCTCGGGGTTGAAGGAAAACCGTGCGCGCCCAAAAAGGCTTTCAAAAGCCCATAGTGACGCGCAATTCACGGAGAGCTGACGAATGAAAATCATCACAGCCGTCATCAAACCGTTCAAGCTGGACGAAGTGCGCGAGGCACTCACCGAACTCGGGCTTGAAGGCATGACGGTATCGGAAGTTAAGGGTTACGGACGCCAGAAGGGCCATACGGAGATTTACCGCGGCGCTGAATACGCCGTGAATTTTCTCCCCAAAGTCAAAATTGAGGTGGTCGTACCATCAAAACTTGCCGCCAAAGCGACCGAGGCAATCATCAAGGCTGCCAAGACCGGTCAGATCGGCGACGGCAAAATCTTTGTCGGACCGATCGAAAAAACCATTCGCATCCGCACAGGGGAAAAAGATGCTGATGCGCTGTAATTCCAATCACTTACGTATTTTTGGGGGTTTGAAATGACTGGAACTCGCAACCTGCTTGCGGCGCTTTCGAGCGTGGCCGTTTTTCTGGCTGCGTTCGCTGGACCCGCAATCGCGCAGGACGAACCGAAACTCAGCGCCGGAGATACAGCGTGGATGCTCACGTCAACCGCTCTGGTGCTCATGATGACAATTCCGGGCGTCGCGCTGTTTTACGGCGGCATGGTCCGGAAAAAGAACGTTTTGGCGACAGTCATGCAAAGCTTTGCCGTCTGCTGTTTGATGTCGGTGCTCTGGATGATCGTTGGATATTCGCTCGCCTTCACCGATGGCGGCAGCCTGAACGCCTATGTCGGCGGCTTTTCGAAGATGTTCCTGGCGGGTATCGGCAAGGACACATTGAGCGGCACCATTCCGGAATCGGTCTTCATGACATTCCAGATGACCTTCGCCATCATTACACCGGCCCTGATATGCGGCGCGGTCGCAGACCGAATGAAATTCTCGGCATTGCTGCTGTTCCTCGGCGCCTGGGTGCTGATTGTCTATGCGCCCATTACCCACTGGGTATGGGGCGGCGGATTTCTTGCCGACGACGGCGTGCTCGACTTCGCCGGTGGAACGGTCGTTCACATCAATTCCGGAATTGCCGGCCTCGTCGCAGCTCTCGTGATCGGAAAACGACACAATTACGGTAGCGAGAACATGGCGCCGCACAACCTCGTCCTGAGTGTTATCGGCGCGTCACTTCTTTGGGTCGGCTGGTTTGGTTTTAACGCGGGATCAGCAGTCGCTGCCGACGGCGCTGCCGGTATGGCAATGGCTGTCACGCAGATCTGTACAGCGGCGGCGGCACTGACCTGGATGTTCATCGAATGGATCGTGCTCAAGAAACCAAGCGTGCTCGGCATAATTTCAGGCGCCGTAGCCGGCCTTGTGGCGATTACACCGGCTTCAGGGTTTGTCGATCCGATGGGCGCGCTCTTCATTGGTATTGCAGCCGGCGCCGTCTGCTTCTTTGCAGCGGTGAAATTGAAGCCGGCGCTCGGATATGACGACTCGCTTGACGTGTTCGGCATCCACGGCGTCGGCGGCATTGTTGGCGCAATTCTGACCGGTTGGTTCGCCGTCGAAGCAATTGGCGGAACCGCAGGCAGCATGAGCCAGGTTTTCATTCAGATTAAAGGGATCCTGGCGACAATTGCCTGGTCGGCGATCGGGACCTTCGTGATCCTCAAAGTGATCGACCTCATCGTCGGCCTGCGCGTGGAACAAAACGTCGAGGTCGAAGGCCTGGATATCAATCTTCACGGAGAGGTTGTTCAGTGACCTCAAGTGAGGGAAACGTTACTTCCGCGCTGGGAGGGGCCAGGCGTTAGCCTCATCGGCCACCTCTTAAGAACAGACCCGGTTGCTTTTTGGCATCCGGGTCTTTTTTTGCCGGATTTCCGGGAAAGAGGGGCCGGAAATGGTGAAAGTATTAATGAGGCCTTAACCAGTTCTCACCTAACCTAAGCTGAATCCAGTATTCCCCCTAACGGCCTTGGGGCGCAGTCTGACGCAAAGTAACAGTTCCATGTCCAAGTTCAGTCCGGCCCAATCTCAATTCCAGATGCCCACCTCACCGTTCGCACGGCTGGACAAACTTCTTCATGACATGGAACCTGGTGCACAAGTCATCGATCTGACAATCGGCGAGCCGCGCCATCCGATGCCCGACTTTCTGATGGAGGCGCTTGGCGAGGCAGCCGAAGGGTTCGGGAAGTATCCCGCAATCCGTGGCACGAAAGAATTCCGCGCCGCCGTGGCTGATTGGCTCGCACGACGCTATCCGGCGCTGGCTGGTCTGGATGGTAAAACATTGGGAATTATCCCACTGGCAGGCACACGCGAAGGGTTATTCTATGTGACCTTTGCCGCTCGATCCCGCCGCCTTGAAATCGAAAATCCGGCAATCCTGGTTCCCAACCCGTTCTACCATACCTATGCGGCGGCGGGCGTATCGGGTGCGGAGCTCGTGCTGCTCAACGCTGATTCTCACACGGGATTCCTTCCTGATCTCAACGGTGTTGATGAAAGCCTGTGGAAGCGCACGGTTGCCCTGTTCCTTTGCTCTCCCTCCAACCCGCAAGGTACGGTGGCAAGCGAGTCATACCTTTTGCGTGCCCTGGAGCTTGCCCGGGCGCATGATTTTCTGCTTTTGGCAGACGAATGCTACTCGGAAATCTACACACGCAACCCGCCCCCAGGGGCGCTTGAGACCGCCTGGCAGCATACCGGCAGTCTGGCAAATGTCATCTCTATGCAATCCCTGTCGAAGCGCTCGAACCTGCCCGGTTTGCGCGCTGGATATTGCACAGGCGATCCCGAATTCATCGATGCATTTGCCTCATTCCGCAACGTAACGGCACCTCAATTGCCTGTCCCGATTCAGCATGCATGCGCCAGAATTCTGGCCGATGAGGAGCATGTGGAGGCCAACCGCGCCATGTACCGCGAAAAATTCGACGCGGCTGACCGGATTTTGGGCAACCGCTACGGCTACCGCCGTCCTGAGGGCGGTTTCTTTCTCTGGCTCGACATAGGGGACTATGGCGACAGTGAATCGGTCGTGAAAACACTTTGGAAAGGCTGTGGTGTCAAAGTGTTGCCTGGAAGCTATCTCGCGCGCGACGGGGCGGACGGCACAAATCCGGGCGAGAACTTCATTCGTGTGGCGATGGTCGACGATTTGGCGACCACCGAAGACGCGCTTGCACGCATCGTTGCGACATTGACGTGAGGGTAGGGGAAACGTGGCACTGACAGGCACCAGCGCTGACCGCAGGAAGCTGCTACCCGGCGCGTTCGAGAGCGGATTGAAGCGTACCGCCTGGTGGGTTGCGGGAGCGGGGCTTTTCGCCCTTGCGATCACCGCCTGGGCAAGCCTTGCAAGCTGGTCGATCCACGACCCAAGTCTGAACAATGCAACGCGCGGGACCCCCGCAAACTGGCTTGCCAACTGGGGTGCGATCACTGCCGATCTGTCGATGCAGATCGTTGGACTGTGCTCGATTGCCCTGTTTCTCCCGCTGGCTGCCTGGGGGAGACATATTGCGCTGGGAGAGATTCCCGCTCGCGCCAAATGGCGTCTGGCCGCTTGGCCTGCGGGCGTTATTGCTTTGGCGGGCGGGCTGGCCGTCCTTCCGGAACCGGGCAACTGGCCATTGCCGAACGGCCTCGGTGGCATCACCGGAGACCTCACACTTTCAGCGGTGAGTTTTGTTCTCTCCTTGCTGCCCGGTGGACTGGGCAGGATTGTTGCCGGCGCATTGCTGTTGGTTGCAGGTGTTGCTGCAATCCTGTTTGCCTGCGGGATCTCGAGATCTACCCTTGAAACTCTGCGAGGAACCCCGAAACACGGCGCCCAATCGTTCGGCCAGCGTGTTGCGGGAGCGCTGGGTGGATTGTTTGCCATATTCGCCTCGCCGCTTGAGCGCTTCTCCCGAAAGGACAAGGGCGAGGACACCGGCCTGGAGGACGACTACGAAACAGACGAACCTGAATACGACCCTACGGGCCTCAATGGCCCCGAGGAAGAGGATCCGCTGCCAAAGTTCCTGCGCCGCGAGCAGGAGACCACGCAGACGGATCCGTCAGGCCGTATCGAGCCGTTTTTCGCGGATTCCAATACGCCCACTTTGAATACAGCGCGCAGTGCTAACCATGAGGCGCCGGAGGACAACTACGACGTCGCGCCCGCCGAACCCGCGAAGGAAATAATTCATATCGCGCCGCGTGCGAAGGCTGTTTCACTCGCCGCAACATTTGCCTTGCCACCCGTTAAGCTTTTGAAACGGCCGCCCTCTTCCCGGCGCAATTCCGGCATCAGCAATAAGGTCTTGCAGGATAACGCACGGCTGCTTGAGGAGGTGCTTCAGGATTTTGGTGTGAAGGGTGACATCACAAATGTCAGTCCGGGTCCGGTCGTGACCCTGTATGAACTGGAACCTGCGCCCGGCACGAAATCCTCCCGCGTGATTGGATTGGCCGACGATATTGCCCGTTCCATGAGCGCGATTTCAGCCCGTGTCGCGGTTATTCCCGGTCGCAATGCGATCGGCATAGAGCTCCCGAATGCGCGGCGTGAAACTGTGTTCCTGCGTGAGTTGTTCGAGGCAAATGAGTTCGGCAACACCGAAACCGAGCTCGCCCTTGCGCTGGGCAAGAATATCGGCGGCGAACCGATTTACGTCGATCTCGCCCGCATGCCGCATTTACTTGTTGCGGGAACCACCGGCTCGGGCAAATCCGTGGCCATCAACACGATGATACTCTCACTGCTGCAGCGCCTTGATCCGAGCAAGTGCAGGTTCATCATGATTGATCCGAAGATGCTTGAGCTCTCGGTCTATGACGGCATTCCGCACCTGTTGGCACCCGTTGTTACTGAACCAAAAAAGGCCGTCGTGGCGCTCAAGTGGACCGTCAAGGAAATGGAGGAGCGCTACAAGCGCATGTCCAAACTCGGCGTACGGAATATCAACGGCTACAATGAGCGCGTTCGCGAGGCGCAAGAGAGGGGCGAAGTCCTCACCAGGACTGTGCAGACGGGATTCGACAAGGAAACCGGAGGTGCAGTTTACGAGAAGGAGGAGATGGACTACGA
>DEIT01000184.1:0-5301 GCA_002352635.1 Hyphomicrobiaceae bacterium UBA2767 | reverse complement strand
TGATCACTGCCACTCAGCGCCCGAGTGTCGATGTGGTGACAGGCACGATCAAGGCCAATTTCCCCACACGGATCAGCTTTCAGGTCACGTCCAAGGTGGACAGCCGCACAATTCTCGGTGAGCAAGGCGCGGAGCAGCTGCTCGGCCAGGGCGACATGCTCTATATGGCCGGTGGTGGGCGGATTATGCGTGTCCACGGCCCGTTCGTATCAGACGACGAAGTTGAGAAGGTTGTCCGCTTTCTCAAGAAACAAGGTGTGCCTGAGTATCTTGAGGCAATAACCGCTCACGACGACGAAGAAGGCGGATCGCTCGGCGAATTGGGCGATGAGGACGGCAGCGCCAATAGTCTCTATGACCATGCGGTGGCAATTGTGTTGCGCGACCGGAAGGCGTCAACCAGCTATATTCAACGCCGCCTCTCAATTGGATACAACCGCGCCGCAACACTGATCGAGCAGATGGAGGAAGAAGGCGTTATTTCATCAGCCAATCACGCCGGAAAGCGTGAAATCCTTGTCGGTGAGGACGCGTAGCAGAGACCGGCGTGAATTATTAATTCTGTCGTCTTCGTCAATAAGTTGACGATTTTCACCTGAATCATCTATGCCAGTATGACGAAAGGTCATTGGCATCCGCATATGACATATCCCATGAGTTTCAGAGTTGCCGCGCATCTAGCATTTCTGTGTGCGGTGAGCGTATCTGCTATTTCATTTCCCGCTGCGGGACAGGCTCCACAACCTGCGCAACAGCAGGCCGCTCCTGCGCCTGCAGACCCCGCCACCGGCTGGGCGACACAGTCGAACCCTGGAGCGGAAGACCAACAAGAAAAACCCGTTGAACAGGGCGCCCAACCCCCTGTCGTACTCTCGTCGGAGCAGATTTCCCTGATTGGCAGCATCAACGGGTATCTTAACGCGCTCAACAGCCTGGAGGGTCGTTTCGTCCAGACCGATCACCGCAATGAACGGCTGAAGGGGCGGTTCTACGTGCAGCGACCCGGCCGACTGCGGTTTGATTACGCTTCCCCAAGCAAACTGCGTATTGTTTCTGACGGGGAGTATCTTGCAATAGAGGACCACGACCTCAAAACTGTCGACAAGTTTCCGCTCGATGCGACGCCTATCCTTCTATTCCTTGGTGAGGACGTCGATTTGTTGCGTGACTCGGTGATCGTGGAAATGCGTCAGGACGAATCTGGTGTTGCTGTAACGCTCGTGGACAAGAGCGGAAATTCCGGCGGCCAGGTCCAGCTTTTCTTCAAGCGACCAAACCTGGAATTGTATGAGTGGGTGATTACAGACGCCCAGGGACTGGACACGCGGATTCAACTCGCAGACCTCGCAAGAGGTGACAAGAAATCCGCGGATTTTTTCCAGTCCTCAGCAATCGAATTGGACAATCTTGACAATAATTAATGTAGTCAAACCTGTTAGGGTTTTCTTCATGATTAACGCGTCGTTATCCATAATTATTGTTCTATTTCAATATTTTAATTCAAGTGCGTGAATCAGGCGCTGTCCAAACTCGGGGATTGGATCAGGGGTTCGTTAATTTTTTTAACGGTCAAAGATTGAAATTCCGCACAATCAGCATATCTGTATTTCCACAAGCGGGTAACGTCGATCTTCATCGGTAGTGCCCCCCGTCTAACCGTAGACGTACTCGCTTGCGCCGGTTTCCCTCCCGGCGCGCCGCGTAATAGCGGTTTTGACGCCCAACCCCCCAAGGTTGGGCGTCTTTTTTTTGAGGATGGGCTTTCTTTCGCCCGCCTGCTAGACGAATATTGGCACCAATGAAGTTTTCACTCGCCACCTGGAACATCAATTCAGTCAGATCGCGCCTGAATCTGGTGAAACGATTCCTCCAGACCTATCAGCCCGACATTCTCTGCCTGCAGGAAATCAAATGTGCAAATGGCAGCTTCCCGTCGGAGATGTTTCATTCAATCGGCTACAATCACATCGAATTGAATGGGCAGAAGGCTTACCATGGGGTGGCTACCATATCGCGCATGCCGATTGAGCGTGTTGAGGCGCGAGACTTCAACGGAAGCGGAGAAGCCCGCCATATAGCGGTCCGCGTAGCGCCGGGTGAGGCCGACAACCTGGTGGTGCACAATTTTTATGTTCCTGCCGGCGGTGACGTTCCCGACGAGAAAGCCAATCCCAAGTTCGCTCAGAAACTCGACTATCTACGTGCCATGTCGCGTTGGAGTGGCGGTCATTCGCGCAAGGATACTGGCCGACTGATCCTCGTCGGTGATCTGAATGTTGCGCCGCTGGAAACGGACGTGTGGTCGCACAAACAGCTTCTGAAAGTCGTCAGCCACACACCGATCGAAGTTGATCACATGGAAGAGTTGCGCCGTTCCCATGACTGGATTGACGTCATGCGGCAGCATATCCCTCCGGAGGAAAACCTGTTTACCTGGTGGAGCTACCGGGCCCGGGATTGGCGTGCATCAAATCGGGGCCGCCGACTTGATCATATATGGATGACGCCTGCTCTTGATCGTACGGCAACCTCGCTGCGGGTGATTGAAGAGGCCCGTGACTGGGAAAAACCGTCTGATCATATTCCGGTTCTTGCGGAATTTGATCTGAGTCAGGAATAACCGCGCTCAGATCGGCCAATAGATCCTGAACCGGTACCAGTAGCTCATTGCCCTGAGAAGCGGGGTCCATATCTCTTTCTGAACTGGAATTCTCCAACTCGGCCATTCCGCCAATTTCATCACTCGTCCCTGATGGCAGCATCATTGGCTCGGCGTCATAAATCTGCGGAACATCTAGTGGCGTGCTGCCCAGCAAGTCATCAAGCTCACGCAGTGTTTGTGCGGTTGCCGCAAGATTCTGGGTGATATTCTGCGCCAACTGCATGGCGAGGCCAGGATACTGACCCATGAGAAGGCCAATGGATTCTCGCTTCAAGCTTAAGGCAAGGCCGTCTTCTGTTGCGAATGCACTAAAATGATGGCGGGTCTCGACGATCATCGCCATGTCGGAAATGCACATGCCGGGTGAAAGCGTCTCGCCGAATTGTTGCCCATCTGAATTCCACAAGGCAACTTCGCCTTCCAGAATGATAAGGCCAGCTTCGGCGTCTGTCCCGGCAAACGCAAGCGCATCATTCGCGCGAAAGCGCACCGGAACGCCCGTCTGCAAAATAGCCAAGAGAAGCTCGCCACCAATACCCCGCATCAGCGGAACGCGCGCGAGCAACTCGGCCGCCGCGCCGTGCTGCATCTGCTCAAACTCCATACAAAGTTTGGATACGCAGTACTGGAATGGAACTCAGGAAAACGCGTTACACGCCCCGAATGGGACATCCCACTTTAGCGCGAGGCCGGGGGGGCATTGCAACAAATTTATGGCATTAATTTATAGCCACCCATCTCGGTCAGCAACAATTCCGCATTCGAGGGGTCTTTTTCGATTTTTTGGCGCAAACGGTAGATGTGCGTCTCAAGAGTATGAGTGGTAACCCCGGCGTTGTAGCCCCACACCTCATGCAAGAGCACTTCGCGTGTCACCACCTTTTCGCCTGCGCGGTAGAGATATTTGAGGATTGATGTTTCTTTTTCCGTCAGCCGGACCTTTGCGCCAGCTTCATCCACGAGGGTCTTGGTCGCCGGTCGGAACGTATAATGCCCGATCGTAAATACGGCATCTTCACTCTGTTCGTGTTGGCGCAGTTGTGCACGTACGCGAGCCAGCAAAACCGAGAACCGAAACGGTTTGGTGACATAGTCATTGGCACCGGATTCAAGCCCCAGGATCATGTCGGCATCGGAATCCTGACCGGTGAGCATGATAATCGGGCTCTTGAAGCCGTTCTTACGTAACACTTTGCAGGTTTCACGGCCGTCCATATCCGGCAGGCCGACGTCGAGCAGGATCAGATCGATATGCTCAGACTTCGCAAGTTCGAGCCCGTTGGCGGCAGAATCCCCCGCGAGTGAGTCAAACTCGTCGTGCAGTGCGAACTGCTCGCTGAGTGATTCCCGCAGGTCATCGTCGTCGTCGATAATCAGAATCTTGCGCGCTGTGCTCATAATTCGCTCTTTTTGAAAATGCTGGAGGTTTGCGTTTTGCGTATCCACTGTTGATGTAATCCCCGTTTTCGCGGTGTCAACTTGCCTATGTATCGTCTGGGGTAAACATGAAGAGGCATAAAAAACAGTCAAGAGTCCGTGAACGGACGACCTTAGATATTCGACAAAGCCTCGCACAGCCTCGGCAAGGCACCATTTCCGGCTGACCCCGGCTGGAAGTCAGTACTCTTAGTTTCGCCGGAATTGTGGCCTGAAAGCGCGATGACGAACGCTGAATGCTGCCTGGACGTTTTTAGACAGGCTGTTTCCCAATGTCGTGCCAACCACGCTCCTCGCCCGCCCATGAGCTTGCCGGTATTCCCGTCCCGCGAACGAGCGACGGTGCGATGCGATCAATGACCGCCACTACAATTGCCTCGTCACATCCAATTTCAAACCCATACCAAGTAAGCATCGTGTGATGACATATTATATAACATTGTTATCATTATGAACCGCACCGGCGCACCAAGATGCACACTCAACTGCGGGTTCCGAATATGGCCGTCCCAATGCGGACATAGGTTGCACCCAACGCGACGGCGGTTTCGAAGTCCGCGCTCATTCCCATCGAAAGCTCCGATAATCCGTTTCGGTCGGCAAGTTTCTTCAATAGTGCAAAATGAAGCGCCGGCTCCTCGCCGACAGGTGGAATGCACATCAGGCCTTCGATTATGATCCCGATGCTGCCGCGACAGGTTTCGAGAAAAGCATCGAGTTCGCAAGGGAATACACCTGCTTTTTGCGGTTCTTCACCGGAATTTACCTGAACCAGCAATCGAGGACGCCGGTCCTGACGTTCCATTTCCTTTGCAATCGCTTCGGCAATTTTTGGCCGATCAACGGTGTGAATGACGTCGAACAACGCGACCGCCTCACGCGCCTTGTTCGATTGCAGTGGTCCGATTAAGTGGAGCTCGATGTCGGGGTGGCGTTCTTTCAAACCAAGCCACTTCCCCTGCGCTTCCTGAACCCGGTTTTCACCGAATAGAAGATGACCGGCATCGATAACGGGCTCGATGCGTTCGGTGCCGAATGTTTTTGAAACAGCGATGAGTTTCACATCCCCTGGATCACGCTTGGTGCGCCCAGCCGCTGCCACAATTCTTGCGTCAACCGCGGCAATACGATCTGCCGGTGTAAGTTCGGTTTCTGTCTGGTCGTGGGTGTTCATGATGACAATCCAAGGGTTCAGACTTCTG
>DEIT01000207.1:19547-22053 GCA_002352635.1 Hyphomicrobiaceae bacterium UBA2767 | reverse complement strand
ATTGGTCACCGTCTTCACCACATCCGGCCCGGTCACGAACATGTAGCTCGTGTCCTTCACCATGAAGATGAAATCGGTCATGGCCGGCGAATAGACGTCACCCCCGGCGCACGGCCCCATGATGATGGATATCTGCGGGATGACGCCTGAAGCCTGAACATTGCGCCAGAACACTTCACCATAGCCGCCGAGCGCATCAACGCCTTCCTGGATGCGTGCCCCGCCCGCGTCGAACACGCCGATGATGGGCGCGCGGTTCCTCAGCGCCATGTCCTGGACCTTGTTGATCTTCTCAGCATGGGTGCGTGAAAGTGATCCACCAAACACGGTGAAATCCTTCGCAAACAAATAGACGACCCGGCCGTTGATCGTACCCCAACCGGTGACGACGCCGTCGCCCGGGATTTTCTGTTCCTCCATGCCGAAATCGGTGCAGCGATGTTCGACATACATATCGAGTTCTTCAAACGAGTCCTCGTCGAGCAGGAGATCAATCCGCTCGCGCGCCGTCAGCTTGCCGCGCGCATGCTGGGCGTCGATACGCTTCTGTCCACCGCCGATGCGCGCCTCGGCGCGGCGTTGTTCCAGTTCGTCGATGATGTCTTTCATGAAAAGCCCCATCCCATTCATGCGTGGGCGTGACAAAGTCACGACATACTGGTGAATAGCACGGAGACGAGTTGGGACAAATGGAGGTTTTTAGATTGCCGATGGCAAACCATACAACTTGAGAGGATCAACTCCCCTGACCTGGCCGCACCGGTATTTGCGGTTTTAGCTTGGCATAGACCTTGTTCGCATCCAGCGAGTATGCCTTCTTTTTTTCATCACCCTTGAGCATGACGACTATTGCCTTGCTCGAATATGTCGCTGCACATGCGCCGTGCCGGCATACAGTTCGTGTCTTCACCTTGATGGAAGGCTTTTTCATAAACTCATTGAATTCGCCGGAGAGAACACGCGCTCTCAGTCTTTTGACTTCGAGCGGTTGAAACGGTCTCTCATCGCTCGGGAGGATCACGAAAGTCTCGTAAGCTTTTTCTCTGGTAAGTTCCGCAGCAAAAAAGAGCATCATCTTTGTTGGCGAGATTTCATTCTGATCTCTGTTATCTTGGACCGCCAGCTGGAAGATTCCTTCGGCCATACGTATTTCCCGAGCGTTTGACCCAATCATGATGTTGCCGAGGAAACTTCGATCACCGGCCCGCTCGTAGCGCGCTACGTTTCCACCACATGCGGAGAGAACTGCCCCACAAATAACGAGAACGATTGCTTCTGTTCTGAAATCCCTCATGAAACCGCTCTCTTACATTCGATAGTCAATCATCATGTTTGACCTGGATTGTGTTTCATGACCAAAGGTTTCAGCTCCGAAGTGATTTTCTTTGCGGAGTGCATTACGAGATCCGTTTTTTGGCTATTTGTAAGCATCAGGACAAAGCCAGCAGATGATCGATTGGCCGAGCCGTACCCCCCAACGAAACTAAAGTTTACCTTCAAATGGACCTGTGATGGATCCGACAGTCCTGTTCCATATTTTCCCAATAAAATCTGCGAGCTGAGCGTCTTACTCCAGTAAAGGCTTTTCGGTATTTTCCGGTTTTCGATGAATACAAACTTCTGGTATCCGCTCTCCAACGTCCGCTCCGCGGCGTACAAGAACATCATTTGTCTTGCTCTTTTTTTCCTGGCGTGTCCCGGAATGACAAGCGCAATTCGAAGAAGATTTGGTTCAAGCTTTAGTTCACTGAAACCGCTGTAACCGAACATAAGCCGGTTTGTCAGGGTTTGTTCTCTGTAGGGCGTCGTAGCGCAACCTGACAGAACCAAGACCGCAACAAGAATTGGAAATAACAATCGAACGCAACGAAACAAGATAAAGCCCCCCAGCGATTATCTATTTGGCGAGAGAATATCTATTACTGGCAGATGGACGCAAATTAATTCCATCGCCTTGAGAGTAATTTTCCGTTATTTGGTTGCATCTCACGATCTATACAACCCGTGCGCAAATATTGAGCATGTTGATACAGCGCCAAGTCGTCTGGAACAACGGCCTCTATGGCTTTGTTAGGTTCAGGAACCGCACATCCGCATCAAATTCGGACCGGCGCTCAACACGGCGCGCCTTGGCCTGCGCATCTTCACCCCACTGGGAGATCTGCCAATCCTCATCCACATGCGCCGCATTCCAGACTGTATCCGGATCGAGATGACCCCGAACCAGTGCGAGGCCCAGCAGGGCGGAACCGGTCAGTGTCGTGATCGTATGGAGTGGTGTCAGCGCGTAGAAATCGAGCGCGGTCACTGCTTCACCGACTTTGCTCAGGGACCGTTCGTTCTGCTCGATATGGGCAATGCCGGTCTGCACCGAAAAACCTGCATCGAGCTCGTCCTTGGCCCACGCCAGCACCGGGTCCCAGTGCGACGCCTGCAGCGCCACCAATTCTTCCGGGATTTCCGCGCGATAACACAGCAAATCCGTTCCGGCATATTCGATGATGTC
>DEIT01000207.1:18835-19462 GCA_002352635.1 Hyphomicrobiaceae bacterium UBA2767 | reverse complement strand
TGGCGCTCCCATTCAATCACGATCTCCCGTGCCAGCGCCTCATGTGCGACAGAGAGCGTGCCGCGCGCCGGTGTACGGACAGGCTTGCTATCGAGCGTTACCGCATACCCCCCCGCATCCGCCGTCATCTCCACAGATTTGTAGAAGCGCTTCGGCAATGCATTTCCATCAAGGGCACTCATTTCACGGCCTGCTTTCCAAAATGATCACCAAGCAGGTCCATAAGATGAGCATAATCATCCGCCACCCCATGAGCGCCTTCATCGTGCAGGTCTTCGACCGGGTGATAGCCCCAGGAAACACCAAGAGCTGTTACGCCCGCATTGCGGGCCATGGCCATGTCGAATGTGGTATCGCCGATCATGATTGCCATATGCGGCTCGGCACCGGTTTCTTCAAGCGCCTGATGGATCATTCCCGGATGGGGCTTTGAGGGCGCGTCGTCCGCCGTCTGGATGGTCTCGAAATAACTCGTCAATTCATAGCGTTCGAGCAGACGCACGACACCGCGTTGTGATTTGCCGGTTGCTATACCCAGAACACAGGTTTCGTCTTTCGCCAGATTGACGATAGCGTCATGTGCGCCCTCATACATCGGTTCCCAATGGTTTGGATCCTGGCGCAACA
>DEIT01000207.1:16170-18766 GCA_002352635.1 Hyphomicrobiaceae bacterium UBA2767 | reverse complement strand
TTCCGGCAGCGACAACCCGACCACGCCGAGGATGGCATTTCGTGGTGGCGGAGGCCGGCGCACGGCGTCAAAGGCCTGCTCCATGGCGGCAACAATGAGATGCTGGCTGTCCACCAGTGTTCCATCGCAATCGAATATGATGAGACGTCGCGTCACCGGTTAAACCGCACCCTCGAATTCATCCATGGCCAGCTTGGGATCAAAGTTCAACAGCTTCCACGTCTTGAGCATATGTTCGGGCAAGGGCGCAGATACCTTCAACCGCCCGCCCGCCGGGTGCGGGATATCGATTTCCCGGGCGTGCAGATGGAGCATATTTCCAATCTCGCCGCCTGGATGGGCATCTTGTCCGCCATATTTTCCATCCCCGATGATCGGGTGGCCAATTGCCGCCATATGCACGCGCAACTGATGGGTACGGCCAGTGAGCGGCCACAAGGCAGCCCAGCAAAATTTACGTCCCGCCACATCAATCACCGCATAGCGGGATACGGCATGTTGTGCATCGTCTTCGTCTTCATCGGCAACGTGCATGCGCTCAGCCTGTGCACCACCTTTTTTTATGAGTGGCAGGGCGATTTCGCCTCGATCCGGTGAAGGGACACCCTTGATCAACCCCCAATAGGTTTTGGTCGCCTCGCGTGCCTTCAATGCGTCGCCAAGCGCTGCTGCCGTCTTCCGGTCTCGCGCGAGCAGCAGCACCCCACTCGTATCCTTGTCCAGCCGGTGGACAAGGCGAGGCCGCTCGCTCTCCTTGAATTTCAAGCCGTCGAGAAGCGCGTCGAGATGACGTCGCGTCTTGGTCCCACCCTGAACCGCAAGGCCCGGCGGTTTGTTGATGGCCAGGACACGGTCATCCTTGTGGATGACGAGGCTCTGGACGAACCGCGCGTCATCCAGCGAGATGCCAGCTGCAGAGGTTTCAGCCTTCGCCGTCGCACGATCCATCGGTGGCACGCGAACCGTCTGCCCCTCCTCAAGTCGTGCATTGGCCTTGGCGCGTCCGCCATCTACCCTGATCTGCCCGGTACGCAGCAATTTTTGAAGCTGACCGTGTTTGAGAGCGGGATAGTGCGTACGGAACCAGCGGTCCAGCCGCATACCAGCGTCGCCTGAGGACACTTCCACCAGATTGACGTTGCTCATTGGAACACAGTCCGCGCGACGCTCAGTCCGGCAAAGAGTGCGAGAATGGACAATCCTACCGACGAACCGAGATAGAGCATTGCGAGCCCGAAGTCTTTCCGCTCCATCAGGACGGCGAAGTCCAGCGAAAAGGCGGAAAAAGTCGTGAAACCACCGAGGATCCCCACAGCCAGGAACGCACGCATTTCATTTGATACGGAGTAGCGCAGGGCAAGAGCTGCTATGAGGGCACCCATTATGAACGAGCCAACTATATTCACAATCAGTGTTCCCCAGGGGAAACCTGCACCAATGAAACGTGTCGCTCCGACGCCAACAAGATAGCGCGCAACCGCACCAGTCGCTCCGCCGAGTGCGACCATCAAAACCGTTTTCATGCGCCCTGCCCTCGCGTGGCCCGCAACTTCCGCCATGCCGTCAGCCGTTCGGAGATTTCGCGTTCAAGCCCCCTGTCGGTAGGTTGGTAGAAATCCTGGCGCGCCGCGCCGTCCGGGAAATAATTCTGACCGGAGACACCGGCCTGCGCGTCATGATCATACTCATACCCGGCGCCGTATCCTTGCTGCTTCATCAGATCAGTGGGTGCATTCAGGATATGTTTGGGTGGCGGCAGAGATCCTTCTTCACGCGCCATGCGCGATGCTGCCTTGAATGCCACATAAGAGGCATTGGATTTCGGAGCCATCGCGAGATAGACGGCCGTTTGCGCAAGCGCCAATTCACCTTCGGGGCTGCCAAGAAAATGGTAGGCGTCTTTCGCCGCATTTGCGTGAACAAGGGCCTGCGGATCCGCCATGCCAATGTCCTCGACCGCCATTCGCACGAGGCGGCGGCCGATGTAGAGCGGGTCCTCACCGCCGGCCAGCATGCGCGCTAGCCAGTAGAGCGCCGCATCCGGATCAGAACCGCGCACGGATTTGTGCAGCGCGCTGATGAGATTGTAGTGACCGTCTTGTCCCTTGTCGTAGAGCGGTGCCCGTCGCTGAACCAGCGCGGTCATAGCAGCGAGATCAAGAGCCGATGCGTTCGGCTGTGTTGCGAGGAAAATCTCTTCCGTCATGTTGAGCAGGCTGCGGCCATCACCATCAGCCATGTTTTTGAGAGCTTCACGTGCCTTGTCTTCGAGCGGCAGCGCGCGTCCCTCCTCCGCCTCAGCACGGGTGAGCAGCACCTCCAGAGCCTCATCCTCCAGCCGGTTCAACGTAAGAACACTAGCGCGGGACAAGAGTGCCGAATTCAACTCAAACGAGGGGTTTTCCGTGGTCGCCCCGACGAGAACGATCGTCCCGTCCTCCATAACCGGCAAAAACGAGTCCTGCTGCGCGCGGTTGAAGCGATGAACCTCATCAATGAACAACACGGTGCCGACGCCATCGCTTCTGCGTGCGCGCGCGCCCTCGAACACCTTGCGCAAATCCTGCACGCCAGTGTGAATGGCTGAAAGCTGTTC
>DEIT01000207.1:15811-16021 GCA_002352635.1 Hyphomicrobiaceae bacterium UBA2767 | reverse complement strand
GCAAGTGGCCGCGGAGCGGCATCCGCAAGTCCGCCGGCCTCGAAAAGGGACGCTGTTTTTGGAGCGCGCATTTTCAGCCCCCTACCGTTCTCATCCGCCGATTACGACGTTGAGTATGCGCCCGTTGCGCTTGAGGCTAACCCGCCACTGCCGGGCACTATGCTTCACAACCTCCGAGAACTGGGAGACAGACTTGATGCGTTTTCCGTT
>DEIT01000207.1:3989-15782 GCA_002352635.1 Hyphomicrobiaceae bacterium UBA2767 | reverse complement strand
GTGCCGCGCCGCACATCGAGTACAATCACACCATAGGCTTCCTCATCGATCGACAATTCTTCCGTCAGCGCTGGCGACAGGTTGGCAACTCGTGCCCCGGCAAAGGGGTTTCGCCCGTCCACCTCCGTCTCATTTCGCGGCGGCGTCTCCGGTGCCTCTTCAAGCGATACGGTTACCGAAATCTTGCCGCCTTCCCGCATCACGAGAAGCGGTACGGAGCCACCAAGCGGCCTTGTCGAGAACCGGTAGCGGAATGCTTCGGGGTCAGCCACGCTCTTTTCGCTGACCTGAACGATGACATCTCCCGGGCGCAGTTTTGCCTTGTGCGCCGGGCTGCTCTTGTGGACCTGCTGCACCAATGCGCCGGCCGGCCTGTCGAGCCCGAGGGACTCCGCAATGTCAGGCGTGACCTTTTGCAACTTGGCCCCGAACCATGGACGCTTGACGCTCTTGCCGCGCAATGCGGAGACCACAACCTGACGGACCATGTTCGACGGAATTGCGAAGCCGATGCCCAATGACCCGCCGCTGCGCGAATAGATCGCGGTGTTCACCCCTACGAGCCGGCCGGCCATATCGACAAGCGCGCCGCCCGAATTGCCAGGATTGATTGCCGCATCGGTTTGAATGAAGAATTTGTAGTCAGCCACGCCGACCTGGGTGCGGGCCAATGCCGAGACGATGCCGCTTGTGACCGTCTGGCCAACGCCGAAGGGATTGCCTATTGCAAGCACGATATCGCCGACTTCCAACCCTTCAGAATCCTCAAACTTCAGATATGGAAAGGTAACGCCCGGCGCATCGAGCCTGAGCACGGCCAAGTCGGTGCGTTCATCTTTCAAAATGACCCGCGCTGGAAATTCGCGTTTGTCTGCCAATGCAACCTTGATCTTGGCCTCGCCCCGCGCCTTGATCACGTGATGGTTGGTGACGATGACACCATCGGGGCTGACGATCACGCCGGAGCCAAGAGAGCTTTGGACACGCTCGCGCGGCATCCCGAACCCGCCGCCGAAGAAACGGCTGAAAAAAGGATCATTGGCGAATGGCGAAGACCGCACCCGCACTTTTCGGCGGACGTACACATTGACCACGGCGGGTGCAGCGCGCTTGACCACAGGGGCGTAGGAGAGCTTGACCTGCGCCTGACCTGACGGCACTTGCCGCTGCTGTGCCTCTGCAAGGTCGGCAAGCGACATTCCAGCGAGAAGTATGAGAGCTGCAATTGCGGAAAAAGCTCTGATCGAGAGTGTGTTCAATTTTCCGTCCTCGTTTTGTCTGCTGCGATCATATGGCTTTCGGCGTGACGCTTCAAAGATGTAGACGCCACAACACGTTTACCTGACCAGACCGGTTCAGACAAAAAAGGGCGGCCCTGACGCCGCCCCATACAAATACTTACTGGTTTTATGCTGTTACGCGGCTGCTTGCTCACCAGCATCATCGTCCTCGTCCGTAAATTGCGTTGGACCTGAATCCTGACCCTTGGCATCAAGGTCGCGGTCAACCAATTCGATCACCGCCATGGGCGCGGAGTCGCCGTAACGATATCCCGCCTTCAGCACACGGGTGTAACCACCTGACCGCTCCTTGTAGCGCGGTCCCAGGATGTCGAACAGTTTCTTGACCATCGCCTCATCGCGAATGCGCGCGACTGCGAGACGGCGTGAATGAAGATTGCCGCGCTTGGCCAGTGTGATCATACGATCCGCGAAGCGCCGTAACTCTTTTGCCTTCGGCAACGTTGTCACGATCTGCTCGTGCTTGATCAGCGCCGCGGCCATGTTCGCAAACAGGGCTCGACGATGACTTGCTGTCCGGTTCAGCCGGCGGCCGGCTCGACGATGACGCATTTCTCTACTCTCTTCCGCGAACGCTTCTGACGAAACGTCTGTGTTATTTAGTAATGATCCTCAAAACGCTTCGCCAGTTCCTCGATGTTTTCAGGCGGCCAGTTCGGCACTTCCATGCCGAGGTGCAGCCCCATCCCAGCGAGCACTTCCTTGATTTCGTTCAGCGATTTTCGTCCGAAGTTCGGTGTCCGAAGCATTTCCGCTTCCGTCTTCTGGATCAGATCGCCAATGTAAACGATATTGTCGTTCTTCAGGCAGTTTGCGGACCGGACCGAAAGTTCCAATTCGTCCACCTTCTTGAGAAGGGCAGCACTGAATTCCAATTCCGGTTGGCGTTCCTCGACAGTCTCCTTCTCGGGTTCCTCGAAATTCACGAAGATGCCGAGCTGATCCTGCAGAATGCGTGCGGCGAGCGCCACGGAGTCGTCCGGTGTAACCGAGCCATCGGTTTCAACATCCATGATCAGCTTGTCGTAATCGAGGATTTGCCCTTCACGGGTATTCTCGACCCGATAAGACACCTTGGTCACCGGACTGAACAGGCTGTCGACGGGAATAAGACCAATTGGTGCATCGTCCGGCCGATTGCGGTCAGCTGCGACATAACCCTTGCCGATATCGGTGACAAACTCCATACGGATCGATGCACCTTCGTCGAGCGTGCAGATCACATGATCCGGGTTCAGGATATCCACATCCGCGGTACCCTCAATGTCGCCAGCCGTTGCGACGCTTGGACCTTCCTTTTTCAGAACAAGGCGCCGGGGTCCTTCAGCATGCTGCCGAAGTGCGATTTCCTTGATGTTGAGCACGATGTTCGTCACGTCTTCGCGTACACCCGCGATAGAGGAGAATTCGTGCAAAACGCCGTCAATCTGAACGGACGTGATCGCCGCCCCCTGCAACGAGGACAGCAACACCCGCCGCAGCGAGTTTCCAAGCGTCAAACCAAAGCCCCGCTCGAGCGGCTCGGCGATAACAACGGCTGTACGCTGTGGATCGCGACCCGCAGTGATGTTCAGCTTTGTAGGCTTAATCAGATCTTGCCAGTTTTTCTGAAGCACCTAAGCACCCTTTTTGTTTTCTGCATTCCAGCGCCGGGAAGGCGGGCTTTGAAACGCAATCGATCAACGAGTTGCCGCAACAGGTCAGTTGAGCGGCACTAAAATACGCTTTAGACGCGGCGCCGCTTGCGCGGCCTGCATCCATTGTGCGGGATAGGCGTGACGTCGCGGATCGACGTGATCGTGAAACCTGCCGCTTGCAGGGCACGAAGCGCCGACTCCCGGCCCGAACCGGGACCGCGCACCTCGACCTCCAGATTCTTCATGCCGTGTTCCATCGCCTTTTTGGCAGCATCCTCCGCCGCCATCTGCGCGGCAAATGGTGTGGATTTGCGCGACCCCTTGAACCCCTGAGCACCTGCCGAGGACCAGGAAATCGCATTCCCCTGCGCATCGGTAATCGTGATCATGGTGTTGTTGAACGTCGCACTGACATGCGCCACGCCAGAGGTGATGTTCTTTTTCTCCCGGCGCTTGACGCGGGTTTCCTTAGCCATTCTCAAGCCTCTCGCCTATTCCCGACATCGCGCCATTTCCATGCGCAATACGGGGCGGATCAATCCTCTAACTATTTCTTCCTGCCCGAGATCGGTTTGGCAGGACCCTTGCGGGTACGAGCGTTGGTATGGGTACGCTGGCCCCTAACCGGCAGGCCACGGCGATGGCGAAGCCCCCGATAGCAACCCAGATCCATCAATCGCTTGATGTTCATCGCAACGTCGCGCCGCAAGTCCCCTTCGACCATATAGTCGTGGTCGATCAGTTCGCGGATCTGAATTACTTCCTGCTCAGAAAGCTCATTGACGCGCCGCTCGAAGGGAATCGATGCCTTTGAGCAGATTTCCTTCGCGTAGTGACGGCCAATACCGTGAATGTAAGTCAGTGCAATCTCGACACGCTTGTTGGTCGGGATGTTTACACCTGCAATTCGGGCCACTGTTCAATCTCCCGTGGACGCTGTGCGCGACGGATCTAAGCTGTTGAAACGGAACGTTAATTCACCAAACGCAACAATCCGGCTGCCGGGAGCTGCCACATTCCCCGGGTCCGATTTGTTTTTCCAGTACAAGATTGACGTTTTCTACCGGATTCCCGCCGATTTCGTCAACCCGTAAACGGCTGAAATCATTTGCATTGCTTCCGTTTTACAGTCCCGCCAGCGCCTCCTCGATTTGTTTTTTGACGGAACTGATATCTTGCGCTCCATCAACCGATTTCATTCTGCCTGTTCCGCCGTAATATCCCACAAGCGGCGACGTCTGCTCGTGGTATGCCTCAAGGCGGCTCCGTACAGTCTCTTCATTGTCATCCTTGCGCCGGCTAAACTCGGTGCCGCCGCATTTGTCGCAAATACCGTCCTTCATCGGACGATGAAACGTGTCGTGATAACCCTCGCCACACTTGGCGCAGGTAAACCGTCCAGTGATCCGCTCCACCAAAAGCTCGTCATCAACCTTGATCTCAATAACGGCATCCAGCGTCTTAGCCTTTTCCTTCAAAAGCACATCCAGCGCTTCAGCCTGGGCCACCGTGCGCGGAAATCCGTCGAGGATAAATCCGTCGGCGCAATCGGGCTCATCGATGCGGTCGGAAATGATACTGATGACAAGATCGTCTGAGACCAGATTACCCTTCTCTATAATGTCCTTCGCCTGTTTGCCGATGTCTGTACCTGCGGCTACGGCCGCACGCAGCATATCGCCTGTTGACAGCTGAACCAGCCCGCGCGCCTCTCCAAGTATCCTTGCCTGGGTACCCTTGCCGGCACCCGGCGGTCCGAAGACGATAAAGTTCATCCGCGCCGCTTGCCCCCCAGCTTGGACTTCTTGATCAACCCTTCATATTGATGGGCGAGCAGATGGCTCTGGACCTGTGCAACCGTATCCATCGTCACAGAAACGACGATCAGCAGCGACGTTCCGCCGAAATAGAACGGTACAGCAGCATAGGATATGAGCATCTCCGGAATGACGCACACGATAGCCAGATAGGCCGCGCCAACCACCGTGATCCGGGTGAGAACATAATCGATGTATTCAGCCGTTCGCTCACCAGGGCGAATACCGGGAATAAACCCGCCATACTTCTTCAAATTGTCGGCTGTATCCGCCGGATTAAACACGACCGCGGTGTAGAAAAAGGCAAAAAACACGATCATTGCCACATACAGCACGATGTAGAGCGGTTGGCCGTGGCCCACCAGAGCCGTGATGGAAGTGAGCCAATCGGGGCCTTGGCCCGCGGAAAAGTTCGCAATCGTTACCGGCAGCAATAGCAGGGACGACGCAAAGATCGGCGGGATAACACCGGCAGTATTGAGCTTGAGCGGCAGATGCGAGGAATCGCCCTGAAACATCCGATTGCCCATCTGTCGTTTTGGATACTGCACTAGCAGACGCCGCTGTGCGCGCTCCATGAACACGATGAATGCAATAACCAGAACTGCCATCACCAGAATACCCAGGATCAATGGGGTTGAAAGCGCACCCTGCCGGCCCAGTTCGAAGGTCCCCACAATAGCCGAGGGGAGTTCCGCAACAATTCCAGCGAAGATGATCAGCGAAATGCCGTTGCCTACGCCGCGCGCGGTGATCTGTTCGCCGAGCCACATCAGAAATACCGTACCGCCAACCAGCGTGATCACGGTCGTTATCCGGAAAAACAGCCCCGGATCCGTGACAATATTTCCAGCGCCCTCGAGCCCCACGGCAATGCCGTAGCCCTGCAGCGTCGCAAGGAAGACCGTACCGTAACGGGTATACTGATTTATCTGCTTGCGCCCCTGCTCACCTTCCTTCTTCAGCTGTTCAAGATGAGGCGACACGGTCGTCAGCAGCTGAATGATGATCGATGCCGAGATGTAGGGCATGATGTTGAGGGCGAAAATCGCCATTCGTCCGACTGCACCCCCGGCAAACATGTTGAACATGCCCAGGATCCCGCCCTGCTGCTGACGGAAAATGTCAGCGAGCGCCTGCGGGTCGATCCCGGGAATCGGGATATAGGTGCCGAGTCGATAGATCAGCAAAGCGCCTAGCGTGAACCAGATTCGTTGCTTGAGCTCCGTCGCCTTTGAAAAGGCGGAGAAGTTCAGATTGGAAACCAGTTGTTCTGCAGCAGATGCCATGTGTGCGCTCCTGCGGATGTGGTCTGGGTTAGAACCTTATGACCTGATCCGCACTGGGGTTAGGAGTCCTTCTTCGTCGTCTTGGCGGACGATTTTGCCGAAGATTTAGCCGGCTTTTTGGCCGCCGTCTTACTGCTCGCTGATTTGGCTTTGGTTTCTTCCGCCGGCTTTGCTTTTGCAGCCGCAGGCTTCTCCTCAGGTGATGCCGCGCCCTTATCCGCGGCGGCAGCTGGTTTTGCTTTGCTTTCCGGGGGCTTAGGTTTGGGCTCGCGATTAGGCATTTCAACGATTGCAACTGAACCGCCGGCTTTCTCAACAGCCTTCACGGCACCCGCTGACGCACCCGTAACCTCGATGGTCAACTTTGTCTTCAATTCTCCTTGACCAAGCAGCCGAACGCCGTCCCTGACGCGCCGGATGATGCCGGCAGCGGCAAGCGCCTCGACGGTAACCGGCTTCTTGGGGTCCAGAGTCTTCTTGTCGATGGCTGCCTGCAAGCGGCCAACATTGACCTCGTTGAAGTCCTTGGAAAAGATATTGTTGAAGCCGCGCTTCGGCAGGCGGCGGTGAATAGGCATCTGCCCGCCTTCAAAACCTTTAATGGCTACACCCGAGCGGGATTTCTGACCCTTATGCCCTCGCCCGGCCGTCTTGCCCTTGCCGGAGCCGATGCCGCGGCCAACCCGTTTTCGGGTCTGCGTTGCGCCGGGATTATCTCTGAGTTCATTCAATCGCATGGAGCTAAATCCTTAAGCCTATTCGTCGATGACGCGAACGAGGTGATGGACCTTGCCGATCATACCACGCACTGCCGGCGTATCGCTCAGCGTGCGCCGCCGGCCAACCTTGTTCAGGCCAAGACCAACCAGAGTCGCTCGCTGGTCTTTCGGCCGGCGGATCGGACTCCCGATCTGCTCAACCGTTACGGTCTTTCCGGACTTATTTTCTGCCATCGTTCCCAGTCCTTAATTCTGTCTATTCCACCCGCAGCTCTAAGCTTCTGCTGCTTCGGGTGAATCAATGCCATCACGGCGGCGCGCAACGATTTCACTGGCTTTCTTGCCACGTCTCGCCGCGACACCACGTGGGCTGTCCTGATCCTTCAGGGCCGCAAATGCGGCGCGGACCATATTGTAAGGGTTGGAACTGCCGAGCGATTTTGCAACCACATCCTGAACGCCAAGCGTCTCGAACACCGCACGGATTGGACCGCCGGCAATGATACCGGTACCAGGAGGCGCCGCCCTGAGAATGATCTTGCCTGCTCCATGACGACCATACACGTCGTGATGCAGCGTGCGGCCTTCGCGCAATGGTACCCGAATAAGGTTGTTCTTTGCCGCATCTGCTGCCTTGCGGATTGCTTCCGGCACTTCGCGCGCCTTGCCCTTACCGAAGCCAACCCGCCCCTTTTGGTCTCCCACGACCACGAGTGCGGCAAAGCCGAACCGCCGTCCGCCTTTGACGACCTTGGCGACACGGTTGATATGGACCAGCTTGTCGACGAATTCGCTGTCGCGTTCTTCGCGACCGTGCTGACGGCCTCGTGAATGTCCCGGCTTGCGTCCCACTTTGAGTGTTCCTTTTTCTCTAACCGATCTCTCTAAAAATTCAGCCCGCCTTCGCGCGCGCCTTCCGCCAGGGCTTTGACCCGGCCATGATAGATATACCCGCCGCGATCAAAAACCACGTCCTTGACCCCGGCTTTCACAGCGCGCTCCGCAATCAGTTTGCCGATCGCCTCTGCAGCGCTGACATCAGATCCCTTGGGCATGGATTTCCGTAAATCCTTTTCCATGGATGAGGCGGAGGCGAGTGTTTTGCCCTGCGCATCATCGATCACCTGCGCATAGATGTGCTTGGAGGAGCGGAACACCGACAGACGCGGCCGCCCTCGCGATACACGCCGCAGCGCAAGCCTGACCCTGTTGGTGCGTCGCACCGTATTTTTTCTGGACTCGCTCATCTCCAGCTCCGCTATTTCTTCTTGCCTTCTTTGCGGAAGATATACTCACCCGCATACCGGATGCCTTTGCCCTTATAGGGTTCCGGCGGTCTGAAGCGGCGAATTTCCGCCGCAACCTGCCCGACTTTCTGTTTGTCGATCCCGGAAATGACAATCTCGGTTTGTGACGGACAGGCGACATTAATCCCTTCGGGAATAGGATATTTGACGTCATGGCTCAGCCCGAGCTGAAGTTGCAACGTCTTGCCCTGCATCTGTGCACGATAACCGACACCAACGATTTCCAGCTTCTTCTCGAAGCCGTTTGATACGCCTTCAATCAGATTGGCGACCTGAGTACGCGACATGCCCCACATCGATCTGATGCGTTTGGTCTCACCGCGCGGGGTCAGCTTGATCCCGTCATCAGTCATTTTAAGCTCTACGTCGTCCACAAGGACGGCGGACAGCTCGCCTTTCGGCCCCTTGATGGACACGCGTTGGCCGTCAATGTTCGCATTGACGCCGTCCGGTACGGGGACCGCTCTAGCTCCAGTCCGAGACATGACTAACCCTTTGCTTTCTCGAAGCGCGCAGACTTGCCGAGTATGGCTAGAATACGCTGCATAAAACCTCACCGCCCACGTTTTCCGCGCGCGCCTTCGCATCCGACATCACGCCTTTTGGCGTGGACAAAATTGTGAGACCAAGGCCGTTCGCAATCGTCGGCAGATTTCGAACCGAGGAATAGACGCGTCGGCCCGGGGTCGACACGCGCTGTAATTCCTTAATCACGGGTCTGCCGTCATAGTACTTCAGCTCGATCTCGAATTCCGCTTTGCCGCCCTGATACTCTATCTGCGTGTAACCACGGATAAAGCCTTCTTCCTGCAGGACGTCGAGGACGTTACCCCGCAGCCTGGAAGCTGGCGTCGCGACCTTGGACTTGGCCCGCATTTGTGCATTACGGATCCGGGTCAGCATATCCCCAAGTGGGTCAGTCATCGTCATGGGACGCGATCTCCTACCAGCTCGACTTGATCATTCCGGGTATCAAACCCTGAGAGGCCAATTCACGCAGCGAAATACGGGACATCTTCAACTTGCGGTAAAATCCGCGCGGGCGGCCCGTTACTTCGCAGCGATTGCGAATGCGCACCGTCGACGAGTTGCGCGGCAGTTCCGCAAGCTTCAGGCGCGCGGCAAAACGATCTTCAGCAGGAAGATCGCGATCACTCGCAATTTCTTTCAGACGTTCCCGGCGGCTTCCGAATTTCGCCGCCATTCTGCGTCTTTTTGAGTTGCGCTCAACAGAGCTTTTCTTGGCCATTCTTTCGTCTCCTTGCGTCCAGACCCGCCTCGTTCGTCGCTAGGTCCGGAACGGGAAATTGAAACCTTTCAGCAGCGATCGCGCTTCGTCATCTGTCGGCGCGGTGGTGCAAACGATGACGTCCATGCCCCAGATGTCCGAGACCTTGTCATAGTCGATCTCGGGAAACACGATGTGCTCCTTGATGCCGAGCGCGAAATTTCCGCGCCCATCGAAACTCTTGGGACTCAAACCGCGGAAGTCACGAACGCGCGGGAGCGCGATGGTGACCAGCCGGTCTACGAAGTCATACATTTGGTTTTTCCGCAGCGTAACCTTGACGCCGACGGGCATTCCTTCGCGCAACTTGTATGTCGCGATTGACTTGCGTGCCTTGGCAATGACCGGCTTTTGACCCGCAATCAGCGCCAGATCGTCGGCTGCTGTCTGCACTTTCTTTGAGTCGGCCACACCTTCACCGATGCCCATATTGAGCACGACCTTGTCGAGCCGCGGCACCTGCATCGGGTTCGCGTAACCGAATTCCTTGGTCAGTTCCTCGCGCAGTGCTTCATCGTAATGCTGCTTGAGGCGCGGCGTGTATCGATCAGCCATCGATCACCTCCCCGGAACGTTTCGCAAAACGCACTTTCCTGCCATCCTTCAAAACCTTGTATCCGACCCGAGTCGGCTTGCCGTCCTTCGGGTCCTCCAACGCCAAATTCGAAATATGCACCGGCGCTTCACGGGTGACGATTCCACCTTCCTGCTGCGGTGTCTGGCGTTGATGCTTCTTCACCATATTCACGCCCCGCACCAGGGCGCGATTCTCCTTGGGCATCATCTTCAGAACTTCGCCGTTCTTGTTCTTGTCCTTACCGGCGACGACCACCACATGGTCGCCTTTTCTGATCTTCAGCTTAGCCATGCTCACAAAACCTCCGGCGCCAACGACACGATCTTCATCTGCTTGCGCGCGCGCAACTCACGAGTAACGGGTCCAAAGATGCGTGTGCCGATCGGTTCGCCCTGGGGGTTCACCAGTACTGCCGCATTGCGATCGAACCGAATAAGGCTGCCGTCCTGACGCCGCACACCTTTTGCAGTCCGCACCACCACGGCGCGCAACACATCGCCCTTTTTCACGCGACCACGCGGGATCGCTTCCTTGACGGAGACAACAATGGTGTCCCCGATCGAGGCGTATTTGCGCTTCGAACCGCCCAACACCTTGATGCACTGAACTCGACGGGCGCCTGAATTATCGGCGACATCGAGATTGGTCTGCATCTGTATCATGGCACTTGCCCTTTATTCCTTTGGCGTTCCGCCAACATCATTCGCCCGATGCGCATTTCGCACATTCGGCATTTTATTGCTCTGTTCCGTCAGCCCGCCACAAGCGTCCAGCGCTTGTTCTTCGATATGGGCGGACACTCCTGAATTCGGACCTGATCACCCGACTTGGCTGAATTCGCCTCGTCATGGGCATGATATTTTTTGCTGCGCCGCACCGTTTTTTTGTAGAGCGGGTGTGTGAAGCGTCGTTCGACGCGCACCACGATCGTCTTGTCGTTGGCGTCACTGACGACGGTTCCTTGAAGAATTCGCTTTGGCATGGGTCGTTATCCTTTCGAGGCTGCGTTGGCTGCCTCGGCCCGTTTTGCATGACCGATGGTTCTGATCCGCGCGATATCGCGGCGGACCTGACGTATCCGTGCTGTATTCTCAAGCTGGCCGCTCGCCGTCTGAAAGCGCAGATTGAACTGCTCTTTCTTCAGTTGCTCCAGCTCATCATCAAGCTGGTCTGGCGTCATTGCCTGCAAGTCACTCGCCTTCATTGTCTCTACCTCACCCGAACGCTCTATGCGTCGGTCAAACGAGCCACGATCTTGGTTTTAAGCGGCAATTTTGCCGCTCCTAAACGCAGCGCCTCTCGCGCCACTGGCTCGGTAACGCCATCGATTTCGAACATGATCCGCCCCGGCTTGACCTTCGCGCACCAGAATTCCGGTGCGCCTTTGCCCTTGCCCATGCGAACTTCGGTCGGTTTCTTCGACACGGGCACGTCGGGGAAAATACGAATCCACACGCGACCCGCACGCTTCATATGCCTGGTCATCGCCCGTCGCGCAGCCTCGATCTGACGCGCGGTCACCCGTGATGGAACCTGAGCTTTCAGCCCGAATGAGCCAAAGTTCAGCGACCAGCCACCCTTGGCGACGCCCTTGATACGGCCTTTCTGCATCTTGCGAAACTTTGTCCGCTTCGGTTGCAGCATTGTTCAAATCCTCTTGCTCAACACGCCCTTAGGCTGATGCCTTGGCTGGTGCCTTGGCTGGTCCCTTGCCGCCTGCGCCTTCGCCGCGCATCCGTCCGCTTTCCTGCGCATCGATCGTACGGCGTTCCTGCGCCATCGGATCGTGCTCCATGATCTCACCCTTGAAGACCCAGACCTTGATGCCGATGATGCCGTAAGCGGTCCGGCCCAATGC
>DEIT01000207.1:2784-3844 GCA_002352635.1 Hyphomicrobiaceae bacterium UBA2767 | reverse complement strand
CTGCTGAGCGATACCTTCAGCAATCAGGGTAGCGTCGATTTCAGGCTTGCGAACTTCAACAATATTCAACTGCACATCGGATTCCGTCATCGAAGACAGCTCCAGGCGCAGTTTCTCGATGTCCGTACCCTTCTTGCCGATCAGAATACCCGGGCGCGCGGTATGCACGGAAATGCGGCACTTTTTGTGAGGCCGCTCGATGATGACCCTCGAAATTCCCGCCTGACTGCGCGAATTGAGCACATGATCGCGGATCTTGATGTCCTCGTGCAGGAGCTTTCCATACTCCCCCTTGTCCGCGTACCAGCGCGAATCCCAGGTTCGGTTGATGCCCAGCCTCAGGCCGATCGGATTTACCTTTTGACCCATTTTAGGCGGTCTCCTCAACTTGTCTGACCACAACGGTCAGCTGCGAAAACGGTTTCAAGATGCGTCCAACCCGGCCGCGGGCACGTGGTTTCCAGCGTTTCATCACCAGATTCTTGCCGACAAATGCTTGTGCAACGACAAGCGAGTCCACGTCCAGATCATGGTTATTCTCAGCATTCGCGATTGCCGACTGCAGCGTTTTCTTCACCTCATCGGCAATCCGACGGCGAGAAAAAGTGAGATCAGCAAGTGCTGTTTCCACCTTCTTGCCGCGAATAAGCTGCGCGACGAGATTGAGCTTTTGCGGCGACACCCGCATCAGACGCGTGACCGCTTTCGCTTCATTCTCTGGCAATACGCGTTCGCGTTTGGTTTTACCCATCCGTCAAGTCCTTCTGGCCTTCCTGTCGGCGGTGTGACCAAAGTAGGTCCGGGTCGGCGCAAACTCGCCGAACTTGTGACCAACCATGTCTTCGGTAACCAGCACCGGAATGTGTTTTTGCCCGTTATGCACACCGAATGTCAGTCCGACGAACTGGGGCAGAACCGTCGAACGCCGGCTCCATATCTTGATAACCGCGTTGGAGGCGCTTGCGCGCGCCGTCTCTGCCTTCTTGAGCAGATATCCGTCCACAAACGGACCTTTCCAAACCGAACGTGACACTGGCGAACTCCTATCTCTTCTTCCGCA
>DEIT01000207.1:1548-2652 GCA_002352635.1 Hyphomicrobiaceae bacterium UBA2767 | reverse complement strand
TTGCCCATCCAGCGTTTGCGTCCCGCCTTCCCGAGTTTGATATTGGAGTTGTCAGGATTGGAAACCGCACCGACTGTCGCCATACACTCCGCCCGCACCATGCGTGTTTCGCCTGATTTGAGGCGCAAAATGGCATAACCCGAGTCGCGGCCCACAAGCTGTACAAACGTTCCGGCTGCGCGGGCGATCTGTCCGCCCTTGCCGCGCTTCATCTCGACATTGTGCACAATCGTCCCGATGGGCGTATTGGCGAGCGGCATGGCATTGCCAGGCTTGACGTCGACCTGCTCACCGGAAATGACCTTGTCGCCCACGGATACGCGCTGCGGCGCCAGAATGTAGTTCTGGGTTCCATCTTCATAACGCAGCAACGCGATGAAGGCCGACCGGTTCGGATCATATTCGATCCGCTCAATGGTTGCCTCCATGTCGACTTTCGTTCGCTTGAAGTCGACCACACGATAGAGCCGCTTATGTCCGCCGCCACGCCGGCGCGCGGTGATACGGCCGGCATTGTTGCGGCCGCCTTTTTGGGTCAGCCCCTCTGTCAGGCCCTTGACCGGCTTGCCCTTCCAAAGATGGCTGCGGTCGACCAGAACAAGGCTTCGCAGACCGGGCGTGATGGGTTTGAATGTTTTCAGTGCCATGGGATAACTCTTGCCTAAAGTCCGGTCGTTACGTCGATGCTCTGGCCATCTTCGAGCGTTACAATGGCCTTCTTGATATCCGAGCGCTTGCCCAGAACGCCTTTGAACCGTTTGATCTTGCCTTTGCGGTTCAGGGTATTGACCGCTTTGACTTTCACATTAAACAGCTGCTCGACAGCGGCGCGGATTTCCGGCTTCGTTGCCTTGCGGCGCACATTGAAAACCACCTGGTTGTGCTCCGACACCATCGTCGATTTCTCTGTGATGGATGGGCTGACAATCACGTCATATGCCTTGAGCCGGTTCATTTGAAACGCGCCTCCAATGCTTCGAGCGCCGCCTTGGTCAGCACCAGTTTGTCGCGGCGCAAAATGTCGTAAACGTTGATGCCCTGTATCGGCAGTACGTCAACACCAACGATGTTGCGTGCCGCAAGCGAGAAGTTTTCCTCCAGCTC
>DEIT01000207.1:706-1410 GCA_002352635.1 Hyphomicrobiaceae bacterium UBA2767 | reverse complement strand
CCGGTTACGTCAGCCCGGCCCTGTACGGACACGGTACCAGAACGCCGCTTGGCAAGCTGATAACGCACCATACGATGAAGGATATCAGCACGCGGCTCGAGGCCGAAGACACTGTCCGACAATTCGACGGTGCCAGCCTTTTTGGCTTCCAATGTGGTTACGTCGGCCTTCATTTGTCCTGACCTTCTTCTTTGGTCTCGTCGCCGCCGTCCTTGGCATCCCCGGCATCTTTGGCCTGAGCGTCCTCAACAGGAGCGTCGGCGCTCGCTTCAGCCGCCGTCTCCGCCGCTTCCGTGGCCTCTACCGCCTCCGGAATTTCGCCAGCGTCATCTTCATTCTCAGCCTTGGGCTTTGCGCCACCGCCGTTGCCGCCCCGGAAGGCGCCAGGCGTGGGAACATCGTCGGGGAGAGCCTTCTTGATCGCGTCGCGCAGCATGATCCAGCCACCCTTGGCACCAGGAACCGCGCCACGAACCATGATCAACCCGCGCTCAGGGTCAGTCTTGACCACTCTGAGGTTGAGTGTCGTGACCCGTTCACTGCCCATGTGGCCGGCCATCTTCTTGCCCTTGAACACCTTGCCCGGATCCTGACATTGACCGGTCGAACCATGGCTGCGGTGACTGATGGACACACCGTGAGAGGCGCGCAAACCACTAAATCCGTGCCGCTTCATTGCACCGGCAAAGCCCTTGCCGATACTG
>DEIT01000207.1:0-631 GCA_002352635.1 Hyphomicrobiaceae bacterium UBA2767 | reverse complement strand
GCCACCCGGCGCTTCGGCTCGACCTTGGCAATGGCAAAATGACCACGTTGAGCACGCGATACATTCTTCACCTTGGCCGTACCTGCGCCTAATTGCAGGGCGGTATAACCGTTCTTTTCTTCAGTCCGGTGGCCAAGCACCTGACAGTTATTGAGCTGCAGCACGGTCACAGGAATATGCTCGCCCGCCTCGGTGAAGAGGCGGGTCATTCCGACCTTGCGTGCTATGACGCCTGAGCGCATCGCTTCATTCTCCAATGACGCCTGTCAAAAGGGCGCTAGAGTTTGATTTCCACATCAACGCCAGCGGCCAGGTCGAGCTTCATCAGCGCGTCCACCGTCTGCGGCGTCGGATCAATAATATCGAGCAGCCTTTTATGCGTACGCATCTCAAACTGCTCACGACTCTTCTTGTTGACATGCGGCGACCGGTTCACCGTGAATTTCTCGATCCGAGTGGGCAATGGGATAGGTCCGCGCACCTCCGCACCGGTCCGTTTTGCCGTATTCACGATTTCCTTCGTCGACACATCGAGAACGCGATGATCGAACGCTTTCAACCGGATGCGTATGTTCTGGCTCTGCATGTCTTATGCACCTCAAGAAAAACCGGCACCCTTTTGGGGGGCCGG
>DEIT01000098.1 GCA_002352635.1 Hyphomicrobiaceae bacterium UBA2767 | reverse complement strand
GTGAACACAATTGTTGCCAGGATAATCCCGAGCTTCGCCACTACGAAATAGAAGCCATCCTCGAATCCGGAGCTTGCCAGAAACATCATGCCTATGAGCAAAAGCCCCGCACCGACGGTGTCAGAAATTCCAGCCGCATGCATACGGGTAAAAACATCGGGCATCCGGTAGATCCCAATTGCACCGACGACAAAAAAGAACGCGCCAGCGAGTATGAGAAGGCCGCCAATGATTTCCAATGCCGCTGCCATCACGATTCCTCCGGCTCCTCGCCACCCGGATGGCTCAGGTCGCCGTAACGGAAGAATTTCAGAACGGCCAGCGTCCCGATGATGTTGAGCAGCGCATAAAGAATACCGATGTCGAGAAACTCAGGCCGTCCGGTAAGAAATCCGATCAGCGCAAGCAACATGATGGCGCCGGTGCCGATAGCATTACCCGCGAGCACACGATCAAAGACGGTTGGGCCGCGCAACGCCCTCAGGACCCCAAGTCCAAGCGCAACCAGAACCGCGATACAGGCCACCGCAAGTATCATTTGCTGCCCTCGAATTTTTTGACACGCCTGTCCATTGTCCCTTCGGCAAGATCTTCGGCTCCCGATCGGGTGACCGCGTGAATAAGAAACTCCTGACCGCTGACGCGTGCTGTAATCGTACCGGGTGTCAGGGTGATCGAGTTGGCATAGGTCGCAAGGCCGGCGGCTGAGCGCTGGCTTGCCCGCACCCTGATCAGTGTTGGTGAGATAGGCAATTTTGGATTGAGGATGATTTTTGTGACATCCCAAGCCGATTTTGCGATCTCTTTGGCGAGCCAAGGCCAGTAGGTGACGGCACCCGGCAGAAGATGGATGGAATGCCCTTCTTCATCTGCGATGTCCATGCGGCGAGAAAGTGCCACTACGCCGATAACTGAAAGTATCCCCGCCGGAATCGTGATCGCTGTGTAATGACCGGACAGCACCAGCCAAAAACACATAAGGACCAGTCCAAGACTCCCATAAAGCACGCGACGCCCCTCCCCCTTTTGGGCACGTAGCTACATGTCCGAGTAGGTGTTTCGACCTACGATAACGCCTGATCGATGACTGCGAAACGGGTACAGAGTGATTCGCAATGACGGAAATGTTCGCAGATTCGCGCAATCTATCAAGTTTGACTTGGATAAACCGGAATTCGATGGCACGACATCCACAAGGCAATGTGACCGCAGGCTGCTGTTTTTGACGTCGGCGAATGCTAATATGTGCGTGCCTGCGGTTAGAACAACTTTGAATTGAAAATCCACAGTCGCACAACTTTTTATTGCATTGCATGAGGCGGCCGTTGGTCTGAGGAAAGCGTTATGAGCACGAAAAGTAAACAGCCAAAAGTCGACAAGCCGGACACAGAATGGCGCCAGCAGCTAACTGCCGAGCAATACCAGGTGACGCGGTTACATGCCACCGAACCACCCTTTTCCCATCCCTACAATGCGACGAAGAAGGAAGGCACGTTTGTGTGTATCTGCTGCGGGGATCCGCTGTTTTCGTCAGATCACAAGTTTGATTCCGGAACGGGCTGGCCGAGCTTCACGGCACCGCACAGCGACGAAGCGTTGAGTGAGCACGAAGACAACAAGCTGTTCAGCCGGCGGACTGAAGTGCGCTGCGCCTCGTGTGACTCTCATTTGGGTCATGTCTTTCCTGATGGCCCTGAGCCGACGGGCCTGCGCTACTGCATCAATGGGGTAGCGCTGAATCATAAAGAAGAAGACGAAGAGTAATTCTCCTCTTCCCAATATCGAGCCTCACCCAATGAACAAAAATGCCGCCTTGCCCCAACCGCCTGTCGCGGATGTCAGACCCGTTGAAGACACTCGCCACGGCATCACACGCATCGACAACTATGCCTGGCTGCGAGCGGACAACTGGCAGGAAGTGATGCGTGACCCGTCGGTGCTGGATACCGATATCCGCTCCGTTCTTGAAGCGGAAAACGCTTATACGGCTGCGGCCATGTCCGAAACGGAGAAGTTGCAAGAAGCGCTGTTTCAGGAAATGAAGGGCCGCATCAAGGAAGATGACTCAAGCGTACCCTCGCCCGATGGAGCCTTTTCCTATTTCACGCGCTTCGTGACAGGAGGCCAGCACCCGCTCTTTTGCCGGCGCCCACGAGAGGGCGGAGACGATCAGGTTTTACTCGATGCCAACAAGCTCGCCGAGCCCCATGCCTATTTCAGAATTGGCGGTGTGGCGCATAGCCCCAACCATAAACTCGTGGCCTATGCCAGCGATACCAACGGCTCGGAGTATTATGCGGTACGCGTTCTCGATGCGGCGACCGGCGAAGAAGTCGGCGCGCCCATCCCCGATACTGCCGGCGGAGCCGTCTGGGCGAATGACGGGAAGACGCTGTTCTATTCCCGGCTCGATGAAAATCATCGCCCACGCCAGATATTCCGTCACACGTTAGGCACAGCACCTGAGAAGGACGTGCTCGTCTATGAAGAGGCCGATCCCGGATTCTTCGTTGGCGTCGGCATGACCCAAAGCCGCGCCTTTATCGTTATTGACGCCCATGACCATCAGACATCTGAAATCAGGATACTCGATGCAAACGAACCGGAGGCAGAACCCCGTCTGGTGGCGGCGCGTGAAATCGGCCACGAATATTCGGTCGAACATCACGGCGAAAAACTCATCATCCTGACGAACGCGGATGGCGCGGAGGATTTCAAGATTGTCGAGGCGCCGCTCGACACACCGGGCAAGGCGCAGTGGAGTGAAATCGAGGCACATCGCACGGGACGCCTTATTCTCGATGTGATTCCCTACAGCAACCATCTCGTCAGGTTGGAGCGGGAGGATGGCCTGCCCCGCATCATCATTCGGCAGTTCGCTGACGGGTCCGAACACGCAATTGCATTTGAAGAGGATGCCTATTCGCTCGGTCTGTCATCCGGCTACGAATATGACACGTCGAGTTTGCGCTTCACCTATTCCTCTATGACGACACCGGCGCAGGTGTTCGATTATGACGTGAAGAACCGCGAACGCACATTGCGCAAGACGCAGGAAGTGCCAAGCGGACATGATCCCGATGCCTACGTCACCCGCCGCATCATGGCTCCGGCCCATGATGGCGAAGAGGTTCCGGTTTCACTTCTTTATCGCAAGGATACGCCGCTCGACGGATCGGCTCCGCTCCTGCTCTATGGATATGGCGCTTACGGGATTTCCATCCCCGCGAGCTTCAACACCAACTGTTTGAGTCTGGTGGATCGGGGTTTCGTTTACGCCATCGCGCATATTCGCGGCGGTAAGGACAAAGGGTACCGCTGGTACCGGGATGGCCGAGGCCTGTCCAAGACAAACACCTTCAAGGATTTCATTTCCGCCGGCGAGCATTTGGCGAACGAAGGCTTTACATCGCGTGGCCAAATCGTTGCCCACGGTGGGAGTGCCGGCGGAATGTTGATGGGGGCTGTTGCCAACATGGCGCCTGACCTGTTTGCCGGCGTCATGGCAGAGGTGCCGTTCGTGGATGTGCTCAATACAATGCTCGACGACACGCTTCCCCTGACGCCACCCGAATGGCCCGAATGGGGCAATCCGATCGAGGACAGGCAGGCTTACGAAAACATCACCGACTACTCGCCCTATGACAATGTAACGTCACAAAGCTATCCCAACATTATCGCGCTGGCCGGGCTCACCGATCCCCGCGTTACCTACTGGGAGCCAGCCAAATGGGTCGCGAAGCTACGAGCGCTGAAGGAAAATGATCTGTTGGTGCTGCTGAAAACGAATATGGACGCAGGTCATGGTGGTGCTTCGGGCCGGTTTGACCGGCTCAAGGAAGTGGCGCTCTCCTATTCCTTCGCGCTGAAAGTGACCGACAGGTTGAAAGGTATGAGTTGATGTGGAGATGGTTGTTTGTTGCGCTGGTACTGTTGCTGCCCACGGGCGTTTCTGCTGCAGACTTCAAAGTTGAATTTGTTAGCGCCAGTGAGCCTGAACTCTCCAACCCGCATGACATCGATCTCTCGCCGACCGGCAAATATCTGTACGTCGCCGACCTCGGCCACGACCGTGTTAGCGTACTCGACGCGCATTCTCTTCAGATCGTCGGCGCCATTGGCGAAAAGGACGATCTTTCCGCACCACACGACGCCCATGTCGGACCCGACGGGAGCCTATATGTTGCCGATACGGGAAACGACAGGATCGTCATCTATGATCTCAACGGCGCAAGCGGCAAAAAAACCGGTGTGATTGAGGGTGGTATCTATGCGCCTGAAGGCGTGTTTGCGCGTTCCGGCGGACGCATCTATGCGACCGGTGCCGGTAGTGGAAACATCGTTGTCTATGAAAATGGCAAGGTGGTTGCAGAGGCCAAGGGTCTCAGTGCGCCTCATGACGTAATTTCCGACCGAAACGGATCATTCTGGGTTGCCGACGCCGGCAATGATCGCATGGTATTGATGTCGAAAGACCTGAAGGTCAAAAAGATATTGGGCGGCGACGCCTATAAATTCAGCGGTCCGCGGTATCAGGACATGACCGATGATGGGTTGCTTGTGGTTGCGGACAAGAACACTCACTCAATCAAGGTCATCGGGCCCGATGGCGGTTTTGTTGCCGTAATCGGGTCCGGAAAACGTGGAAAAGGTCCTGGAGAATTTACGACACCAGAAGGGGTCGTCATTCGGGGTAACGACATCTGGTTTGCAGACAGTGGTAATAACCGTATCGTGCGCTACCGCATCGTGCGATAGAATAGACCAACCCGATCCATATTTCGCGAGTGAGGAAACTATGAGTGAGCCAGCGCGCAAAAAGGAAATGTCGTCATCAAAGGTCAAATTTGACTGGACGGACCCACTGGACCTCGATGGCCAGTTGACTGAGGAAGAACGCATGGTCCGCGACAATGCGCAGCGCTATGCCCAGGACAAGCTGATGCCGCGTGTACTCGACGCCTTCCGCGACGAGAATTTCGACGTTGATATCATGCGCGAGATGGGCGAACTCGGCCTGCTCGCCGCAACCCTGCCTGAAGAGTATGGCGGCTCGGGACTGGGTTACGTCTCCTATGGACTCATCTCCCGCGAAGTCGA
>DEIT01000176.1 GCA_002352635.1 Hyphomicrobiaceae bacterium UBA2767 | reverse complement strand
GTGCCGTTGCTGAGAGCCTTGCAGTCAGAACCTGACATACTGGCAGATGAGAATGTGCCCTATACGGGTGAACTCAAGGGTGACTGCCTATACCGCCACGGGACGCAACGCGGTTTGGCCCATGCGCTGATCGAAATCAGACAAGACCTCGTGCGCGAGGAGGAAGGCCAGAAGGCGTGGGCGGTACGGCTTGCGCGTATTCTGGAGGAATTGTTCGATGCCCCTGACGCTCGCGCCAGATTCAACACTATTTGCCATCATGGTTCGAATGCGGATATGAACGTCGGCGCGTAAACGTCTGAGTTTTACATGCCGCAGTAGGAGTTGTGCCTATGCCAGAAATTGATGCCAAGACTGCAGAAGAACTTGAAGCAGCCGTATTCCGCCGACTGGTGCAGCATTTGCGCACCAACGCCGATGTGCAAAATATCGACATGATGAACCTGGCCGGATTTTGCCGAAACTGCCTGTCCAATTGGTATAAGGACGCGGCAAACGAAAAGGGAATTGACGTCTCCAAGGACCAGTCCCGTGAGATTGTCTATGGCATGCCGTACGATGAATGGAAGGCGAAGCACCAGAAAGAAGCTTCTGCCGAGAAACTTGCCCGCTTCGAGGAAGTTCGACCGAAAGAGTAATGCCACCGGTCCGCCACCCTTACGCACAACGCCGCGCTTAGCACTGGATAACTCCAGGTGCGATCTTGATCGTGTCGCCGACGCTGGCTAATTCTTGATCCCCATCAACAGCCGGTTTCAGGCACCTAATCCAGCGGAATACACATGTCAGATTTACAAGGCTCAACACGCGACCAACTGCGCGCTTTTATCGAGCGCATCGAGCGGCTGGAGGAAGAGAAGGCCGCGCTCGCGGCGGACATCCGAGAAGTCTATGCCGAGGCAAAGGGGACGGGTTTTGACGGAAAAACCCTGCGCGCCGTCATTCGGTTGCGGAAACAGGACATGCATGAGCGCCAGGAGCAGGAAGCCTTGCTCGCGACATACATGGTTGCGCTTGGCATGGTGCCGGAAGAGTAACTATCCGAAATTATTGATGTTTATGTATCTGCGACGGGTTTAACGGCTCGCGGTGCGCACCGGTTTGCGCTCATCCGAACGCGCACTCTGCTGGACCGGCTCTTCTGTCACATAAGCGGCTTCGTACGCTTGTTGCGTATATCCGAGGGCCTTCGCGAGAGACTTTGAATAGCCCTCTTCTGCGTCACGTAGCAAATAGCTGTTCTCGTCAATAAGGGCAGGGGCGGTCAGTTGCGCAAGTTGACGGTCGGAGCTCACTGGTGTGTCACCCATCAGCGGGAGCACAGGTGTGAACTCAAAGATCAGTTCTTCAGGATGCTCCGCCTCGTCAAGCGACGTGATAGCAATCTGAGGCGGCCCCGCAGCAGGCACTTGAGCCGGTGTGGGCTCGGCTGCAGGCAAAGAAGCGACAAGCGGTTTGAGTGACGCTGTAGTCTCCGCCGGTGGCAGCGGTGCTTGTTCTCTCGGCAAAGCCGCTGTGGTTTCGGGAGAGGCCTTGGTCCAGGACAGGGATGGTGGCGTGAAACCGGCAACCATCATCTTTGGCGGCAGCTTCACTTTGCTCTTCTTGGTGATGAAGGAGTCGATCTTCTTGTCCAGCTTGGCCAGAGCGATCATCGAATCGCGTTTGGTCAGTGGCCGACCGTCCCTTGGAATATGCTTGGATTTGCCGTCAGGAAACAGCAGTGCAAGTTCCTGGCGCGGGACGCGCGGCCAGTGCCGCACGCGCCCGGTATCGACATGAACGAAGGGTATGCCGGATTTCGGATAGTAACCGACGCCCCCGACCTCACGCACCAGTGCCGAATTTCGCAGTTTCTTGACTGGGACGTCCGGGAAATGAATGTCGGCAGCCTTGCCAAGGATGTGCTGGCTCTTGCGCGCCTGTCCGCCACCACGACGTCGCAACCGATTATTGGTTTTCTTGGAACGGTAGCCTGAGACGAGATGAATGGGCTTTTCGGAACCGACTTCCTGGTAGATTTGCCAGATCGTATCGATGAGCTCGGGATCCATCTTGGTCGGCTCGTTGCGCCTCCAGTCGCGCATCATATGATTGATCTGCTTCATACCTTCCGCATCGAATTCACCATCACGCTTGTAGACGATGGTCATCGTTTCCTTGGTATGGATGTTGTAGAAGGTGAGCGACCGGGTATCTTCATTCGCGTGGGCACAAACAGAAATACCGGCAAAAGCCAAACCAATGGCTACCGGCATCAACCCCCGAATTGCACGCACAAGTGCGTTTCGCAATATTTCCCCCGGTTCCTGACGTTGCCGCACTAGAGGTGTGCGGTTTCCCTACCAACGCAGTTCAACCCCTCAATTCCCAAGCATACCCGGAAAGAACCGGATCAGCGTGATGAATCGGATCGAACGGTTAAGCGAAAGTAACTTCGGAATTGCGAGGAAAAAAAGGCATAGACACACGAATAAACGCATCCTGCTAAGAAGCAGGATGCGCTAAATTCACTTAAAGCTTTGATATATTTACAATTTCAAGGCTCGAACCATGCGAACGTCGTGTCCGTAAATATCCCCAAAATAGGTGATTTTTCCACTTTTTTCGACTTTGGCCGTGAAATAGGTCATGTGAACGGGAATCGGATTGTTCAGATTCACATGCTGATTCTTTCCTCTTTGGATGGCCGCGCCGACATTGCCTGACGACCAGCCGCGGTCACGTGAAAGAATGACTTCGGCCAGTTTGCGCGGGTTGCGCACGCGCACACAGCCATGGCTGTAGGCACGCGAGGTCTGGTTGAACAGGCCTTTTGTCGGTGTGTCGTGCATATAGACCGAGTGCTTGTTGGGAAACATGAACTTCACGAAACCCAACACGTTCTTGCCGCCTGGCGGTTGATAGAAGTGATAGTTCGAGATGTTCGCCCGGCTCCAATTGACGCTCGATGCATCAATCTCGCGGCCGCGATATTTCACAAAGAGGTTGTGGGCCTGCAGAATGCGCGGGCGTGAATAACCGCTGCTGAACCATCCACCGCCGCCGCCACCGCCGCGCCTCAGATGAGGAAGGAGCTCCTTGACCTTGATGGAATTCGGCACGTTCCAGTAGGGGTGAAACACCAGATATTCCATCTTGTCAGAGAAAATCGGCGTCTGGTTCTTGAGCTTTCCGACAACCACACGCTCGGTATGAACGACCTTGTCGCCATCGAACACGCGGAAGCGATATTCCGGAACGTTTACCCGGATATTGAGCTTGTCGAGACTACCAGGTATCCAGCGCCAGCGCTCCATATTGGCCAGGATTGTCTTTTCACGGTTTTTCGGAACAGCGCTTCCGCCGTTCAGTGCACGACGAGTGCCCGGTCCGACAATGCCATCGGTACCCAGACGGCGAGACTTCTGGAATTTCTTGACTGCGATTTCCAACTCGGAGTCGTAAACATCCTTAGGATGCAGCGGCTCACCATTCTTCATTGCGACGGGGACCTTCAGTCGTTCCCGCAGCACCGCCACATGCTTGTGGCTCATTCCAGGTTTGAGGGTCGGGCCATTGGGCAGACCAATGCGCTTTTCGCCATCATCCGCTCCACCGCGGATCTTCAACAGAACCTGCCGCAATGCCTCAAACTGTGGGTGCTTGGGATGGAAATCCCGCACATAAGGCGCAGGGTCATCCAGCACCTCAAGCTTCTCCATCACCTCTAATGGGGCTGGAAGGTCGAGCGTTGGGTCAAGATTGCCGGAGATGGAGCCCGGTGCCATGCGTCCGCCGCGCGCATGTCGTACATACGACAGAACCGCGTGGCTCAATTTGTGCTCGAACTCAGCGAGGCGCGCTGTTGGCGTCTTGTCGCTGGATGCGAGGATAATTTCTTCCGGCAGATCGTAGTCGTCCGGGTTGAGGCCGAAGTTTCCGGCACGCCGCAATTCCCGAATGACAAGATGTGCCTTGGGTCTAAGGCCGTTTTCATCGACCCAAACGGTTTTATGCTCCTGATCGGCATAATATTCGACCAAGGCCCCGTGTTCGGCCTTTTCAAATTCGGTTTCGTTGCGGAATGGCTCACCGAGCCGATTCTGCACGATAATCCGAACTGCATCTCCGCGCGTGATCAAGTGCTCCGGCGCGTCCGGTTCCACCGCCAGCGCAGGTCCCACTAGGACCGATCCAAGGATCAAGCCGTACGCAATACTCAATCGCAGCCTCATCCGTCCCTCCTCTTACAGAATGGCTTAGATAACTCTCCCCACTTACGACAATGCAAAAGCTATTACGCGCGATCCTGTTTTTCCAGCAACGAACGCGTTATTAGCCGTGAAGAGTGGCATTTTTCGGCACAGGTGTGACATTCCTGCATATGGCGGGGGTAGATTTGTCATCCCGTGGGAGCCTCAAGGCCGAATTCACGCATTTTGCGGTAAAGCGTTGAGCGTCCGATGCCCAGTTTTTTGGCGATTTCAGTCATGTGGCCGCGATACCGGCCGATCGCCAAACGAATCATGTCTGCCTCGATGTCCTCGAGCGCGCGTACATTTCCGCTGTCGTCAAGGGCGGCGATGCCGAGCTCATCGCGCCCGTTACCGTTTGCAACGGAAATGGTTGTGGGAACCGCAGCTTCACCGCCTATCATCGCCGGGCCTTCGATCACCGGCGTTTCATCCTTCGGTGGCGGTGCGGGCGGCAGGACCGCCTCGAAACCATCGACATGTGCAGCAATCTGAGGAAATTCATTGATACCAAGCAGCGGTTGATCGGCGAGCACTACCGCGCGGAACACCGCATTTTCGAGCTGGCGCACATTGCCGGGCCAGGGATAGCGCTGAAGCATGTCGAGCGCATCAGGCTCGATGCCGTCGATCTTCTTGCCTTCTTCTGATGCGAACCGGTCAATGAAATGACTGACCAGCTCGGGAACTTCATCCATGCGCTCGCGCAGCGGCGGCACCCAGACCGGAAACACATTCAGCCGATAATAGAGGTCCTCACGAAACTTTCCGGTGTTTACGAGCTTGATCATGTCCTGGTTTGTGGCGGAGATCAGCCGAAAATCAACTTTGATGGGGTGCTTTGCGCCGACCGGGTCAACTTCGCCTTCCTGCAGCGCGCGCAACAGTTTTACCTGGGCGTCGAGCGGTAATTCGCCGACCTCATCCAGAAACAGCGTACCGCCATCGGCCTCGGCGAATTTACCGTCGCGCTTCGAACTGGCACCGGTAAACGACCCTTTTTCATGACCAAACAGGATGCTTTCCACGAGGTTTTCAGGAATTGCGCCGCAATTGACGGTAACAAACGGTTTGCCGGCGCGTTCGCTTTCGCCCTGGATTGCGCGGGCGACCAGTTCCTTGCCGACGCCGCTTTCACCTTCGATGAGAACCGGAATAGTAGACTGCGCAGCGCGGTTTCCGAGACCAATCACCCGTCGCATCGGCTCACCTCTGGCGATCAGGTCGTCAAATGTGAGTTTGCCCTCGCTTTTGCGAGTGATTCGCGTGACTTCGACCTGCAGCGATGAAATCTTCAAGGCATTGGTGATCGAGACTTCAAGGCGTTCGGGGCTGACGGGCTTCACCACGAAGTCAGTGGCACCCGCGCGCATGGCATTGATCGCTGAATCGATGCTCCCGTTGGCCGTCTGCACAATGACAGGTGGCGCGGAAGGATCGGGGCGGAGGCGGTCGAGAACGCCCATGCCGTCAAGGCCAGGCATGACCAAATCCAGCAGGATCAGGTCGATTTTTGTCCCTTCCTCGCCCTTGAGTACGTCGAGCGCTTGCTCGCCGCACTCTGCGGTCAGGGTCACGTGTCCGAATGTTTTAACGGCTTCTTCGAGGATGCGACGCTGGACGGGATCGTCATCGACGATCAGAATGCACTTGGCCATTACGCGAACTCACTACTCTTTACTCACACACAAAAAACAAGAGCCGGACCTGTCTCTATTGATGCGGCTGAACTCGATGCCGCGAACACAATTTGGCCGGTTTGCCAGAACACGCTAGATGAAGATGGTAAAAAACCTCTTTACCGGGTGTTCGATTTTGGGCCCACCCGGTTCAAAAACCGCGGAATGCCTAAAATTTCCGTTTTTTAATTGTTCTCGTCTTGAAGGTGTGCTGCTTGAGCCGCACATTAGAAGCCAATCCCACAACACAATTTGAGTCCCTGAAGGGTTTGCAAATATGACCCGAGATATGACCATCAACAGCAAGATCGCAACGGTCGAAATCGATGGCCCGTTCGCTACCGCACCGAGTGCTGCTGCGGAAAAAACCGAAGACAAACTGGGCCAGATGCCGGAATGGGACCTGACCGACCTCTATGCCAGCCCTGATTCACAGGAACTCGCAGACGACCTCGCGCAGCTTGAAAAGGAGGCGGGAGAATTCCAGGACCAATATCAGGGGACCCTTTCAACGCTCGCGGAGAATAGCGGGGCTGAACTGGCGGCATGCGTTCGCACTTACGAAGCGATGAGCGATCGGCTTGGCCGCGTCGGCTCATATGCAGGGCTGCTCTATGCCGGCGATACATCCGATCCGGTATGCGCGAAATTTTACGGCGACATTCAGGAGAAGCTCACTGCGATCACGACGAAGCTGCTCTTCTACCCGCTCGAATTCAATCGCATCGATGACGATGTGCTCGAGGCTGCTCTGAAAGACGATGCGCTTGCGCACTACACTCCCTGGATTGAGGATTTGCGCAAAGCCAAGCCCTATCAGCTTTCTGATGACATCGAGAAGCTGTTCCATGAAAAGTCAGTGACGGGTCGCGGTTCGTGGAATCGTCTGTTCAATGAGACCATTACCGCGCTGCGATTCGATATCGGCGGTGAACAGTTGAGTATCGAGCCGACACTGAACCGCCTGCTCGATGCCGACGGGGCGAAACGCCGTGAGGCTGCGGACGCGCTTGCCAAAGTGTTTGGTGAAAATTTGCGGTTGTTTACGCTCATCACCAATACGCTCGCCAAGGACAAGGATATTTCCGACACCTGGCGTGGCTTCGAAGACGTAGCCGATTCACGTCATCTGGCGAACCGGGTTGAACGACCGGTGGTCAATGCGCTGGTCGCGGCGGTGCAGGATGCGTATCCGCGCCTTTCTCACCGCTACTACGCGCTCAAGGCGCGATGGATGGGGCAGGACAAGCTTGCCCACTGGGACCGTAATGCACCGTTGCCGGAGCAGCCGCAACAGGTGATCGCCTGGGCGCAGGCTGAACAGCTGGTGCTTGATGCGTATGGGGCGTTTGCACCGCAGATGGCATCGATTGCCAAGGATTTCTTCGACAAATCCTGGATCGATGCGCCCGTGCGCGAGGGCAAGTCGCCTGGCGCATTTTCACATCCCACGGTGCCGAGTGCTCACCCTTACATTCTGATGAACTATCAGGGCAAACCTCGTGATGTGATGACCTTGGCGCATGAGCTCGGCCACGGCGTGCACCAGGTGCTTGCGGCCAAGCAAGGGCCGCTTATGGCGCCTACACCGCTGACGTTGGCCGAGACGGCGAGTGTATTTGGCGAGATGCTCACCTTCAAGAAGCTGCTTGCCCGGGCGGACAATCCTCGTGAGCGCAAAGCGCTGCTTGCCTCAAAAGTAGAGGATATGATCAACACGGTGGTGCGGCAGATCGCTTTTTATACCTTTGAGCGCGAGGTCCATATCGCGCGCAAAGAGGGTGAACTCACCTCAGAACGTCTGGGCGAAATCTGGGTCGATGTACAGGGCCGCAGCCTTGGCCCAGCCATCGATCTGAGGCCGGGGTATGAAACCTACTGGTGCTACATCCCACATTTCATCCACTCGCCGTTTTATGTCTACGCCTATGCATTTGGCGAGTGTCTGGTGAATTCGCTTTATGCGGTTTACGAGAAGGCCGACGACGGGTTTGCGGAAAAATACCTCGACATGCTGGCTGCGGGCGGGACCAAGCACCATAAGGAACTTCTGGCACCCTTCGGTCTTGACGCGAGCGATCCGGATTTCTGGTCCATGGGGCTGAAGGTTATCGAGGACCTGATCACGGAACTTGAGGAGATGGAGGCGTGAGCGGAGTATTCAGCGCGTGAGCGCGTCTCCCGCAAGTTCGAAACCCCGATACCCGATCCCCTGGATCGCAACCTATTTCCTGGCTGCACTGATCCTGATTGCCGGGTCGTTTTTCATTATCTGGTATCTGGAGCAGTTCGCTTCGGAATTTGACTATGATGACGCTGACGTCGCGTTTCTTGAAAAAATCATACTCTCGCCCGAGCCCGGCCGTGGCAATTTCAGCGTGCTGAACGGCGGCGACTGGCAGGCGTTGTGTCTGGTCGGATGGAAGGGCAGGCCAGAACAAGCGTTGTCCGTCCCGGGTATTTCCCCGCAGACGGCGGGCGCGATGCTCCGCGTATACGAGGACAAAAAGGAGCACATAGAGGAAAGCGAGTTCCTGCTCGTCTATGCAGATAAGGCAGGACGGGCAAAAGCGGTGCATCATCCCCACGGTTATGCTTTCGCCGGTGAGGGGGCGGTGGGATGTACAGGTTCCACCAAGCCGGTGTTGGATTTGCCGATCCAACCCTAATGCTTTGCGAAGACCTCTCTGGTGCCGTCTTTCTTCACCAGCAACACGTCATAGGGTTCCTTGTCCGGTCCGAAATCCATGCCGGGTGATCCAATCGGCATGCCTGGGACTGTCAGCCCAACAGCGTCCGGCTTTTCATTGAGCAACCGCGCCACGTCTTCGGCGGGTACATGGCCTTCGATCACGTAGCCGCCGATCTTGGCCGTATGGCAAGACTGAAGGTCTGGAGAAAGCCCGGCCTGACGTTTGATCTTCGCCAGTATGCCGAGTGCGGTGTCTTGCACCTTTACTGCGTAACCGGCGGATTTCATATGTTTGACCCAACCCGAACAGCAACCGCAGTTGGGCGATTTCCAAACGTCGACGGTGCTGGGCGTATTTTCCGCAAGTGCAGACGCGGAATTCAGCAACAGCACAAGACCTGCGCAAAGCATAAAACGGTGAAACATACGGTCCATCCCTGTAGTCCCCAGCAGCGCAATTCTAGCACGCGAACGAAGTTTCGGCCGCGTCAAATCAGCCCTTTCTCGTAAATCGCCGATTGCCGGTCGCTTGGCGGACATGTTAATCGAATTACCGACTTCTGACTTCAAACGCAAAGGGGAGCTGTAATGGGGGTCGAATTTTCCGGAAGCCATCGTGCAATGGACTCGAAGCAGCACACGGAATCCTATAATTGGTTCATCAAACTTGTGATTGCGACCAGCGTCGTGGTTATTGTCACGCTTGTTGGAATGGCACTTTTTCTTGTGTAGCCCTTTTCGGGTTGTTCTCGATGGGTCGGCACAAACCAACGAGTTGCACCACGGCTGCGATGGCCAGCGGGCGCGCATATTGTCGTGCAGACTGATTTCGACGGAGCGGACATGATCACAATTGCGGTCCCGGCCGAGGCGGACAAGAGCGAGCACCGCGTCGCGCTGTCGCCTGAAACGGCCAAGAAATTCGTCGCACTTGGCGCTCGCGTTCGCGTGCAGGCTGGGGCGGGTGCAGGATCTCAATTCTCCGATACCGAGTTTAAGGAAGCGGGAGCAAGTGTCGCGAAGAGCGCTGCTGAAACGCTCAAAGGCGCCGATATCGTTCTGACCGTGCGTCGTCCAAGTGCTGCAAGTTTAAAAGGTGTTGCCAAGGGCGCGATCCTGGCATGCATCCTCGAACCGTTTTCGGACAAGGCAAGCTTGAGCACGCTTGCAAAGACGGGGCTCACAGTTTTTTCCATGGAATTCATGCCGCGCATCACTCGCGCGCAGTCCATGGATGTACTGTCTTCACAAGCCAATCTCGCCGGATACAAGGCCGTCATCGATGCGGCTGCCGGGTTTGGCCGTGCCTTCCCAATGATGATGACGGCGGCGGGGACGGTTCCTGCCACGAGGGTTTTTATAATGGGTGTCGGCGTTGCCGGACTGCAGGCGATCGCGACAGCCAAACGTCTTGGCGCGATCGTTACAGCCACCGACGTGCGGCCCAGCACCAAAGAGCAGGTCGAATCACTCGCCGCCAAATTCGTCGCGGTGGAGGATGAAGAATTCAAGGAGGCTGAAACTTCGGCTGGTTACGCCAAAGAGATGTCCGCTGCCTACAAAAAGAAGCAGGCCAAACTTGTCTCTGAACATGTGCAGGGTCAGGACATTATCATAACCACCGCACTTATTCCGGGCCGACCCGCGCCGGAACTGATTTCCAAGGCCATGGTGGAAAGCATGAAACCTGGTTCGGTCATCGTCGACCTGGCCGCTGAACGCGGCGGCAACTGTGCCGTGACCAAGCCCGACGTAACCGTTGAGCACAAGGGCGTCAAAGTTATGGGCGCGACCAATCTCGCAGGCGAACTCGCCGGCAATGCCTCAAGCCTTTATGCCCGTAACCTTCAGGCTTTCATCGCGTTGATGTTCGACAAGGAGAAGAAGGGCGCGCTTGCAATCGACTGGGACGACGACGTGATCAAGGGCACGCTCGTCGCCAAAGACGGAAAGCTCGTGCATGCAATGCTGACAGGAAAGGGAGGGAAAAAATGACGTCGTTCCGCCTAGTGTACACCCTCCTCGGGGTAGGCGCGGCCCTCGCGGTGCTGACTGGCCTCGACGCCAGCATTTTTTCTACAGCATATGCCGCAAGCGGCGAGGATATCGATCCCTTCGTATTCCGGCTGGCGATTTTCGTTCTTGCCATCTTCATCGGCTATTACGTTGTGTGGTCGGTTACGCCCGCCCTGCATACACCTCTCATGTCGGTTACCAATGCCATATCATCGGTCATTGTAGTCGGCGCATTGCTCGCGGTAGGCGTCTCGCTCGCCGGCGACGCGGACGGGCCCATGTGGGCGCGCATCCTCGGTTTCATCGCTCTTGTCATGGCCTCCGTGAACATCTTCGGCGGTTTCCTCGTCACCCAGCGCATGCTCGCCATGTATCAGAAGAAGAAGTAGGGGCCGCGCCATGGATGCAAATATCACAGCGCTGCTCTATCTCGCCGCCGGTGTCCTCTTCATCCTGGCGCTGCGGGGTCTGTCGAGCCCGGAGACCAGCCGTCAGGGAAACATGTACGGCATGTCCGGCATGGCTATTGCCATCGCTACCACGCTCATCTCGCATCCTCCGGCAGATTTGACCGGTTGGATCCTGGTGGTTGCGGGCATTGCTGTCGGCGGCGGCATCGGTGCCACCATCGCCCGCAAGGTGCCGATGACGGCGATGCCGGAACTGGTTGCCGCGTTCCATTCACTCGTCGGCATGGCTGCAGTGCTTGTGGCCGCGGGAGCCTTCTATGCGCCGGATGCTTTCGATATCGGCAGCTTCGGGAATATCAAGAAAGCCAGCCTGGTTGAGATGTCGCTCGGCGCCGCCATCGGTGCCATCACATTTACCGGTTCGATCATCGCCTTCCTCAAACTCTCCGGGCGCATGAGCGGCGCGCCTATTATTTTGCCAGCGCGGCACATCGTGAATATCGGTGTTGCGGCTGCACTGGTCTTTTTCATTTACAGTTTGGTCGTCGGGCAGGCGCAAGCCGATTTCTGGCTCATTGCGGGCCTTGCGTTTCTACTTGGTGCGCTCATCATTATTCCTATCGGTGGCGCCGACATGCCGGTCGTCATATCGATGCTGAACTCCTATTCGGGCTGGGCCGCGGCCGGCATCGGTTTCACCCTTGGCAATACCGCGCTCATTATCACCGGTGCACTGGTCGGTTCGTCGGGGGCAATTCTTTCCTACATCATGTGCAAGGGCATGAACCGCTCGTTCATCTCGGTGATCCTGGGTGGTTTTGGCGGTGAGACGGCAGGTCCTGCAGACGATGACGGCGTGCCACGTACCATCAAACAGGGTTCCGCAGACGACGCGGCATTCATTCTCAAAAACGCCTCCAAGGTCATCATCGTGCCGGGATACGGCATGGCGGTGGCGCAGGCCCAGCACGCGCTGCGGGAAATGGCGAATGAACTCAAGGAACATGGTGTTGATGTCAGCTATGCAATCCATCCGGTTGCAGGCCGCATGCCGGGGCATATGAACGTGCTGCTGGCCGAAGCCAACGTGCCCTATGACGAGGTCTTCGAGCTTGAGGACATCAACAATGATTTCGCACAAGCCGATGTGGCCTATGTCATTGGCGCCAACGATGTGACCAACCCGGCGGCTGAGGACGACCCATCCTCGCCCATCTACGGCATGCCGGTTCTGCAGGTGTGGAAGGCGGGCACGGTGATGTTCAACAAACGCTCGCTCGCCAGCGGCTATGCAGGCGTCGACAATCCGCTTTTCTACCGCGACAACACCATGATGATCCTCGGCGACGCCAAAGCGATGACCGAGAATATCGTCAAGTCACTCTAGGCCTACGCGCACAGGGACTGGTTGTTTGCGTATCAGTTTCAAACGAGAACTCATGGAATACCTCCCCTGGATTATCGGCGCATATGTTCTGATTTGCGCGGTCGCGTATTTCGGCAACCGGTGGTTCATGTATTACCCCGACCCCATGCGGGAGACGCCGGCTGAAGCCGGACTTTCGGGCGTGGAGGAGATTGAGCTCAAGACCCCCGATGGTGAGACGCTTGTAGCCTGGTACGCGAAGGCAAAGAGGGACAAGCCGACCATCCTGTATTTTCATGGCAATGCCGGGAATGCGGCTGCCCGTGCCTCCAAAATCGAAACGATGCATGAGGACGGTTCAGGCGTGTACTATCTCAATAATCGCGGTTATGGCGGTTCTTCAGGGCACCCGACGGAAGCCGACAATGTTGCCGACGCGTTGCTGGCCTATGATTATCTGCGTGGGCTTGGGGTGCCCGCTGAAAAAATTGTCGTTTATGGGGAGTCGCTTGGCTCGGGTCAGGCGACCCGGCTTGGTGCGCAAAAGCAGGTCCGGGCAGTCATCCTCGAAGCGCCACTGACCTCGACCGTGGATGTCGGCAAGAGGACCTATTTCTTCCTGCCGCTCGGCCTGCTCATGACCGACCAGTTCCGAAATCTGGATCACGTGGCGAAGGTTCGCGCGCCGGTCCTCGTGCTGCACGGAGATCAGGATGGTGTAATCCCTGTCGAAATGGGAAAGCAGGTTTATGCCGCCGCAAACGAACCGAAGACATTGGAGCTTTTCCCCGACGGGGCCCACTCTGATCTGTTCGATCATGGCGCCTGGGAAAAAGTGCGGGCCTTCCTTGCCGGCCTGAAATAGTGATGCAGATGTGCGTCGCCGGTTCGACCTTTGTCGGCTGCCAATCCGTGCTAAGAAACGGCTTGGGGCAATTGTGGTAAGAGAAATAGCGAAACGCAGGGCAGTGGGGCTGCGATGAAGGAAATTGAAAATCTAGAAGACTACAAGACGTTTGCATCCGAGCTTTTCAAGTTCGGTTTTGAGCATACCGTCACCATATTCAGCGCAATCGCAATTCTGATCGTCGGCTTCATCATTGCCAGCTGGGTCAGCCGGATCATCCGCAATCGCCTGGAGAAATTAAAGCGGTTCGACAAGACCCTCATTCCAGTCCTGTCGCAGATCGTGCGCTATGCCATCCTGGTCTTCACGGTTGTTCTGGTCCTCGCTGAATTTGGCGTGCAGACGACAAGCATTATCGCTGTTATCGGTGCCGCGGGTCTTGCCATCGGACTGGCACTTCAGGGCACACTGCAGAATGTTGCCGCAGGGCTGATGCTGCTGTTTCTGCGTCCATTCAAGATTGGTGATTTTATCGAATGCGCGTCCGTCTCCGGTACTGTCGATGAAATCGGGATGTTCATGACGCGGATGCGGACGGCGCAAGGGCTGTTTATTGCGGTTCCGAACTCGAAAATCTGGTCCGATACCATCACCAACTATTCAAAGCTGCCCACACGGCGTATCGATCTGGTCGTGGGCATTTCCTATGACGACGATATCGACAAGGCGCGCGGGATTATTCTGAAGCTTGCGGAGAAGGACGCGCGCGTTCTCGACGATCCGGCGCCCGTGGTGAATGTGAAAAATCTCGGCGATAGTTCGGTCGATCTGGAGCTTCGTGCCTGGACCAAACGGCAGGATTACTGGCAGGGCAGGTGGGATCTCATTCGTGACGTCAAATACAGCCTCGACAAGGCAGGCGTATCAATCCCCTATCCGCACGTGCAGATGGTTTCCTCCTAGGCGCGCAAAAGCGCGGCCGGAAGATATTGCAACGATCAGAAAAGAAGCAGTGGAGCTGAAACGCGCTATCGGCGTTTAACGCCGAGCGGTTCCGGGTCGAGCGGGCTTAGCGGGCTGAACACCGCTCTCACGCTGCGCGCGTTTGCGGGCAAGCTTGCGTGCCCGACGGATGGCTTCAGCTTTCTCGCGAGCCCGCTTTTCCGACGGTTTCTCGTAGAAATTACGAAGCTTCATTTCGCGGAAGATGCCTTCACGCTGCATCTTCTTTTTCAGCGCTCTGAGCGCTTGATCAACATTGTTATCGCGGACGACGACTTGCACGCGGTCAGTTCCTCTCAAATTTCGCTAGTCAGTAGGCACCCGTGATAACGCAAGAGCGACCGGGTCAACCCTGATTGAGCTTCGTGTAACAAAAGGGCGGAGCCTTGTCCATAGCATGGAAGGGGTGAATGCACCGTAAATAATGGCAATTCGTTGAACCGGCGCTTCTCTATTCAACTCCGGAACCAGCAACCAGCCGCGTGATGTGCCCCATCTTGCGGCCGGGGCGTATCTGTCGTTTTCCGTAGAGATGCAGGCCGGTATTTTCTTCAGCCGCGAGTGCGGGCCAGTCTCTTGCCTGGTCGCCAATTAGATTGGTCATGACCGCATCGGAATGGCGCGCGCACGCCCCGAGTGGCCAGCCCGCCACTGCGCGAATATGGTTTTCGAATTGCGATATGATGCAGGCATCCAGCGTCCAATGGCCGGAATTGTGAACGCGCGGGGCAATCTCATTGACGATAAGCGGTGCAGAGGCCTGATCGCCGCAATAGAACATTTCCACGCACAGCACACCGCAATAGTTAAGCGCCTCCACGAGTCGTCGGGCAATGGCGCGGGCATCATCTGCGATCTGGTCCGGAATCCGTGCGGGCACCCGCGCCTCGGCAAGGATCTGGTTCTCATGACGGTTCTCAGACGGGTCATAAAAACGGGTCTCGCCATCCTGCCCTCGAACAGCCAGCACTGAGATCTCACAGTCAAAACCGATAAATTTCTCAAGCAGCGCAGGGGCACCGTTCAGGCTCTCATATGCTTCGTTGAGATTGGTGCCGTTCGAGATTTTCACCTGACCCTTGCCATCATAGCCCAACCGCCGCGTTTTCAGTAAAGTGGGCGTCCCAAGCGATTGCACCGCCTGCTCAAGCTCATCGATAGATGTGACTTCACAGTATGGAGCAACGGCAATTCCGAGATCACTTGCAAATGTCTTTTCGGCAAGCCTGTCCTGACTGACTTCCAGCGCGCGTGGTGGCGGATAGACTGGCGTCTCCTTCGCAACCGTTGCAAGGGTCGCGGCAGGCACATTTTCGAACTCGACCGTGGCAACATCCACTGATTTGGCAAAGGTCAGGAGGGTCGCCTCATCGTCATAGGCCCCGACTGTTTGATGTGCGGAAACCGCAAATGCTGGTGCATTGTCTTCATCGCAATAGATGTGGCAACTCAACCCGAGTTCGGCTGCAGCCATGGCAAGCATCCGGCCAAGTTGTCCCCCGCCGAGAATGCCGATCGTGCTCCCGGGGGTGAGGGGGCCGCTAGCCATCGTCCTTAGGTTTCTTGGCAACCGCGTCCGTGCGCGCTTTGCGCCAGGCTGCAAGACGCCCGGCAAGTTCAGTGTCCGAAAGTGCGAGGATTTGGGCTGCCAACAGACCGGCGTTGGTTGCGCCGGCATCACCAATTGCGAGCGTTCCAACGGCAACGCCCGCGGGCATCTGGACGATAGAAAGCAGGCTGTCGTTGCCTGACAGTGAGCGGCTTTTGACGGGGACCCCAAGTACCGGCAGGGCCGTCATAGCGGCGGTCATGCCAGGCAGATGCGCGGCGCCGCCCGCGCCGGCAATAATGACCTTAAGGCCGCGATTCTGTGCCGTTTTCGCATAGTCGTAAAGGCGGTCGGGAGTGCGATGCGCCGAAACGATGCTCGATTCGTAAGCGACTTCCAATTCATCGAGAGCTTCAGCGGCATGGCGCATGGTCGGCCAGTCCGACTGTGATCCCATAATAATGCCGACGAGCGGTGTGGATTTGCCCATAGTGTTTGTGTCTTTCCCTCACCCCGGAAAGCGCGCGATTATAGGGGTGGCGAATCGATTAGCAAGCAGGCGGTCCCTCATCTGTTGGAAACTAGTGAACCGGCAGGCAAGGTGAACGGGTTGTTAACGGCTTTCGGGCCACATTTTCGCAAAGCAGTCGTCTGATGGGTTTTTGCAGCACCGGGGCCAATTCGAAGAGCTTGGATAGCGGGAATATGGCGAAAGAAGCCAAGAAAGTAGCGATTCGGGAAGATGTGGAACGCCAGGCGCCGGTGCATGAAGTTACGTCTGCGCGGCGCACGGCATCTGCTCCTCAGCAATTGCCCGATATACCAAAGGGCGATCTGACACCTGCTGCGCGTTCCGCGGTCGGAGAGCTGGTGGCTGAGCTTGATCGCGTTAAAGATGAACTTATTGCCGCGCAACGTCGTGTCACCGAGCTGGAAACCAAGGTTGACGAAGATGCTCTGTTGCCGGTCCTAAACCGGCGCGGGTTCGACCGTGAGCTGGAGCGTACACTCGCATATGTTAAACGGCACGGCACCGATGTCAGTCTGATCTATATCGATCTCGATGACTTCAAATCGATCAACGACATTCACGGGCACGCGACGGGTGATGCCGCGCTGATGCATCTGACTGATATTCTTCTCGCCAGCGTACGCCGATCCGATGTTGTTGCCCGCCTCGGTGGTGATGAGTTCGCGATCCTGTTGCACCGGGCCGATGAAAAGGCGGCAATAGAGAAAGCGGACCAGTTGTCCCGTGCGCTCGCATCCAGTTCGCTGGTATATGGGGGCAAGGAAATTCCTATGTCTCTGACGGCAGGCACCACGCAATTGCGCGACAACGACACAAATGCGACCGCGATGGCGCGAGCGGATCGAGCCATGTATGCGGGCAAGGCGCGACGCAAGCACGGCTAGAGTAGGCCGAACGCAGGTTGCAACAGTGCCTCTTTGTCTGCTCCCTATCAGGCAATGATATCAGGCAGAAGCTGGTCTTCGACCCGTGAAATTTCGTCTTTCAGGTGAAGCTTCTTTTTCTTCAGTCGTTTGAGTTGCAGCGGGTCGCCGTGTCCTGACGCTTCCAGTGCGTCAATCGCGCCGTCAAGGTCGCGATGTTCCTGCTTCAGTCTGGCCAGGGTTTCCTGGAGCTGCCGTCGCTCCTCATTCTCCATTCAATGCCTCTTAGTTGCGACCATCCTCGGAACATGAACCTTTCTTCACGTCGAATTATTGCGGCGAACGTCGATGTGCGCAAGGGCAGGTCCAGCTGTCTGCAGTGACGTCCCCTTAGACGTGCCTTATTTCCCTGTCAGATTCGACAATCTTTCGTCGATTTGTCACAATTGTAGGGTTGCGAATCTGATTATTACGGAGGAGCCAATGGCGCTTGGAGCACATGTCGCTGAATTGACCGACAAGCATCGTGCGATAGAACAGCAAATTGAGAATGAGATGGCCCGACCTTCGGTCGATACTATGATCATCTCTGAACTCAAGCGTGAAAAACTCCGCATCAAGGATGAGCTGGAACGCCTGAAAGCCGACGTTATCGAGGCCAACTGACAGTATTCACCTTGACTGGCTGGAACGAAGACGCCGCGGGAGGCCCCGCGGCGTTTTTCTTTGTCTGGATCGCAGACTAGTTTGCGCTGAATGCATTAGTCCAGGGCGTCTCCTGGGCCGTTCTGGTGCGTCGCGGCTTACGCTTGCGGGGTGCGGCAATGGCCGGTGCGGGCAACAAGTGTCCCTTGCCTGTAAGAGCCTGAGCCAAACGCCGGTCATGCCCGTAATAGTCGGAGCGGACCTGGAACACTCCGTCTTTGTCGAACACGGTGGTGAAGTATGTGATGTGAACCGGCACATGGCGCTTCAGGTTTTCCTTATGCAGCCGCTTGGGACCTTTCAGGATCTGGCCAATGCGCGTCGATGGCATGCCCTTGTCGTGCTCAAGCAGAACTTCAGCCATACGACGCGGGTTCTGTATGCGCACACAACCGTGGCTATAGGTCCGGGTAGTCGTGCCAAACAGCTTCTTCTGCGGCGTGTCATGCATGTAAACGTCGTGGCCGTTAGGAAACTTGAACTTGAAGTCACCGAGCACGCTCCGCTCGCCTGGGGGCTGGCTGACGGCGCATTTGCGAATGTCGACCTTGTTCCAATCGATCGTCTTCCAGTCGGAACCGTGCCGTCCGCAATTGAGCCTCAAATGATAGCGCTCCATCACACGACTGGTTGTGCGCCGCAAGCTCGGGCCAATGTCTTCCGCCTTGATGGAGTTCGGCACGTACCATGTGGGGTGGAACTCAATCCACTCCATCACGTCTGAGAAAACCGGTGTTTTCTTGTTGGTTTTTCCGACGATCACCCGTTCGTCGAACACCACGTTGCCTGCCTTGACAACGCGGGTTCGGAATTCAGGGATATTGGCCCAGACGAAAATATCCGCTTCTCCGTCCATATCGTCGGGCAGCCAACGCCAACGCTCCATGTTGGTTAGGACACGAACGATAAGTTGCTCACTCGAGTTGCCATTGAACGCATTGCGGGTGCCGTTGCCAACAACACCATCCGGCTTCAGGCCCTTCTGTTTCTGGAACTTGACTACCGCGGCTTTCAGGACGCTGTCATACTTGTTCGCGTCGCCATTCTCCGAAGTCTCAACGCCGAGCCGCTTTCGCAGCAGGGCAATATGTTCATGAGAGGAGCCAACGCGAAGCGCGGGACCGTCTGGAATCCTGGTGCGCGGCTTTTCGCTGCCGCCGCCGCGCAGTTCTGCGAGTTTTTTCTTGAGCTGCACAAATTGTGGATGTTTGGGATGCAAATCGCGCAACAGGGTTGCCGCGTTGTCACCCGCCTGCAGCTGCTCCAGGAACGCGCGAGGGTTCTTTAGGGACTTGGGATGATTGAGGCTATGCCCAACCTTAGCCGGATTGATCCGCCCGGCTTTCGCGTGATGGGCATATTTCAGCATCGCACGGGTCATTTTGAGTTCGAGCTTGGCGAGCGCCTCGCGGGAGCGCGCGGTGCTGCTGACATCGGGCAGGTCGTAGTCCTTTGGGTCGAGAGCGTATGCGTCGGCTGAAGCAATTTCTTTTGCTGCGTCACGGGCCTTTTGATTGGGTCCATTTTCACTCACCCAGATGGGTGCCGCATGACTGCCAGCATAAAATGCCCGCAATGCCTGATGAACCAGCACTTCTCGGCTCTCGCCATCAGGAGTTTCCCCAAGCGCCTCATGGACGAGCCCCGCAACGGCCGGATTGAATTCTTCCTGAGTAATTGCCGGCGCCTTGACGTCCGTTGTCGCCGGTTCAGAAATAGAAGCGGTAACTCCGGAGTCGCCCTCGGCTGTCTGTTCCGCGCCTGCCTGGAGGCCGAACCCGGCCGTGAAAACCGCTACCGACGCAACACGAACAAGCGTTTTCATGGTTGATAATCCCTGCTCGACAACATCCTGCAAATCGCTGGATTTTTTGACATTCGATACATTCGAATCGTTCGCACAATGCCAAACCGCCGTTGCGCATACAACTGGCAGTATATAGTGGGTGGTTAAATTGTTGTGATCGTGGCGCTTTTGCCACGATTGCCAATATGTTGTCAGTACGGGCTACAGAGTGGGTATTTTTCGCATTTTGCGCGAAATCTTAAACACAAAGCATGGGCAGGAGGATCAGTTGGTCGAACAATCGTTAAATCAGGAATGGCTGGAGTTGGTTCAGGAGGACGCGCTTGAGCCGGACTTGCCGATCTGCGACCCGCATCATCATCTCTGGAGATATCGCGAGGGCGGTGTCCAGTCCTGTTACATGTTGGACGAAATCGCGGAAGATATATCCGGCGGTCACAACATTGTCTCTACCGTGTTTATCGAGTGCGGCGCAGAATTCAGGGAAGATGGTCCGGAAGAGTTCCGGTGCGTCGGTGAAACCGAATTTGTTGTGGGGATTGCCGAACAGGCGGACGCGGGCGAAACAGCACGCAATAGGATTGCGGCCGGCATTGTTGGAACTGCAGATCTCAAGACCGGCGATGCAGTGGCGGATGTACTTGATGCGCAAATCGATGCCGGAAAGGGACGCTTTCGCGGCATTCGCCTCGGCACGCTCTGGCACGAGAACCCGCTGGTCGCCGATCACCGCAGCAATCCGCCGCAACACCTCATGCTGCGCGATGATTTCCGCGCGGGCTTCACCCATCTTGGACCCCGAAAACTCAGCTTCGAGGTGTGGTGCTGCCACCCGCAGATTGCCGAAGCGACAAGCCTGGCACAGGCCTTTCCGGATACGACAATCATACTCGACCACTTTGGTGGACCCGTTGGCGTGGGTCCTTATGCGGGCAAATCTGATGAGGTTTTTGAGGACTGGAGGGGAATGATAAACGAACTTGCCGCCTGCCCGAATGTTTATGCCAAGCTGGGTGGGCTCAATATGGAGATAAACGGGTTTGGCTGGCACGAGCGCCCTGTACCGCCCACAAGTGATGAGTTGCTGGAGGCGACGCGGCGTAATTTCGAGCACACCATCGAGCAATTTGGCGTTGAGCGTTGCATGTTCGAATCCAATTTTCCGGTGGACAAGGTGAGCTGCAGCTACACGGTCGTTTGGAATGCCTTCAAGAAACTCACAAAAGACTATTCGGTGAGCGAAAAAGCAGCGCTTTTCCACGACACGGCGACACGCGTCTATCGACTCTAATCTTTGCCAGTCCGGTTCTCAGGGAGGTTGCTTGATTTGGATAGGACATACCAGGCGCCATATGCCATCAGCACACCAGTCGCCAATAACCACGGCCAGGACAAATCAGTGAAGAAGGCCAGATAGGTAAAGCTGACGCTCATTGCGCCAACAGACGCCATCCTGGCGCGCACCGAGATCACTTTGTGTTCCTGCCAGCGCTGCAGGGGCGGACCGAACACACGGTGATTGTAGAGCCAGGCGCGGA
>DEIT01000215.1 GCA_002352635.1 Hyphomicrobiaceae bacterium UBA2767 | reverse complement strand
CTGGCAGGATCACGACGCATTATTCAGCTGCAGAATTATCAAGGCTGATTAAAGCAGCAAACCGTGTTTGTAAACGTAATGGAAAGCAGCCGGAACTCGTTGTATTAAGACGGCTTAGCGTTTCATAAGCGTCAAATGCTTCACGCAAAACTCACGCAAGAAAAAATTGAAATGGATTTCAAACGGGCTAAGTCATTAAAAAAATGGTGCCCAGGGGCGGAATCGAACCACCGACACGCGGATTTTCAGTCCGCTGCTCTACCAACTGAGCTACCTGGGCGCGCCTGCTTGCATCTTATTTCCGAGCCGGGCGGCAAACCCGTCCCTTCTCGCAAACTGGCAAAGGCGGCTTGGCTTATAAGCAATCGTTCAAGTCCTGTCGAGTCGCGTTGGCGGTGTGGCCGAGAGCCTTCAAAATCACACCCATATAGGCGGTCTAGGTGTCATCCGTATCTCCATCCGACAGGGATGCCGGATCACCTGGAATGGCATACTGGCCATCGAGCCAACGACCAAGATCAATATCGGCACAGCGCTTGGAACAAAATGGCCGATAGTCCTGGACGACCGGCTTGCTGCACATCGCACATTTTGGGACACGAGGCTGTCCGCGTTTTTCCGGGCCTCCGCCACCTGGCGCTTTGTCTACGGGTTTCATTCGTCGTCCACCTCCGCCGAATTCAGCCAATTGAACGCAACCGGGAACCCTTCCCCCTGCAGCATGTTCACGACTTCGGTCAGGGGCAATCCCACGACATTCGTGTAGGATCCGACAAGCTTCTTCACGAATGCACCGGCAATCCCCTGAATGGCATAAGCTCCGGCCTTGCCTCGCCACTCGCCGGATGCGAGATAGCTCTCCATTTCGTCATTGCTCAGCCGCTTCATACGCACTCGCGTTTCAACCACCTGATGGCGGATCTCGCCCCCCGGCAGAACAAGACAAAAGGCCGTATAGACCCTGTGGGAACGCCCCGAGATAAGTTGCAGCGCAGCGGCTGCCTCATCAAGCAGGTCCGTCTTGGCCAGAACGCGGCGCCCAACCGCCACGGTCGTATCGGCTGTGAGAATATATGCTCCGCGCAATTGCTCGTCCTTCAGCGCCAGACCGTAGGCCATTTCCGCCTTGTCGCGCGCCAGACGGCGCACGAGTGTTCGCGGAACTTCGCCCTTCTTCGGCGTTTCGTCGATCGACGCGGGGCGGAGAAAATCAGGTTCGATCCCGGCCTGTTGCAGCAGTGCGAGCCTGCGCGGCGAGGCGCTGGCAAGGATGAGTTTGGGACGGCCGGATGGAGCTCGACCGCGTTTGCGCGTGCGCGTTCCCGCGCCGCGTTTCGACGTCCCTCCGCGCGCGGAGAGCCTATTTGAAGCGGTAAGTAATGCGGCCCTTGGTGAGATCATAGGGTGTCATCTCTACCAAAACCTTGTCACCTGCGAGAACACGAATCCTGTTCTTGCGCATGCGTCCGGCGGTATGTGCGATGATTTCGTGCTCATTCTCAAGTTTCACCCGGAATGTGGCGTTTGGAAGCAACTCGGTTACCACGCCGGGGAACTCCAGCAATTCTTCTTTTGCCATAAATCTCCCTTCCCTCTGGCTCGTCGGCGCGACAATGGGCGCGTGCGGATGCAAAATCAAGGCCGTTGGCGTTTTTTGCCTTAACCAATGCTGAGCCGGGGTCAATTTAGACAACCGGTCCTCCGGCCAATTCGAAACGATCCTTGATGCGTTGCATCAGCTGATCCCGGCAAGAGCGATAAGCATCCATGATCTGTTCCCGGCTGCCGTTGGCCAGAGACGGGTCGAACGTCGGCCAATACTCAACATCCACAGCCATCGTCCGCGTCAACTCCAGCGCCTGGTGATGAGCCTCGGGAGACAGCGTCACAACCAGATCAAACAAAGTGTCATGCAACTCCGACAAGGTAATCGGCTCATGCGCGGAAATATCGATGCCGATCTCTTCCATTACCGATATCGCGAAAGGATCGTTCTCCCCCGAACGCACGCCTGCGGACTTTGCGTAAACCCGATAGTTGGTGAGGTGGCGCATGAGCGCAGACGCCATGGGAGACCGAATCGCATTCATGCCGCACGCAAACAAAACCGCGCTCGGCAGTTCACCGGATTTCGGCGCGTCCACGTCGCTAGCCTTTCCAGTGGAGCGCGCAAATCAGCGTGAATAACCGCCGCGCAGTGTCGAAATCCGTGTTGATCTTGCCTTCAAGACGCTTCATCAGAAGCTGGCTGCCCTCATTGTGCAGCCCGCGCCGCCCCATATCGAGCGCTTCAATTCGGCTCGGGGGGGCGGTCTTGATGGCATCGTAGTAGCTCTCGCACACCATGAAGTAGTCCTTCACGATCTTGCGGAACGGTGAAAGCGAGAGCATGAAAGTGGTAATGGGTGTGGCTTTGGCATCACCCACCGCGAACACAAGCCGGTTCTCAGCTATGGAGATATGCAGCGTGTAAGGGCCAACCTCATCACGTTCCTCAAGCGCAAACGAATTCTCCTCAAGCAGATCGAAGATTGCGACTTTACGCTCATGTTCGACATCCGGGGTTCTGCGTCCGACGGAATTCTCGTCGAGGATGATCTCAACAAGTCGCGCCGGGTCCTGGGGTTTCTCAGCGCCGCCGCTCATGGCGTCACTCCGCACCATTTGTCGTGCAAGCCATGCCTCAGCGCTCCCGGTTGAGGCGAATGGCAACCGAGCGACTGTGGGCGTCAAGCCCCTCCGCTTTCGCCAGGGTCATGGCGCAGGGTGCAAGTTTGGCGAGGGCATCCGGGGTCAGTTTGAGGATCGAAGACCGCTTCATGAAATCGATGACCCCAAGACCCGAAGAGAACCGCGCACTGCGTGCAGTTGGCAGAACGTGATTTGGTCCGGCCACATAGTCACCGATCACCTCAGGCGTATGGCGACCAAGGAAGATGGCTCCCGCGTTTCGGATTTTCCCCGCAAGATATTCCGGGTTCTCGGTTGCGATCTCCAGATGCTCCGGCGCAACCCGATCGACGAGTTCAGGTACCTCGTCAAGGTCACCGACGACAATTACCGCGCCGAATCGCTCCCAGCTCTGTGCTGCAATTTCACCGCGGGAGAGCATCTTGAGTTGCCGCTCCACCGCTTCGGTGACTGCCGTCCCGAACTCTGCATTATCGGTCACCAGGATCGATTGCGCCGAGACATCATGTTCTGCCTGGGCCAGGAGATCAGCCGCAATCCAGTCCGGGTCATTTTCCGCGTCCGCAACGACCAGCACCTCGGACGGTCCTGCAATCATGTCTATGCCGACGGTGCCGAACACCTGCCGCTTGGCGGCCGCTACAAAAGCGTTCCCCGGACCAACAATCACCGAAACTGGAGAAATCGTTTCCGTACCATAAGCCAGCGCCGCGATCGCCTGCGCGCCGCCTACCCGATAGATTTCCTGAACACCAGCGAGCCGTGCGGCGGTGAGAACGAGCGGGTTAATCTCACCCTCCGGCGTCGGCACGACCATTGCGATTCTCGGCACACCGGCGACACGTGCGGGCGCTGCGTTCATCAAAACCGAACTTGGATAACTCGCCGTACCACCCGGCACGTAAAGACCCGCCGCGGCTACCGCCGTCCATCGATACCCAAGCGTCGCGCCAGTGGAATCCTCGTAGAGATCATCTTTCGGCTTTTGCCGCTCGTGATGAGCGTAAATGCGATCATGTGCAAATTCGAGCGCGTCGCGGGTTTGTTCGTCAACACGCGCTATTGCGTCATCTATTTCCGCCTCGCCCACGCGAAGGGCCGCCTTGCGCAAATCCAGGCGATCAAAACGCTGTGTCAATTCGATCAGCGCCTCATCGCCGCGCGCGCGCACGTCATCGATGATTTCGCGGACTACAGCATCGACATCTTCGGAGATCTCGCGTTTGGCGGTCAGCAGGTCCGAGAAGCGTTTCTCGAAATCCCCTGCACCACTGTCCAGCCGCATGACCATGCCGGATTTTCCTTTGACGGTGTTTAAGTGTCGGCGGCGGCCTCGTCGCCGTCTTCATGCTCGGGCAAGTTCTTCGTTTTCCAGACGGGCCCCATATCCCTCATTTCGGCCTCGATGCACTCGACATGGAGGCGGATCGCGCCACCACCGGCAAAAACGAGCGTGATGTAGCCTTCGGGTTTGTCAGCTTCCTCGAACTGCACAGCCAGCAATTCGACGACGTCACTTTTCGCGCTTGTCTTGATGCCTTTGAACTGAGCACTCAGAACGCGATCAAACCGCAACGCGGTGCGACGGCGCTGGAAGTCTTTCTTTCGCCGAGCACCATCACCGGCTCCCAACCAGTCAAACCGGTTCACAATCGTCGCAAAACGATTCTCAGACGGGACATACGCAATGTCGTCGATCCGCAGCACTGCATCCTGAAGGTTTGCGGAGATGACCTCCAGATCCTCTTCATCAAGCGCCAACAGTTTCAGCTGCTGCATCGGTTCAATCATTTCTTGTTTTCCAGCACATCAACGGCAAGCCACCGCTTTGGTTGGCGCCTGTGATAACGGGGGAGAGGCGATCATGCAACGGGGCTAATGAAACAGTCTAGTTTTCAGGCGGACAAACGCTCGATTTGCGCACCGCAGCGACTGAGCTTTTCCTCGATCCGTTCAAACCCTCGATCAAGGTGATAGACACGATTGATCACGGTTTCGCCCTCTGCCGCCAGCCCGGCAATAACAAGTGACACCGAGGCACGCAGATCTGTCGCCATCACCTGTGCACCGCGTAAGCCCTTTACTCCGGAAACCAGGGCAACATCACCATCAAGCGCTATGTCTGCGCCGAGACGAGCAAGCTCCTGAACATGCATGAAGCGGTTCTCGAATATGGTTTCCCGTATGGTCGAGGTGCCCTCAGCCACTGACATCAACGCCATGAGCTGAGCCTGCAGGTCAGTCGGGAACCCGGGAAAGGGCTGCGTTTCCACCTTGACCGGTTTCAGTCCGGCGCCATTGCGCGATATGCGAATGCCACGGTTCGTTGTGGTAATTTCAACACCTGCCTTGCGCAAGACTTCAAGCGGTTCCTCAAGCAGGTCCGCACGAGCGTTGTCGAGCATCACATCCCCGCCTGTGACCGCCACCGCCATGGCATAGGTACCGGTCTCGATCCGGTCTGGAAGCACGGTGTGCGCGGCGGCCTTCAGTTCATCTGCACCCTGAATAGTGAGAGTGGACGTCCCGATACCATCGATCTTGGCACCCATCTTGACGAGACACTCCGCCACATCTCCGACTTCCGGCTCACGCGCTGCATTTTCGATGATCGTCTCACCCTTCGCCCGTGCGGCCGCCATAAGCGCATTATGCGTTGCGCCAACGGAGACTTTCGCAAATGAAATGCGTCCGCCGGAAAGGCCTTTGGGGGCGCTGGCGATAACATATCCATCCTCAAGATCAATCTGTGCACCGAGCGCCCGCAACGCCTCAAGATGCAAGTCGACCGGGCGTGTGCCGATGGCACAACCGCCGGGCAAGGATACTTTTGCTTTCCCCATACGAGCGACGAGAGGCCCCAGCACCCAGAAGCTCGCGCGCATACGCGACACCATCTCGTAGGGGGCAACGGTGTCTACAATATCGTGCGCGGTCAGACGAAAGGTTTGTCCCTGCCCCGGAGCGTCACCGGGGCGCTTGCCGGCAATGGTAAGATCAACCCCGTGGTTGCCGAGAATTCGGCCGAGTTGAATCACATCAGCCAATTGCGGCACGTTCTTCAGCGTCAGCGTATCCGCTGTGAGCAGACTTGCGATCATCAATGGAAGAGCTGCGTTTTTTGCACCGCTGATCGGGATCGTGCCTTCCAGCCGCGACCCACCAATGACTCGAATTCTATCCATTCGGCACTCTCACTTCTACTTCGCCCGGATTGGTACGGCCGGACGAAAATTCCCTCATTCTGGCAACCATACTAGACCGTGAGATAGACCTCCGCCACCGCCCGCGCAATCGACGGATGCAACTAGCGTTACCGGTCCTTCCCCGCATCTGGGGCATCTGCTTCTTTCTTCGGAGCCCCCGAAGTCCGGGCTTTGACCTTACGACGCTTCAGATTCGCGCGTAATTCCGCCGCGAGTCGAGCCTTGCGGCCCTTTTTCGGGTCGGGATTACTTTCGTTGTCCGCGTTCACCTGCTCGGATCGCTAGTGAATAGAGGTATGCTCTCGGCTCGATTGCCGCGCACCTTGATGGTCGCAGCGGGTCCAGACGCATAAATCGCGGACATTCCCAATTTCCGCCATTGGCTCAACGTGGTCATCTTAAGACCGAGAGCCGTGTAGTCCACGCCATAGAAACCGCTACGCAATGTCGTTACGGCATGGCGATAAGCGGGCTCAGACAGCAGATCCTGGGCCATCACGCCAACAAACTCGGTTTCATCCCACAAATAACGGAATGAATAGAGCCGGATCCCATTTTCAAGCGTTGCGACATGGCGAACGTCCCGCTTCAGGCGCGCATCCGACGGGACGGTGTCCAAGGTTGTACCTGGAGACGGCAAATCATCAGTCGGCGGCCGGTTGTCTACCGGAGGCGGTGGTGGTGGTGGTGGCGGCTCCACCCTGGGCAGCGCTGGCGGCGGCGGGAAGGTGAGGTCGAGGTCTCGTGAATCGAGCGCGTCGTTCAATTCCCGCCGTTGGTTGGGGTTAGGTTCATTACTGTCGAAAATGAACTGCTGACCGGCATCGAGATCGAGTGTTGGCCCCGTCCAGTCGCTCGGGCCGCCGATAACGCCCGCACTGGATACGGTGATAAATTGGCCCGCCCGGAGGGTCACAGTGGTGCCATCCGCGGTGGTGACGACCACGGAGCCCTCCACGACTACCAGAACCAGGCTTCCGTCACTGGCAATATAGCCCTCAACGATCGTTCCGCGCAGTCCGACAGTCGCGACCGGGGTCTTGATGGTATAGCCACCGGGCTTTGCCGAACCGGATACAAACCGGAATGTCCCCTGCAAGGCGTTGACGACCACGTCCCCGGACTTCGTCGCCGGGTTATACACAAAACGGTCAAGCGTCAGCCGCGACTTCGCGCCGATGGTCAGACTGGTTTCGTCGCGGAACAAAAGCTGGGCCGAACTGGCTGGGCCTGTCGCAATAATTTCATTCTGAAAAACTCCCGACCCCACATTGATGACCCGCGCTTTTCCGCCGGAGGAGCCACTGACATCATTCTTCACCACCGAGGCCACGCCAATACGCGCGGCATAAGCCTGCTCGGCAGCAACAAGAAGAGCCAGGGAGAACACCAGCACCGAAAGCGCACGCAACATCAGAATCTCCTCACGGTGCGGCCGCCGACGACATGATTGTCAAAATCTTCGGTCGGATCATTTGAGTTGTTATGTTCGTAGCGGTAGTCGAACCGGAGATCGAATTTCGATTTTCGAACATTCGGAAGGATGACATGCGCTGTCGGTACGATCAGCGTATCCTCGCGATCCTTTGTGCCGAAAGCCACATTCTGATTGTAGTCACGTTCAAAGACGCCGAACCCCGCACCAAGGAACGCGCGGCGGCGGGCGATCGGTTTGTAGTAAACGACGCGACCGCCATATTCGATATAGTCACCCGGGAACAAGGTGTTCTGGAAAACGCGTCCCGGTCCATTCCCGCCCGGCTTCGAATAGCGGAAGTGTGGCAGCACATACAGGCTGTCACCTGACTTGAATATGTTGGGTCGGACGAAATTGCCGTCGACCTCGACGATGAGACCGTCTGAGCCTCCAAAGACCGAATTCGTTTCCCGGTGTTTGACTGCAACCGTCACGTTCTGCGTGGCCCCCATAGCCACACGTTCAAGGGTGAATTTCACGAGGCCGTCGTAGTACACCCAGTCGTCGTCGAGCCAGGCACCTGCCGCGCCTGGTGCAATATGCAACCGCGTCTTTGCGCCTAAATCGATGACCGGTCCTGTAATCAGCGAAACATAGGCATCGTTCAGATCATCAATCTCGAATTGAAGATGACCCCCGGCCTGTCCTACGGTGCGCCAGCGATGGCCGGAGATGGTCCGTTCGTCGAACATCAGCAAGGTCGCCTCAAACGCGAAATCGTCGTCGTCAAACGGTGAACCGCCCGTCACCTGACGAGGGTTGGACTCGTAAACGAAACCGGTCGAAAGCGTGAAAGCCGTCACTTTGGGTTGCAGCTGGCGCTTTACGCGATTGTAGGCGCGTATCGCCTGGCGATTGCCGGGATCGCGCGCAAGAACGCGTTCGTATGCCGCGAGCGCCTTGCGCGTTTCACCGCGCTCCATGGCCAGTTCCGCGTAGCGCAAATTCAGAGAAGGATTTCCAGGTTCCGCCAGCAGCTGTCCGAATACGACATCCAGCTCATCAGCGAGTGCTGGGCGAGGCAGCAGCAACAAGGCGCACGTCAAAATGATTGCCGCAACGAGCATATAAATACGATCGCCGAGCATCACTTTCTGCCTGCCTTCGAAGTTCATCCAGCTTGCCATCAATTCCAGACTCGCGTGAGAA
>DEIT01000116.1:3536-7865 GCA_002352635.1 Hyphomicrobiaceae bacterium UBA2767 | reverse complement strand
CAGTGAGGCCGTCATGCTGGCACTTGGCCGGACGCTCGGCCGGCAGGTGGCACACGATGTGGTCTATGATGCCTGCATGAAGGCCTTCGAAACCGAGACCACCATGAAGGCGGCATTGCTTGCCGACCCCCAAGTCGCCGAACATTTCGACGAGGCGGCAATCGACGCATTGATGGACCCGGAAGCATATACAGGGCTCGCGGGAACGTTCGTGGACAGGGTGGCGGACAGCTAGGGCTTCTTTGTCATCTTCAGGCATGACGGGGTGTCAGCCCCCTCACCTCACCGGCAGCTATGGGCTTGTTCGAAGCTACTGGCCAACCAGAGGGGTCATTCCGCCCTATCAATTCGGAATGAAAGGAAGGTGCTCAAGCATGAGCACCTTCCACAGGCCGTCTTCAGGCCGCCTTCAGGCAGTCGGCATCGCCATCTTGATCGTCATCTGCCCCGAGGGTTCGTGAAGATATTCTTCGAACTCCACAAAGCCGTAGTGTTCGTAGAATTGGCGCGCATTCAGGTTCTTCTGGAAAACCTCAACGCCCAACGGACCCCGCAACGTAACGGCGTGATCGACCATGGCTTTGCCAAGCCCTTTTCCATGGAATGATGGTTTCAGAAACAAGCCGGCGATTTCATCGTCAACGAGCGCGATGAAACCGATCACGTCGCCACCGCCCTCCAACACCCATGTCTCGGCAAAGGGAAGATAGGCGTTGCGCAAATTCTGCGCTTCCTGATCCAGGAATGCTTCTGTCAGGAACGGATGAGCAAATATGCTTGCCGCCCGCCACACTGAAACAACGGCATCGGTGTCTTCGATTTGGTATTTTCTGATCATTGTTCGGGTTTCTTTCATGTCCCGGTCGCTGACTGTGAGCCAGCGAAATTCAACCAAGTTTCTTGAAAACAGGCTCACAGGCACGCACGAGATGAACATGCGTTCGGCGTCTGCAAATTGCCTGGTTGGACGGCACCCGCGCCATCCGAACTTAGCGGGACATAAAATCTCCGATTTCTCTGCCTTGCGATACCATGGGAAAGCGCATCGAGACAATTAAATCGCCAAATTCGATATTGGAGGGCCGCTCACCGGCAATCCAAATGATCCAGCTTATGGCTGCTTTTGGCCTAAATCAGAATTGACACCAGCCTGCTTCCACCCCTCGTTCACTGCTTGCTTCTTGGTTAGCCCTGCTGTTGGCATTGACCAGGTTCCATCGGAATTCGGAGAAATAGTTGATGGCGCGCATAATCATCACTCTGTCTTGTCTTTTAGTGCTGACTGGATGTGACCAGGCCACACCACTGCGACTAACCGAGTCTTCCGCTCAAACAGCGGCGTCGTTGGAAAGCGCGCTGCCCGAACTGATGCGCAAAAATGCGGTGTCAGGTATTGGAGTTGCGGTCATTCGCAACGGTAAAGCCACTTTGGTGAAGTCCATTGGTGTTGCGAATGACACCATGCAAAGCTCGATAAAACCCGATACCATTTTTGAAGTTGCATCCCTTGGCAAGCCGGTATTTGCCTATCTGGCGCTCCGGTTGGCGGATGACGGCCTGTTCAATCTGGATGTGCCATTAACCCAATATGTGCCTGGCTTGTTTTCCGCCCCTGATCCCAGACTGCAGGCAATTACGGCACGTATGGTTTTATCCCACAGCTCCGGATTGCCGAATTTTGGCAGCGATCACCCGGAGCAGTTGGAGTTTGATCCTGGTGTTGCCTATCAATATTCAGGAATTGGGTTTGAGCGGTTACAACGCGTCTTGGAAGTACTCTCAGGAAAGAGCTTGAACGAATTGGCGCAAACGATTGTTTTTGAGCCGCTTGGAATGACATCGACAAGCTATATCTGGCGTGAGGAATACAGGCCCCGCTTTGCCTTGGGGCATGACGGCAAAGGCAATCAGCTCAATCAAGCTCGCAAACCTGACAGGGGTAACGCGGCATGGAGTCTTTATTCTACTCCAGCCGATTATGCGAAATTTGTAGAGCGGCAGTTGCGGCACGATGATCCTGTCACCGCCGCAATGACTGACCCACAAATTAAAATCACCGATGAAATCTCATGGGGAGTTGGCTGGAGCCTGCAGTCGACGAAGCCAAACAGCTCATTTTGGCATTGGGGAAGCAATCCCGGGTATCGCGGATATGTCGTCGGATATCCGACAGAAGGAATCGCGGTGATTGTCCTGTCCAATAGCGAGACAATGTTCAAACTGGTCGAGCCTGTAATTCAAATGACAATTGGCGGCGGCTTGCCTTCATATCACTGGTTTTGACTGGAACCCGATAACCGCTTTTGGCCCTTAGCGGAAATTCGTGTTCGGCCAATCAATCTACCCATAGTGTTCCGCCAAATGCTGCTTTGCCGCTTCGGCGATGTCGGGAGCAGTGTCTTGTGCGAGACGTTCGAGAACGGGTTTCATGCCGGTGACAGCTTCGTGCACCTCGGTGGCGCACATCATTGCGAGCCATGAGCGTCCCTTGTCGATGAAAGTCATCACCATGTCTGGCTTGGCGCAGTAGTGTTCGTGAATGTAGAACCAGATCGGCTGGGCGTTCGGCAGATAGGGCTCGTAATCGTCGAACGTGATGATGTTCAAGATCCAGTCATCCAGCGCAAAGACCCCGCCTTGCAACCTGCTATCTGACTGAAGCGCGTAAAGACCCGAATAATCGATATCGAACCCGCAAACGAAGCCGCCGCAAGCGATGGCGCGATGCGTCTTGAGGTCGCCCAGCATCTCGAGCATGGCTCTCAGATCCGGTGCTTCGGGATCATCCGGATAGTCGTCTTCAGAATAGAACGCGCCAAGCGCGCGCGCCGCGCCGCCGACGATCATTGGATGTGTGTCTTGGAGCAACGGCAGCAGATCGCGCTTGCACTCGAGCCACGGCAGTGGTGGATCGCGTTCTGCCAGTGCCAGCAGCTCGTCGGCCTTTCTGAATGCGGCCATTGTGCCGGGAAGTCCGATCCCGCGCTGGTCGAAATCCCGCATCCAGTCTTCCATGATTGAGCGAAACACCGGATAACCATCATGCGTGACTTTCCAGGCAAGGTTGAAATGCGCGGTGGGGTTGTCAGAGAGCGCATTTTGCCAGAAATCGAGTAGCGGGCGTACGCGCTCGCGCGCCGTTTCCTCATTCCAGGGTATAGTCAGTTCCGGTGGTAGATCGGCTTCCAGATAGTCTTCCGGCACCTCGCGTTCATTTTCCTGGTGCCACGCAATGCGCTCCTTGATCCATCCGCGGCCTTGGGCATTGCGGTCATACATCACGCACTCGATTTGCTCGCCGGCGCAGGCTTCCAGATGGCCGGCACGCCGGTTGCCAACGTCCTCATGGAGCCGCGCGTTGAAGCCTTTCTTGTCGAAATCGAGGATACGGTAGCAGCAGTTGAACAACCGTGTCAGGTCATCGGCGTCGGGAGACGCGGGCAGCTCGATGTCGCGTATCACGGTGATCAGCGTGTCATAGTCGAGCGGGTTGGCGTCGAGCGCAGTTTCGAAGCGGGCAAGCGTCTCTTGAAGCGGTTCGGTCATGGAAGGCCTGCGCGCAAAGCTCTGGACCCTGCGCCGTTGCGTGGGGAACGGAGGGTTGTCCGCTCACCCCCAACTTGCTGCCAATGGGTGCGACGGGCAGGTTGCAAAGTGTAGTCACGACCGCACTGACAAACAACAGCCAGCCAAACCCTCAGCGCCGCTCGCCAGCTCTTTTTTTGCAGGTTGTGCTTTTTGGCAAATTCCGGATCGATCCAGACGCGTTTCACCTGCGCTTCGTCCAGCTCCACGTCATCCATGTCACATGGCACCGGGAGCTTAACAAACTGATCGATACCCGACGCCAACTCAATCTGGTTGTCGGGAGTTTCGTGATCTCAGAAACGCACGGCTTACATAAAAGTGGATGACAGGCACACACGGCAAACGTCACACCAGACATGCCGGCCCGCCTTTGATCAGCCCTGCAGCCCCGGTGACGACATCGTGGACGATCTTCTCCGCCGGTTCGACACCCTGGATGAGGTCGGCGGATTCCCCGGCGATCGTGACGCGGATTGAGAAATCCTCTTCGTCAGAACTGTTGTATCGGGACCGCTCCGCGTCAAGCTGGCCCTTCAGGCCGTCCATGTCGCCATGCCATTGCTTCAGGAAGTCGTTGGCGTATACCCGCCCGGTGAAATGCGAGGGCCAGTCCTTGCCACGCGCGACGTCGAACACCTTCGAGCGCACCGTGTCGTCGCCCTCCACGTGAACGACCATCGACTTCGCCGCATCCGGTCCGTCGGCTTCCGCACTCGCCCAGAACCGCGTCCCCATCATCAC
>DEIT01000116.1:0-3384 GCA_002352635.1 Hyphomicrobiaceae bacterium UBA2767 | reverse complement strand
ACCTGCCATATGGCGGGCACGCCTGCGGCACGCGCGGCCTCCACCGCGGTTGTGCCATCGCCGAACGACACCATGAAGGCTGCCGGTTTGTGAGAAAGTGCCAGATCGACAAGGTCGGGCTTTTGCATGAGGCTCCATGTGATGAAGCCGACGCCGACGCGCTGGTTGCCCGCTGCCTTGAAGGCTTGCCTGAGCCAATCCGCATCGCCATAGCCGCCGCCGAGAAGGCCGAGACCGCCAGCGCCTGAAACCGCTGCCGCGAGCTTACCGCCCGCAATCACGTCCATGGGCGCGAGCATCACCGGATGATCAATGCCGAAGCGCTCCGTAAATTTTGTTTTTATGAGTTGTTCCATGGGCGCAAGATCGCCGGTTTCGGCAACGATGTAAATTGCGCACATCAAACCTGCCGGAATGACCTTCCCTTGCCGGACACTCCTCGCGCCGACGCACAATTCTTTCCCCCGCCTGCCTTTGAACCTTTTCGCCTCTCACTGCGACCAATGAGGTGTAGCCCGGATGGGCGCAAACACGGGAGATAAACACATGTTTACACGTCACATCGCGAAGATCTTGGGCGCCCTGGCGCTCGCAATTCTCACTTTTGCATCCTCGGCCGATGCCGGGACGCGCGGCACCGGGCTCATGGGTCCAGGCTATAAAATCTCTCCACCCACACCGCCTGTCGTGACCATGCAAGGCTATCAACAGCTGCAGACGCTGCCGCAGATGCAGCTGCAACAGGTTCCCACCATGCGGATACACCGGTCCTGTCCGGACAACACGTTCTGGAACGGGTGGAAGTGTACACCGCTCTTTGGCGGCGTCCGTATCGGGCGATAGAGAGCTTGCCAGGGTCGGCAGACTGAACGGGCTTAATTGACCGATGGCGCAGAATACTTCACCGCGAGGCAGTGGACGGTTGGTCATTCCCCAGATTGTCCGTCAGCCGGCGCAATGTGCCCACAAGATCCTGCAAAGTGCCGATATCGAGCCGCGTCGCCTCTATCATGCAGGCCGTCACTTCCGGAGCCTTTTTCCGGAGTGCCTTGCCACTCCTTGTCAGAAACACGAAAACCTGCCGCTCATCGTCCCTGCCCCGGCGCCGTTCAATATGCCCGAGGCGTTCCAGCCGTTTCAGCAGCGGCGTCAGGGTGCTGGATTCCATCTTCAGGCGTCTGGACAGATCTCCCACACCCAGTCCATCCGTCTCCCAGAGACATGTCAGCGTGATGTATTGCGGGTAAGTGAGACCGAGCGGCTTCAGCAACGGCGCATAGGCACGATTTATCACGTGGGACGCTGCATAGACGGCAAAGCAAAACATATCGTCCGCCTTGATCGGCAAATCGGGATGGGTTGATGTCATGGTCATTTTCCACTGCTGCATGTGGTTATACATCGTGCACGATATAATCGCATTGACAGGCTTTATAGATCAAGTTACCAACCAAAGATAATAAATCGTGCACGACTTAATAATGGAGACATACATGTCCTGGTTACCGAGCCTGAAGACCGAAACCCCTGAAGAGGGTTTTGAACTCGCAATCAAACTCTCACGCATGGCTGTGAAGATGACACAGCCGGACGATGACGCAAGAGCACGGATGCGTCCGGAATACGCAAACAACGCCGACAGCCTGACAATGGCGTCGCATGTTGTGGCGGCAAACTTTCAGACAGTTGCCCAGGCGAATGATTTCTGGAAGTCGTAGACAGCCGGTCTGATCTGTTGCGAAGTCCGCACAGGCATGGCGGCTGACGAGAGGACGGGCGAAACCCCCTTCCTGTGCGACGCCACTCGTCACCCTTGCGGGTAATGCCGGATGACGAATTGCTTGGTCGTGGTTTCGATGACATCCCAGAAGCCCCTGAATCCGTTGGGGATCAGGAAGGCGTCACCGGTCTTGAAGGTCTGCGTGCTCCCGTCCTCGGAAATCAGCCGCACATGGCCCGAAATGATAAAGCAGAATTCGTCGCGGTCAGTGAAGGCGCGCCATTTGCCGGGCGTGCTGGTCCATGTGCCGGCGGTCAACTCGCCGTCGGGACTTTCAAAACGCGACGCGATCTCGTGGTGCGGATCTCCCTCCACCACCCTGTCCGGCAGATCGCCAAGACGACGCTTAGACGTGCTCAACGGTTCGTCTGAAAAATCGACGACAGGACCCTTGGAGGCATAGTCATATTAACTAAGTGACTTCGTCTCGACTTGAACGGTAGCTTCCCCGGATGCAACAGATATCCTACTCCCATCACCGTTTTCCGGTTTCAATCATCCAGCACGCCGTCTGGCTGTATTTCCGGTTTCCTCTGAGCTTCCGGGATGTTGAAGACCTTCTTGCCGAGCGTGGCATAGATGTCTCCTACGAGAGCGTCCGACGCTGGTCGGTGAAGTTCGGTCTGGCTTATGCATACAAACTTAGACGATCTCGACCACGACCAGATGCGCGGTGGCATCTTGATGAAGTGTTTGTCTCCATCAATGGCAGGCAGATGTACCTTTGGCGCGCTGTCGATAGCGAAGGCGAGGTGCTGAATATCCTGGTTCAATCTCGGAGAAACAAGAAGGCAGCGCTCAGACTGATGCGCAAATTGCTGAAGAAACAAGGCTTCGTCCCTGATGCCTTCGTCACCGACAAACTGCCATCCTACGGTGCTGCGCTGGGCGATCTTGGCTTGTCGAAGCGGCACGATTTTGGAGGCAGGAAGAACAATCGGGCAGAGAATTCCCATCTGCCCGTTCGGCAACGAGAGCGAAGGATGCAGGGCTTCAAGTCACCCGGATCAGCGCAACGATTTCTGTCCACCCACGCCGCCGTTTACAACACCTTCTACACGCAACGCCATCTGATCTCCCGCCGCACACTCCGTCAGTTCCGCGCCGAAGCGACGGAGCAATGGCGGCAGGTGACAACTGCGGCATAAACCACGATATCTGATGGCCAAAAGTTCGTGCGGTGGCCGTTAATGTGACAACGCCGTCTTGATCGCCACAAACCGCATGGTCGGGCGTGTCACCGCCTCGCAAATGGCTTCAGCATCGGCAGCATCGTTCTTGCCCCGCTTGACCGTAGGGCTTCACATAGCGCGCCGGCATCAGCCGAACCTCATGGCCAAGCGTCGCAAGCTCCCGACCCCAGTGATGCGCAGTGGCACAGGCCTCAATCCCGATGACGCACGACGGCAGCTCGCGAAAGAAGGGCAAGACTTGACGACGCCCAACTGCCGGCGGATAACCACCTCGCCGGATGCATCAATCCCGTGAACCTGAAAAACCGACTTGGCTATATCCAGACCAATTGTTGTAATCTCTTGCATGGATGGCTCCTCTCGATTGTGATCGCTTCAACAGCAACCACACCGTGGCACTCAGATGCCCAT
>DEIT01000095.1:2514-7799 GCA_002352635.1 Hyphomicrobiaceae bacterium UBA2767 | reverse complement strand
CTCGAACACATTCTGGCCAATGCCTGTGAAGGTGTTGTCCACGATCTTCAGGTTGTCGTTCTCTCCAAAGAAACGCAGGGCGTCGGTGGTCGTGTTTTTGATCACGTTGCCAGCGATGACGACATTGTCGTTGTTGTCGGAGTTGAACTGAATGCCGTCGTCGACATTCGTGATCTTGTTGCCCGCGACCACCACGTCCGTGTTGTCGCCCTGGAAGAACACGCCATCGTTGGTCATGTTCGAGATGGTGTTGCCCGCGACCACCACGTCGGTGTTGTTGCTGCCGAAGTCCACGCCGCCGAGCGCGTTAAGGATGGTGTTGCCAGCGACCACCACGTCGGTGTTGTTGTTGTCAAAATTGACGCCGATACGAGCCACATTCGATATCTCGTTGTCAGTCACCCGCACATTCGAGCTTCCACCTGTTTCGAAAATAACGCCGTCCCGGCCCACATTCTTGATGGTGTTGTACGACACGATCACGTTCCTGCTGTCGGACTCAAACTCAATACCGCCCCGGTCGATGTTTCGGATGGTGTTGTGCGTCACCCAGACGTTGGCATTCCGGTCATCGAAGAAGATGGCATCATTAAAGACGTTGTCCGAGATGGTGTTGTGCGTCACCCAGATGTTCGAGTTGTCGTCGTCGAAGCGTACCCCAAAGCTGGTGATGTCTGTAATTTCGTTGCGTGTGATCGACACATTGCTGTTGTTGGAGCCGAAACGAACGGCGTCGCCACCGATGTCCTTGAACGAGTTTTGCTCGATGACGATATTATCGAAGTTATCGAGAGCGAAAACACCGTGATTGTTGAAGATGGCGCCACCCGTGCCCCCACCGCGAATATTCAGTCCGGCCACATGGGTATTATTGTTGAGAGTGATAACACCGGTCCCAACAGTATTGTCATCGGAGAAGAGCGTTGGGCGTTTTCCCGGTGCGGTGAAGGGCACCACTTCGCCGGTTTTACGCCCGCGAATGAGGATGGTTGAGGCACCACCCTGGACGGTCTGGTTGCTCTGAAGGGCCTGGCCGTCGGTGGCTGAGACGTCGATCCTCTTGTTGCCCTTCTGTACGATAATCAGGCGATTGCCGCCCTTGTTAACGGCACTTGCAAGCTGGTTGGCGTTCTTGGCGAAGCTGACGGAGTTCAGCGCCACGTCGGTGGCGTCATCTATTGCGCCTTCCGTCGTCACGGTCGTGTCGGTGCGCTCATCTGTCACGATGTCGGTGTCGCGCTCAAGCCCGTCCGTCATGCGCAACTCTTGTGCGCTCAAGGATGCCGTGCGCACGGCCGCGTCGGACCCGCGCCCGCCGAAGGGAATGCGTAATCTCGCACCGATCTCGAATTTGGTGTCGCGGACGTCGTCGTATGAGAGTTCGCTCTCGATGGTAAGGCGCGAACCGGGAAGCGATGCAATCACGTCGTTGATGCGGTATTCAAGCCGCCCCTTGGGTCCCGCGATCGCGTCCCTGGCGTCGTCATTGTCGAACCAGAACCCGCCCGCATAAGCGCGCAATTCATGACGCTTGGCCGCTGCCGGAGTACCTTTCAATCCACCACCGCCGCCGCGGTTGCCACCGAACAGGAGAATGCCTGCTTCTGCATCGAAGCCGTAAAGTGCAAGTTCGCGCTCAACCGTGTTGGTGCCTTCCACAAGGATGTTGTTGCCCTGAAGCAGCGCCTGGAAGGTGTTCACATTGGTCACGGTCTCGGAGTCTTCGAGCGGCACGTAACCGTTGGCGCGGAAATCGAACCGCTCAGAAAGCGCTTCGATACCGAATGAGATCTGATTGAAGGTATTGTCGTTGGTGGTTTCGCGAATATCCCATCCGCCCCACAGGCCCAGATTCCAGCCAGACGGCATCATCTGCCGGTAGCCAAGCGCCACATTGGCTTCCTGGACATCGTCTTCGAAGAATTTGCCGCGCGCATCAAGGAAAAACAGCGTGGTTGCCGACTGCATCAGCGGCGTGAACAGGACGATCTCGCCACGGCTTGAATCGTCCGTGCCGTAATAGCCGCCAAGCTCCCACCAGCCCACGAACTTGTTGGGAGACCCGACAGGGGCGCCAATGTCGCCGCCCGCTCGCACCGGAGTGATGGTCAGGAACGCAATGGCCACAAAAATAAGTGACCAAGCTGCCAGACGTGTGAGATGCGCCATCATCACCAAGCCCCCGATATGCTGTCTCGCGTTTGTTTTTATACGGTTTTCTGCACCGACCTTATCCTTTACCCCAATGGCCTGACAACGGACCCGCCCCGGAATCGACCGTTTGTGCACACGACACGGCCACAATTGGTCCGTGCTGTTGCGGAAATGATACAACTTTGGAGGGAGTCTACGCCAAAGAGGCAGGATTCTCTCTTAAGGGTTGTAGTGGAACTGCCGCCGGGCGTGGGAATTCGCGCGCCGGAACCTCCATCACACCCCAAACAAAAAGCCCCGCTGATGCCGCGGGGCCTTTCGCTTTTTCCCTCAGTCCGCGCGTCAGTTACATCCGGCACGGTCTATGAATGTCTGGTTGCCGCAGGAGCCGCCAAGCTCCTACCAGCCGATAAATGCGTTGGGGGGTCCAACCGTCTCGCCGCCTGCACGCGCCGGCGTGACATTCAGAAACGCGAACGCCAAGCATGCAAAAATTATCGCCGCCAGATGGTTGTAACGGACCGTCATCCTGGACTCCCCCGATGCGGCACATAACGCATTACTGGGATGGAGCTTAGGCCAAAGCGAACTGATTCGGCTACCGGCAGCCGAGCGAAAAGACTCAAGGCGGCTGATTTGCCCCGTAACCGGTGCGGGTCGGCAAGCAAAACAATTTGGCGTTGCAGGTGCTGGTTGTCGCGGAAGTCAGCGCCCGGTGAGGGGGCCTACCCACAGAGCGTGGGCGCTCCCGCGTCGTGATCACGGGTCACCCGGCTCGCCGACTGGCCGATGATTTTTCCCTCCTGCACCAAGACCGCGCCATAGCCCCTGTCGCCCGCCTCGACGCCGCGCTGCTTCATCTCGAAGGCGCGCGCGATAAAGGCCGCGTCGGTCTGGGACGCAGGTTGGGGAATGGGTTCAAGAACGTCCTTGCCCGCAGCCGCAAGCGCGCTCGCCCCATAGGGGGCCAGCAGCACAGGCGCGCAACTGATGGAGGTGATGAGGGTTCGTCTGGAGAGGGGGCAAGGCTTGTGTGTGTTCCTTTCGCTGCGTCGCGGACGCACCCATCATGTCATGTGAGTGCGCAATCGGGCAGCCCTCTGCCGTTTTCATCGAAGATGGTGTTGCTCATGTGCGCGGTTACCAAACCCTTCACGCCAAAGCGCTCCTTGTCGCAACACCGGCCGCTTTTAAGCGATACGTGTGCCTCAGCAATCGGCGCCGAAATCTGCGAAAGGGCGGTTCGCTATTTTTTACCAAAGCCCCCTCTCACAAACATGTGTCTACTCTTTGTTGCAAATGACTGGCATTTGCAATTAATGCATGGTCTTCTTTCAGGCCTTGTTGGGAATTCGCGAGGTGAAGCTCATGTCGAAATGGATTGTCCAATGTCTTTTGGCGGGTCTCGCCGGGTTCGCGTCCCCTGCCCTCGCCGCCGGTGATCTGACCAAACAGACGCCAGTGGAGGTGCGGGTGGAACTCGGCACCGCGGGAGGCGCACACACATTCACACCCAGTAATCTGACTTTCGAGACGGGCAAGCTCTACAAGCTGGTGCTGACCAACCCGAGCCGCATCAAGCATTATTTTACTTCGCCGGGTCTGGCATAAAGCGTGCATACGCGAAAAGTTCAGGTGGTCGACACCGGCGGGACCAAGGCGGAAATCAAGGGCGTGATCAGCGAGATCGAGGTCTATCCCGGCGGCACCGCGGAATGGTGGTTTGTACCGGTTGCGGCGGGAAATTTCAGCGATTTGCATTGCCACATCAAGGACGGTGACGGGCGCACCCACGCGCAAAAAGGCATGACCGGAACGGTCACGATCAGGTAGGCAGACGGCCTGTTCAGCGACACCGCCCAGCCATGGGACTGGGTTGATCCCCGTCTCGCAAAGTGACGGTGTTGGACACCCCAAGGCGATGCATGGTCCCAAATCGCGGACAGATTCGGAGACCAGCGCTCGGTCTATGTGCCGAGAAGGAATTCCATAACACCGTTCCATTGGGTCGCAATCACGACCATGCCAAGCACGCTGAGTATTATTGCGGCACCAAAAAGGAGCGCTGCCGAATAACGGAATACATTGCTGACGATCTGCATTGGCTTTCTCACTTTGCTGGTTTTATTTGGCTGAAATCGCGGCAAGCGCGGCGGAAAAGGCCATCGGCTCGGCGGGAAACTCTACGGTTTCACTGCCGCTTTCCGATATGGCATCCACCTTCATCAAACGGCCTGTCCGGCAGAGGTTATCCCGACAGGTTATGGCGCCGGCACCTGTGGAACAGGACAGGACCGGGCCCCATTGAACGCCCCGATCGTTGTATGCCCATGACAGTTCGAAGCGGCCTCCCTGCCGGGTGCAGGCCTTGTGCAACGCGAGATGTTGCAACGCCGGGCCTTGACCGGCATGGGCGGTTGACCCGGATCTTGATTCAACCGCCGCGGCGGCGGCGACCACGCCACCGACTGCCAGTGCCACGGCGAGGATGCGGGTTCCGCGGTTGCGCACGGAGCTCTTTGTGAGGTTCGCCATATCTCTTTTCTCTCCAGCTGTTTGTGTTCAGTGATCGGCGAGGGCATCCAACCCTTTCGGCCGATTTTCGGCCCTCCGGTCGGACATGTGCGACCATCGCAGCCTGCCTTTCTTTGCTTCATCAGCAGATAGGGAGTGCCTGTTGAAATCGGCGTGGAAATTGGCGTGGAAATTTCTTTGGCAACCGTGGAAAGTGCAAAACATGCCCTGACACGTGCGCCTCACGACAAACACAGTCTTTTGTTTTGTCCCGCTGACGTCACAGACGCGGGCCACAGGAGGGCGCAATGATCGAACTCTATGAATATCCGCCGACGCGCTCGCAGAGGGCAAAATGGGCGCTTGAGGAACTGGGGCTCGACTATGAGTCGTGCGTCGTCGATTTGATGAAGGGCGAGCAGAACACCGACAGCTACAGGGAGCTGCAGCCTTTGGGTTCAGTCCCCGCGCTCAAGGCGCCCGACTATGCGATGTTTGAGTCCGTGGCCATCGTGATGCAGCTCATCGACGAGCACCCGGAAAAGGGACTGGCGCCCGCGCCCGGCTCACCCGAGCGCGCGGCCTACTACCAGTGGAACGTGTTTGCGGCGGCGGAA
>DEIT01000095.1:2053-2340 GCA_002352635.1 Hyphomicrobiaceae bacterium UBA2767 | reverse complement strand
GTCGGGTTGATGGCGCAAGGTGATTACCCCGTGCTCGACGCCTATTTTGGCAAGCTGCAGGAGCGGGAAGCGTACAAACGCGCCTATGCGGGGCGGTGAGGGCAGGATGCGTCGCTCCAGGCGCCGCCAAATGGAATTAGAAAGGTAGATCATGCGCCCGAGAGACGTGGTGAAGGCCTGGGTTGAAGCCTTCAGTCGCGGCAATTCTGATGAGATGGCAGGCTTCTACGAAGAAGACGCGGTGAACCATCAGGTGGCCCGCGATCCGGTCAAGGGCCGTGCGGCAA
>DEIT01000095.1:246-1929 GCA_002352635.1 Hyphomicrobiaceae bacterium UBA2767 | reverse complement strand
ATTGCCTTTCAACGAGGCTATTGGGACAAACTCACCTTCCTGAAGCAACATGGCTTGCCCATAGAGTGATCTGAGGCTGTCACGGTCGTTTCTGTTGGCCGGGGCTACTGTTCAGCGGGATTGCCACGAGATGCCAAACGGTCTGAAGTGGCTGGAACCGTTTCCGATGGTCAGCTGGACCGATCCCTATGCGCCGCTGATGCATCATGCTGTTGAGAGCCGTTTTAGCTGAGTTATCGCCTCGGGCGCGTCTTGACAGCCGCGCGGCACGCGCTGAAAAGATCGGCGCATGATCCCGCCTGAGTTTACACTTCCCGTCCTTCTCATCTGCGCACTGGGGTTTCTCGGTGGCGGCGTCGCCAAGGGTGCTGTCGGCGGCGGGCTTCCGGCGGTGGCTGTGCCGGTTATGGCGACGGTCATCGAGCCGGCAACGGCCGTCGCGCTCACCTTCGTGTCGGTCGCGCTGGCCAACATATGGCAGGCGCTGCAAGGCGGACACTATCGTGCGGCGCTCGCGCTATACTGGCCCTTCACCCTTGCCTTCGGTTTGGGGATTGCGGCGGGCACACAAATCCTGGTCGCGCTTGACCCCAAGATCATGGCCCTTGCCATCGGCGGCTTTGTCATCCTCTCCGCACTGTTGCAATGGCGGCTGAAAGGCTTCGTGATTCCCCGCGCCGCCGCGCGCTGGAGCGATCCCGTCTGCGGCATGGGGCTCGGCATCATGAGCGGCGCGACGGCCATGTTCACGCCCCTCATCGTGTATTTCTCCGCCCGCCGCCCGGAAAAGGACGTGTTCATTGCCCAAATCGCGCTCTGCATGATCTCAGGCTCCGTTCCGCTTTACGCCACACTGGCACTGAAAGACGTGCTGAGCGGTCAGGAGGCTCTGCTCTCCGCGCTGGCCTTTCTGCCTGCAGCCGCCGGCCTGTGGGCCGGCAAGTGGATGCGCGACCGGATGAGCCAGGAGACCTTCCGTCATGTGCTGCTGATCGCGCTGGTGCTGCTCGGGCTTGCCCTCATCGTCAAGGGGCTGGGTTGAGTTTGCACGAAACGAGGAGAGTATGGGGACGCCGGCGCAGATCTCGCCGCCCGCATGCGCCAAGGCGTCCCCTGTCATGAGCGCCAACTCATGACGGTGGCTGAAAACACGCCCCGGCCGATGAGCCGGACCAACGCCGCGGTGCCGTCACGCCGCACTGATGTTGGTGTTTTCGCCGCTTTGATTCTGCTGTCAGTTTACTGCAAAACATCTCTCCTCGCCATGCTTTCAACACATTGTTGCCCGTTTTAAGACATGCAAGAGACATTTTTGCCACACTCTGTTGCCGATATGCGGCGGGAGCGGAGTGGGCTGAGGGGAAGCCAGCCGGTTCTGTGGCGAGGCAACTCGCAGTCCAAAAACCACGACCCGGGCAATGTGCTTGCCTTCCCTCTTCGATCCGCATCCGCCAACCACTGATCGGACCTGTGCGCAGACAAACTTGTTGACAGATGTGCCTCTATATATAACCATATAGTTATGGAACAGCAGGGTTATGTAAATGCGCAGCCAGAGCTCGATGCGGTGTTTGCCGCACTGGCCGATCCGACGCGCCGCGCAATCCTTTCGCGGCTTGCGGGCGGTCAGGCGTCGGTCAATGAGATCGCTGCACCCTTTGACATAAGCCAGCCGGCAGTCTC
>DEIT01000095.1:0-132 GCA_002352635.1 Hyphomicrobiaceae bacterium UBA2767 | reverse complement strand
CGGCGGTGCGATGGCTTGAAGAGTTCGAACAGTTCTGGTCGTCGAGTTTTGATCAACTTGATGGCCTGTTGGATCGGTTGAAAAAGATTGAGACGAAGGGACCTGATGATGAGTGATTTGAAGGAGTTTGTA
>DEIT01000142.1 GCA_002352635.1 Hyphomicrobiaceae bacterium UBA2767 | reverse complement strand
AAAAAAACGGTCCCGATCTGGCGGCGACGCAACCGACCAAGGAGGGTATGATGAGAAAGATGCTGATACTGGCAGCCGCCATGACACTTGGCGGTTTGACCTGGAGCGTTCCCGGCGTTGCCGACGTGCTGTCGCTGCGCGGGGAAAATCCACTTGATGCCAAGGCGACCGCGCCGGACCGGCGCCGACAGGTGATCGACGATCAGGGCTTCAAGCGCGACTGGAAACTGCAGCCGCCGCTCATTCCGCACAAGATCGACAAGGAACAGATCACCATCCAGGTGAACACCTGCATGCGCTGCCACGGGCCGGACACCTACAAACAGGAGTCAGCGCCGCTGGTGGGCGACAGCCACTTCCTGGCCGCCGACGGTACCAAGATGGAGACGCTGAACATGCGGCGTTACTTCTGCAGCCAGTGCCATGTGCCGCAGCTCGACGCCAATCCGATCGTCGAGAACACCTTCAAGTCGAAATAGGCCGGTGAAGCCAAGATAACGGGGGTAAAATCCATGGCGAAAGCGCCAGAGGAAACTAAGAAACCCAGATTTTTCCGCCGCATATGGCGCGCGCTCGCGAGCCCGAGCGTGCGCTACTCGTCCGGCGGCCTGCTCGTGGTCGGCGTGTTCGTCGGCGTGCTCTTCTGGGGCGGCTTCAACTGGGCGATGGAGCTGACCAATACGGAGTCATTCTGCATCTCCTGCCATGAGATGCGGGACAATGTGTATGAGGAGTACACGGAGACCATTCACTACAACAACAGGACGGGTGTGCGCGCGGTGTGTGCGGACTGCCATGTTCCGAAAGAGTGGATCCACAAGGTCATCCGCAAGATCCGCGCGACCAACGAGCTCTATCACCATTTCCTCGGTTCGATTGATACCCGAGAGAAATTCGAGGCCAAGCGGCTGGAACTGGCAAAGCACGTCTGGGCATCCATGAAAGCAACCGACTCGCGCGAATGCCGGAACTGTCACGACTTTGAGTCCATGGACTTCGAGAAGCAGGAGACGCGCAGCGCTGACCGGCACGAGGAAGGTTTCGACGATAACAAGACCTGCATCGATTGCCACAAGGGCGTAGCCCACAAGCTGCCCAAGGGTGCGTTCGACAAGCAGAAGAAAACCGAACTCGCGCCTGAAAAGGCATCATCGTTAGCGGTCACGGCCAAGGCCATGCAGGCCTACCTGAAGAAAGACCCGCGCTAGGAGGCGGCCATGGTTCGCAAAGCCGAACGTGGCGCGGTTCACCCTGCACATGCACGCCTGCCTCTCGAGCAAGTAGGGGATGGCACCGAAACCGCAGCGTGGATTTGCTCAAGACATTCCATTTCGCCGAAGCTGCTGGCACCGCCCGGACCGGATGAGGTCGAAATCGAGATGATGATCCGCGCGGCGGTATCCGCACCCGACCACGGTCGCCTTCGACCCTGGCGTTTTATCCGGATTGCAAATTCGGGGCGCGATGCCTTGGGTGAACTGTTTGCCGAGGCGCAGCGGAGGAAAAATCCAGACTGCACGGAGGCCGAGCTCGAGCGCGAGCGTGACCGTGCGGCACGCGCACCCGTGCTCCTGGCGGCCATCGCGCGGATCAACCGCGGCTGCGACATTCCCGAACGCGAACAACTGATCTCTGTAGGCGCCGCAATTCAGAATATCCTGCTCGTCGCGCATGCATTGGGGTACGGCACGCGGATCGTCAGCGGCGCAAAGACGCGCGATCGCGACCTATGCTCTGCCCTGGGCCTGGCGGCCGCGGAAGAGCTGGTGGGATTCGTTTGTATCGGTAGTGCCACACGTTCCGCGAAACCAGCAAGGCGGCCTTCTCCTCTAGAGCATCTGTCGAGTTGGGACGGATGATAGTGGTGCCTGGCTGTTAGCGTCGCCTCTCTGCAGGCCGTCCGAGCCTTGCCCACAAAGGTTTGCTCGCCAATGTTGGCTGAACCGAGCTGGCTCAGGAGCGTTTGGTCTGCAGGGTGCGCCAGGTGCCATCCGCGTCAAGCGAATCCACCTGCAGACCAGGAATGTCTTGCCCGACCGCACATACATCAGGCCATGTCATTGCAGAAAAAGCGGTCGAATACGCGTCTGCCAGTGTAGCAGTCGCGGCGGTGACGGTGATGCTTTGATGGTGATTTGCGCACGCGCCGGTGCGCGGATCGAACAGGTGGTGCGCTGTTCCCGACAGATTGAGGGGCGTACCCAAGGGAGCGGATGTCGCAGTCGCTTGATCGATGATTTCCAGCGTGCGGCTCGGTGCGGCATTGTTGGCCGCGGCTGCAATCCCGACCGTCCAGGGTCGCCCCGACGGGTGGGTGCCGACACCACGAATCTCGCCAGCATTGACGAGCAGGTTGTCAAAGCCATTCCGTCGCAAGAGGTCCGCTATGCGGTCAGTGATGAACCCTTGCGCAATCCCGTTGAGGCTGATCGCCATGCCAGGTTCCTCAAAGGCAATGTGATGCTCAGCCAGATTCACCGCCTGGTAGTCGACAAGCCCAACCGCGCGGTCCAGATCCCGCGTATCGGGTCCGGCACTTGACCCGGGATTGCGGGCAAAATGCCGGGCGTAGAGCGTCCAGAGCGGCTGGATCGTCATGTCGAACGCTCCGGATGTCGACGTGCCGACCGCCTTTGCGGTGCTGATGAGATTAAGAAGGTCGAGTGGCGGATGGGAAAGTGATCCGTCCCGGTTGAGTAGCGAGATAGCGGAGTCCGGCATGTAGAGGCTGAAAATCGCTTCAAGACGTCGGATTTCCAAGACGGCACGGCGCACAGTCTCGCGGGCGGCCCGCTCGTCGTCGGCATAGAGGTTGATTTCCGCCCGTGCTCCAAGCGCGATTCCACGCCACTTCACGAGGATCAGATCTTCCAATCTTGCTGCTGCCGGGAGTGGCAGCAGGAGCGAGCCGCAGACTGCGGCTGTGATCTGTAGTGCGCGCCGGCGTGTGATCGGTAATGCGCTTCGCATCAACTCTCTCCGTCCCGCTTCTTCAAGCCATGATGGCCCTCATGCGCGTCGGCGCCGGATTGTGGATTGTCGTCGCCGAGCACGTAGTCGGCGGGTACCTCGGAAAAATCGACGGTATTCCCACCATGTTTGGCAATGAAGCCAGCTGCGGCCTCGCTGTTGGAAAACGGAACCGTTTCTTTGGCGCCCATTCCGCCTCTGCGGTCACTGTTCAGCACAAAGTGTGCCTTGCGGGCATCGATCCAAGTGCCTGTCTCTGGCGCGTTCCAGTTGGTCGCCTTGCCCATGTCGTTGACGTAGATTGCACGGATATTCTTCACCTCGCCGGGAAGCTTTGTGAAGGCGAAGGCGTCACGCACCGAAGAGAACCAGATCGGCGTATCGCGGCCCGCAACGAAAACTTGTGCCTTGGGTCCAGGATGATCCTCCACGATCATTCCGCAGTAATGCCCGACGGCATCACGCGTCAGCTCCCGCGGTTGCGGCAGCTCAACCGTTGTTTCCTCCAAACACCCTGTCAGCGCGAGCAGCAATACGCCGCAAACAAAAAACATCAACGCGGTTCGGTTCATGGCTGCCTCGCACCAAAACGGTTTAACGCTAAAAGGCCGCTTCCCAGCACCCATAACGTCATTGACCCCAGGGCGACTGAAGGCGGTACGGATGCGGTTGTACCAAGACCGCCCAGACCGGCAACGGCGCCGACGCCCAGTTGGCTCAGGTTGAAAATACGAAATGCATCGGCGGGGTTCACAATCAGCAACGCAGCGAACAGTTGCTCGCTGATGAAGTGACCGGAGTCGGCCAGCAGAACTCCGACGAGTGCCAGGTCGTACAGGAGGACCATCGCCAGCCACAGGGCTACAGCCGCGCCGGCGGCGGTCGCCTGTTCGCGCGCTATCGCGCTCAGGAGATAGCCGAGCGCCAAAAACACCGCACCGAGAAGGATCGAGCTGCCGATCAGCAAAAATAATGCGCGGATGTCGGCCGATGAAAAGGCGGGGTAGGCCGCAACACCGGCTGCAACGCCGTAACCCAGGGTGATCGCCACCGAGAGGATTGCGAGGTGACCGGCGAACTTGCCGACGATCACCTGCCAGCGACTGACGGGATACGACAGCAGGAGAAGCAGGGTGCCGCGCTCAGCCTCTCCGACGATCGCACTATAGGACAGCATGAGTGCGATAAGTGGTACGAGATAAACGGACAGGCTGGACAGGCTGGCAACGATAACGCTGAGAGGTGTTGCTTTGGTCGTGCCGACGGGTGCCGACCCGAGAAGAGCAACAGCCAGGGTAAGTCCCGCTAGCAAAACGATTGCCGCTGCGACCCAGCGGTTTCGCATCCCGTCGCGAAATTCTTTTAGCGCGAGTGTGAGGATCACGCTCATTTGCCCAAACCCTTGCTTGCAAAATGCGCGTAAACGTCTTCAAGGCTGGACGAGCGAACCTCAATATCTGCAACTTGGATATCCGAAGCCAGTATGTCGCGGATCAGTCCGACTTTCTGGTCGGCCAGACAGGTAAGTGTGACATGTCCATCCGTTGATGGCGTTGGCGCACCCCGATCACCGACGACCTTGTGCAAGGCGTTTGTTTCGCCGCGCGGTATCTGCAGGCGAATGCGCACGGGCAGCCCGCTTTCCTGCTGCAGGGCGCTCAGGCTGCCGATGGCCGTGAGTCTCCCCCCTTGCAGGATGGCGTAGCGGTCGGCGCGTGCCTCGATCTCGTTCAGCGCGTGCGAGGAGATGACTATCGTCACGCCCTCTTCTTTGAAGTTGCGCAAGATGTCAAAGAATGTCTTGCGCAACGCTGCGTCGAGGCCCGTCGTTGGTTCGTCCAGGATGAGTAGTCGCGGATTTCCGAGAAGGGCTTGCGCCAGACCGAGACGCTGACGCATCCCTTTTGAGTAGGTTGTCACACGCCTTGACGCGGCAGCAGCAAGTCCAACCCGGTCCAGCAGCTCAGCACACGCCGTGGCTGAGATGCCCTTGAGGCGTGCGTAAAACCTCAGCACTTCCTGTCCCGTCATGGCGTCATGAAACGACACGTTTTCCGGCAAAAAACCGATTTCTGAACGCAAAGGGCGGAATGCGCGTCCGGCGGGGTTTATTCCATCGATCTCAATGCAGCCGCTGTCAGGTGGTACAAGTCCCAGCATTAACTTGAACAACGTGGTCTTGCCGGCACCGTTCGGACCGAGAAGCGCTACGCATTCTCCGGGTTGCGCAACAAGGCTGATCTGCCTCAGCACCTGCTCGCGGCCATAGGCCTTGGAGAGTTGATCCAGCCGGATACCGAGCCCCTTCCGCTCCGGAGGTATCGGACCGGGATGCATGTTCCGCGAGGTGGCTCCAATTCTGCGATCTGCCGCCATGTTACTTCACCCCATCGGCTGGCGACTCCGGGGGGAGCATGAGGGGAGCGCTGTCGGTCACGCCGCCGGGAAACAGTGCCGGAAGCGCCGATTGCGCCCAGCGCAGCAGCTGCACCGCGGGGCTGGTCAGCAGGAGTTTTGCCGATGGGTGCCGCCAGACCAGCTGGTCGACGAGATCATTCGGTTTGTAGGGCTGATCGGCGCGGCCATCGCCATTGAGGTCGAAGCTCAAATTGTCGCTCCAGTAATTGCCGCGGCCTTTGTCCGACCACTCGACGTGGCGGGAGCCCACATATTTGACCTGCGTGCGGTTCGCCACAATCGCGTTGCCGGAAATGGCATTGCGCTCCGACCCGGCGGTGAAATGGATGCCGATGCCACACCCTTCGAAACGGTTGTCGCGAAAGCTGTTTCGGTTGGCGTTGTAGATGAAGACGCATTTCTTCGCCCCGCCTGTAACGCTGTTACCGGTGAACTGCGACCTGTTGGTGTAGTTCAGGAGAATACCGTGATCGCGGTCGCCTTCGGACCGGTTACCGATCACACGGATACGCGAAGAATACATGATGGCGTAACCGAGATGGTTGCCTTGCGAGCGGTTTGAGCTGACCTCGCTGTCATTCGTGTACATGTAGTGGACGCCAAAGCGGACGTTGCGAAACAGGTTGCGGCGGAAGATGTTTCGTTTGCTGGTGGTTACGAAAATTCCATCCCGGCCTCCCAAAACCTCGTTGTCCTCGACAATTGAACCCGGTGTGTTCCAGAGGTGAATGCCATTGCCTCGCTCGTTGAGACGCAGGTCCTGGCGGCCGCGAACCCGGTTTCCGCTAACGCGCGCGCTGTCCGGTCCCTTGAGATAGATGCCGATGAGGTTGCCAATCAACCTGTTGCCTTCAATATGAGCCCGGTCTCCCTTCTGCGTTACGAAAATACCACTGTCCTCAGTTTCAAGGAGGCCACCGGAATTCCTGATCTCGAGACCCCGAACCGTAACATCGGGCGCATCCACGGTGACGACGCGGCCATTGCCACCGCCGTCGATGACGGCGCCGGGCTCGCCGACTACAGAAACAGATGTGCCGATGGTGACCGGTCCGAGATGCACGCCTGAGCGCAACTCGAGGTGGTCTCCCGGTGCCGCGAGAGAGAGCACCTCTTCAAGATGCCCGCCGCCCGCTTCGATTTCCCACGTTTTTGCTGCGCCC
>DEIT01000199.1 GCA_002352635.1 Hyphomicrobiaceae bacterium UBA2767 | reverse complement strand
CGCGCGACTCGTTCCATTGTGGGCCCAGTGTAAGGCTTTTCACCCATTCTGCTCATGAAAAAAATCATAAATGGTTTGCGCTGTATGCGCGGATACGCCTTCGACCGTCTGCAAATCGGTCAGTCCGGCCCGGCTCACCGCCTTGGCAGAACCGAAATGTTTCAACAATGCGCGCTTGCGCGCCGGTCCGACGCCTGGCACTTCATCGAGTGGTGAAGCATGAAAGGATTTCTTGCGCTTTGCCCGGTGCGCACCGATTGCGAAGCGATGCGCCTCGTCTCGCAGCCGTTGCACGAAATAGAGAACCGGATCACGTGGAGGCAGCATGAATGCGTCGCGATCCCGGATGAAAAATCGCTCGCGACCGGCATCCCGGTCCGGCCCCTTGGCGATACCGACGACACGCAGGCCGTCTATTCCAAGTTCGTCGAGCACGTCATGGGCAGACGACAATTGGCCTGCACCGCCGTCAATGAGCACAAGATCAGGCCAGACGGCGCTGCTGTTATCGTCTTGTGACTCCTTTAAAAGGCGCGAGAAGCGACGGGTCAGCACCTCGCGCATCATGGCGTAATCATCGCCGGGGGCGAGATCTTTCGACTTGATGTTGAACTTGCGATAACTGTTTTTCTCAAGACCTTCCGGTCCCGACACAATCATCGCACCCACCGGGCTTGTCCCCTGAATGTGGCTGTTGTCATACACCTCGATCCGCTCCGGCGCATCGTCGAGATCAAATGCCGTTGCCAGTCCCTCAAGCAGTTTGCGCTGAGAAGCAGACTCGGCCAACCGCCGTTCAAGGGCCTCGCGCGAATTCACAAGCGACTGCTCCATGATCTCGCGCTTCTCGCCTCGCCGCGGCACTGTGACCGTGACCTTGTAACCGGCCTTGGTCGTTAGCGCCTCTTCAAGCAGTCTGCGGCTCGGTACATCGTGAGAGAGGAGCACAAGTTTGGGGACAGGTTTGTCGTCGTAGAATTGCGCAATGAAGGCGTCGAGCACCTCTTCAGGCGAAAGCGACCTGTCGGCACGGGGGAAATAAGCGCGGTTTCCCCAGTTCTGAGCCGTACGGAAAAAGAAGACTTGAATGCAGGTCTGCCCGCCCTGCGAGTGGGCCGCGAATACGTCGGCTTCGGAGAAACTGTGTGGATTGATGCCCTGGTGTGCCTGGATCTGGGCGAGGGCGGCAAGCCGGTCGCGATAGCTCGCGGCGCGTTCGAATTCGAGATTCTCGCTCGCAGTTTCCATCAGCGTATGCAGATGATCTTTTACCTTTTCGCTTTTACCGGTAAGGAATTGTGCCGCACCGTCTACAAGGCCTTCATATTCACGGGGTGAAATCTCGCTGGTACACGGGGCTGAACAGCGTTTGATCTGGAAGAGCAGGCAGGGCCGTGTGCGTGCCTCGTAGTAGCTGTCCGAGCAAGAGCGCAGCAGGAAGGCCCGTTGCAGCGTGTTGATGGTCCGGTTGACGGCTCCTGCAGAGGCGAACGGCCCAAAGTAATCACCCTCCCGTTTTCGCGCGCCGCGATGCTTGACGATTTGCGGAGCGTCATGATCGCGTGCAATCAGGATGTAGGGGAACGACTTGTCATCGCGCAGGATGACATTGAATCGTGGTTTCAACCTCTTGATGAGATTGGCTTCGAGCAGCAGGGCCTCGGTTTCTGTCGCGGTCGTGATAATTTCCAGTCCTGCCGTCGCGGAAATCATTCGGGCGATGCGGTTGGTGTGTCCGCCGAGTCTTGCGTAACTCTGGACGCGTTTTTTCAGAGACCGCGCTTTTCCCACATACAAAACCTCACTATCCTTGCCGGTCATCCGGTAGACGCCCGGTCCATTGGGTAGGGTCTTCAGAATGCGCGTTATGACATTCGGCCCGGTCTCGGTTCCCGGGGGGACTATCTGGTTGAAGACCTTGGCGACGGCGGCATCGCCCCTTGTCGTTTGTGTGGGCATGGATCTGGATCGAATCTTTTTATGGTCGTGCCTGCGGGGCAGACCGGCATCCGATCAGGTTAAGGGCTGAAGGCGCTCTATTTCAATGCCGACTGACGCGCATTCCTCAAAGGCTTGCGGTTTTTCAACACGTACCCGAACGGCATGAACGCGATAATCCTCAAGACACGCCCCGGCAATTCGTTCGGCAAGGGTTTCGATCAGATTGACATGGCCCTGCTCGCAAATTGCCCCGACCTTGCGCACCACATCCTCGTAGCAGACGACGTCAGCAATATGATCGCTCTTCGGTCCCGGCACTTCGCGCACCGTGAGGTCGATCGAAATACCAAGTGTCTGTGGCCCAAGTTTTTCATGGTCATGCACGCCAACCGTTGCATCAACTTGCAGATCCCGCACGAATACGTGAGCTAGACCGCGCACGGCATCTGCTTCGAATATGGAGCGTCTTGCTGTCTGCTCTGTCATGCTAGGCATCACTTTCATGAATGTCCGGGGTGCGCCAGGCGAGGTGCTGACCACCATCGAGCGCGATCATCTGCCCCGTCATCGATCGAGCGTCAAGGATAAACCGGACCGCGGCGCAGATCTCTTCAGGTTCCGGACCGCGTTGCAATATGGTTGCTTCCTGCTGCCGGGAGAAGTTTTCCGGCGACTGGCGTGCATTTGCCAGCGCTGGCCCTGGCCCTATGGCATTGACACGAATGCCCGGCGCGAGCCCCTGGGCAAGCGTTCGCGTTGCTGTCCAGAGTGCAGATTTCGACAACGTGTAGGAAAAGTATTCCGGTGTGTGCTTCCACACGCGTTGATCCAGGATATTGATGATTGCGCCTTCAATTCCTTCCGGCAGGTGTTCGGCGAAAGCCTGTGCCAGGAATATCGGAGCGCGTAAATTTATGCGTAGATGCTGATGAAAGCTGTCGTCCGTCAGCGTCAAAATACTGTCCTGCTCGAACAGCGATGCATTATTGATCAGGCATGTGGGCGCGCCGAGCATTTCACTACAGGCGGGAACAAGGGCGCGCACTGCATCCATGTCACTTAGGTCGGCTTTGAGCGCTGCTGCCGTGCCTCCGGCAGCTTGAATATCCTCGACCGTTTGCGCGGCTTCTTTATCAGAACTGTTGTAGTGAACAGCGACACGCAATCCCGCGTCCGCCAGATCAAGCGCAATCGCGCGTCCGATGCGCCTTGCGGCGCCAGTGATGAGTGCTGTCGGCTCGTTTCCCATCTCTTAATCGCAACTCATACGTCTCGGTGGTCCGGGGCGGGTTCTATTCGCTCGATACAGCAGCCATCTCCGCGAAGCGCGGCGCGAATACGAATGAGATGTACAGCAAGTAGCAGGAAACAAATACCAGCCCTGATTTCCATGTGATGCTCTTGCGGCGGAGCACAAAGGGCGTAATGGCCAGTATGGCGGCTAGCATGATCCAGACGTCGACGCTCTTGATCACCTCAGGTACGGGCACCGGCACAACCATCGCGGTAAGGCCCATTATGGCCAGTATGTTGAAGAGATTGCTGCCGAGCACATTGCCGAGCGCCAGTCCACAGTGGCCTCGCAGGGCCGCTGCTACTGTCGTCGCGAGCTCAGGCAGTGATGTACCGAGTGCAATGAGTGTCAGTCCGACTGCGGCTTCGGATATGCCGAAATCCATGGCAATGGAGGAGGCCGCACTTACCGTCAATTGCGCGCCGATCGGCAAACTTATGAGGCCGATCGCAAGGAACCCAGCAATCGTCCAGTTGCGGTGTGGCACACCGGAAACGCCATCAATGAGTTCAATAGCCTCGTCACCTATTACAGTCGCAGCGTCAGATCGCTGCGCCGCGCGGCGTCCAGATTCGACAAGAAACGCGACCATTAGCCCGAAAAGTACCGCGCCATGCCAGAATGACAGCGGGCCAAACTGACAAAGCCAGATAAAGAGAACACTCGCGCCGATTACGTAAAGCGTGTTGCGCTTGATGAATGGCTGATCGCAGTTGGTCGCGGCGATCAGAGCGGGAACACCAAGTACTAGAAATATATTGGCAATATTGCTGCCCACCACATTGCCAATTGCAATGCCCGATGACCCCGCCAGGGCCGCTCGCAGCGAAATAACCAACTCTGGCGCCGAAGTCCCGAAGGCGACAATAGTCAAACCGATGACAAGGGTCGGGATATCGAGTTTTACGGCCAGGGACACTGCACCGCGAACCAAAACGTCGCCGCCAATCAGAAGAAGTATGATTCCGGCAGCGAGAGTAACGTACACCATGGGCTCGTTCTGGCTCCTGCTAGCACATTCAACACACGCGTAAAGTCCCGGGAAAATGACCTTGTGGGCGCTTTACCGGGATGATGGCTAGTTCAGTTATCGTCCTTATATAGGGAGGCGTTCCGTAAACAGAAGGCGTGAGCCCATGAGAATTTTGTAGAATCAATACGCCCGGCACGGCTTTTACCGTTCATTGGCGCGGCGCGCAATCTAGGGTTGCTTCCTCCAGCAATCAAGTGCGGAGGGCAGGCTCCAGCCGGTGTCGTATTGTAACGTCTCCCGAATGCTGTGCCGAAGGAGGTGGCAAATGGGCCGGGTGAACTTGGAACCCCACGCGGCTTGGCGATTTGGCGCCGGAGTTTGTCGAAACAGAAATAGAGGCTTATCGCGGTACAATCTTAGTCTTTCGGTTTCTTGAAGCGGTAAATGACCGGCCATTTCTCGGGCATACGTGTCCCGTCGCACTTGCCCCAGTATCGATACTCGGTCATCCGCCAGCCATACTCCGCCCATTGATAGGTTGGAATACTGCCGCAGTCGCCAAGCCCACGGCCCTTCTCAAAAGCCGTCAGCGTTTTCGTTTTTTCGTCGTAGTCGGCGTTAATGAGGCTATCCGTTCCGCTCCACCCCATTTCGTCTGAATAGCTGGCAAACAGACTTGGCCTTAATTCCCGCGGGTAGCGCGTATCGAATACATAGACCCGATAGACAACATTGTAGGCACCGGTAAAACAGGGGAGCAGGAAAAGCGTTTGGGTCTCTCCAAGCCTGGCGCTGACCCGAGCTTTCCTGAGATGGACAGCATTGTAGTCCTGGCAGTCCTTGTCAGCGCCGATTGCCGTTTCAACTGTTTTTGGAAGTTTGTCGGAATCCTGTGCAGATGCATTCATATGAATAGCGGAAATGACAAGAATGGCGGCCGTCATGGCGGTCGTGCGCGAAAAAACGATCATGCCGGGCTCCTTGGGACAGCGCAGGCGTTGGAATTCGCCATTCATGGGGCACAGATCGTGTTCTGACAAGAAATGAGAGAAGTTGCCTGATGGTCCGGCATATTCTCTCTATCCTATCGGGGTGCTTTTTGGTGTGGGCTTCCGCCTCGTATCGGCGGCATGATGATCTCGTCCAGTTTGCACAGCCGCGCCTGATTCTCATTCTCGCCACAGGGCGTGAGAATTCCCGCCTTGGTAAAGCAGATCCGTACCTCGCGAAGGCGCTTTCCACGTCCGCAGCTCACCGAAATCATGTCGGGCTGAAGGGCGAGGTTCGTCTTGAGAAAATCGTCTTCGATTTCCTTGGGAGATACGATGACCGGTTTGCGGGGACTGAGGTAACGCGCCGGGATCTGGATCGTGTCGTGGAATTTGCGTGAGAGGCTGTAGAAGGCTTCAGGTGAAAGTCCGGAACAGGTCCCGTGTTTGCGGTACTGCTGGATCACCAGACGAGGGCTCGGCATGATGTCCAGCATGGAATCGATCAGGACACGCGGGACCCAAGGCTTGCGGCCAATATTGCAATGTTCGGGCCACCCCTTTTCGTATTGGGGCCACAGTCCGTGCAGTACGAAGGCATAAGGACGCGGTGCTTTGCATTGAGGATCACGCCGCTTGCGGCCCTCGCTCTCGCAATATGTCGGAGACCAGGACAACGCGAGGACATAATAGTCAAACTTGCCCGGCTCGCCGCCCGCGTGTGAAGGCCATGGCATCGTCGCCGCCAAAAAGGCGGCGCACAATGCCATCAGCCTCAGCAATCTGGATTCGCCAGTGAATGTGGTGTGCCTAGTCACTGGGTATGGTTGCCCCAAAGGCCGGCACCGCATCAGCAAATCTGTCGAGCCATGCGACGAGGTTGGGATTACCGCCCCGCCATTCGCCTTCGAAACGGAAGTCGAGATAACCGAGCGCACATGCAAGTGTCACATCGCCTATGGTCGGCGCGGAACCGGCCTCGGGCGTATTAGCTTCGAGATAGGCTAGGGCACGGTCGATCTTGCCTTTTTGACGTGCAACCCATTCCGGGTGACGCTTTTCCTCGGGCCGGAACCGATTTTCATATACCCGCAGAATACCGGCATCGAGAATTCCATCAGACAGTGCCTGAAGAGTAAGTGCCTTCCAGCGGGCGTCACCGCCCGGGAACAGTTTGCCGCCACCAGCGAGATTGTCGAAGTATTCACAGATCACGCGGCTGTCATAGATGATCGATCCATCATCGAGGATCAGCGCCGGAATTTTAGCCAGTGGGTTTTCCTTAGCGATTGGATCGTCCGGATCAGTGGTGTTGGTCCGGGTTATTTCGATCTTTTCCACCAGGCCGAGAAGCGAGGCAGATATTTTGCATTTGCGGCCGAAGGGTGATGAGGGTGAAGAGCGAAGGATCATTGGGCGTTCCTTATGATGGCGGGGTTGCCGGCGGGCGAGATTAGCGACACTGGGATGGCTGGCAAGTGCGCAGATTACATGCTGCCCAGTTTTTCCAGAATGCGAGCCCAGCTTCGGGCGCCTTTCTGGTAGCTGGTGAGATTGTATTTCTCGTTGGGTGAATGAACTTGGTTGTCGTCAAGTGCAAAGCCAACAAGAAGCGAATCCATGCAAAGCTGAGACTTGAAGGATTCCACAATGGGAATTGAACCGCCGCACCCCATAAACACGGGCTGCTTGCCCCACTCGTCTTCGAGTGCGGCGGCTGCCGCTTGGAATGCCGGGCCGGAAACATCAAAGCCGACCGCTGCTGATCCACGCTCGCCCAGAAACTCTGCGGTGCAGTCATCGGGCAGCCGGCTCATTACAAACTCCTTGAAACCGGCGACGACCTTGTCCGGGTCCTGGTCGGGCACGATGCGGAAGGTGAGTTTGGCGGAGGCCTTCGACGGGATTACGGTCTTGGTGCCGGGGCCGGTGTAGCCGCCGATGATGCCATTGATCTCGGCGGTGGGGCGGGACCACACCTGTTCCAGTGTGCCATGGCCCGTCTCACCTGCCAGTGTCTCCAGCCCAACTTGTCCAAGGAACCTCTCAGTGTCGAACGCAAGTGCATTCCATTGTTCACGTTGTTCCGTGCTCAGTTGGTGGACGTCATCATAGAAACCCGGAATTTGTACTGCCCCGTCGTCATCATGCAAATCGCCAAGAAGGCGGGCCAACACCCGGATAGGATTGTGTGCCGCACCGCCATACATACCGGAATGCAGATCGCGGGACGGACCGGTGATCACTACTTCGCTGGAGCAAAGGCCCCGCAGCATTGTTGTGATTGCAGGCGTATCCGCGTCCCATTGGCCGGTGTCACAAACAAGCGCGAAGTCTTTCGTCAACTCTTCCCTGTTCGCCTCGAAAAATGGGGCAATGCTCGGGCTGCCCGATTCCTCTTCACCTTCGATCAGCACTGTGACGGAAACGGGCAACTCGCCGGACGCGGAATGCCATGCCCGGCAGGCCTCCAGAAACGTCATGAACTGGCCCTTGTCGTCCGAGGCGCCGCGCCCGGTGATGACCGACCCGTAGTCGGGATGATCTTTCAGCTGTGGTTCGAAGGGTGGCGTGTCCCATTCATCAAGCGGGTCCGCCGGCTGCACATCATAGTGACCATAAAAAAGAACATTTGGACCCGAACTCCCGTTTGAGGACCGGTAATGTCCGACGACCATAGGTTTGCCTGTCGTGGGCCGTACCGATGCCTCGAAACCTATTTCGGTCAGGGTGTTTGCACACCATTCCGCAGCTTGGTTGCATGCGCCATCATAGGCCGGGTCAGTCGATATGCTCGGGATCCTGATGATCTCGAAAAGGCGCTCTTGTGATGCTTCCTGGTCCTGTTTGAGGGTCTCGAGGACCGAATCCAACTTTTCACTCATGGCTGTCATCCTGATTCGTTTTGCGTCTTCTTGCCGTCGCCTGTGTCACCTTCAGGTCTGCTGCGTTCATGGTCGTGCAAAATTCTACGCCGGATCGGACTTATCCAATACTTTTCCCCAGATTTGTAATGCGTGAAGCTGCGCTCGCCTTGAGCAAACCCATTCGGGTGCTACACTCTCTTCAGTGTCAGTAATGCGTAGAGTCTAAGGAGGTTTATCAAGTCAGCAGGGGGATAGTGTGTCGAGTCCAGTAGCGGGTCTGGACAGGACCGATTGTAAAATTCTGACGCGTCTTAATCGCGGCAGCGAGACGCCCAGTCCAACAACAAGAAACCGGATCAGTAGATTGCTCGATTCCGGCTATGTCGAAAAAAACAACTTCGGAGAGGTGGCAATTACGTTGCGCGGCCAGCTTGAGCTCGCTCGCTGGCGGTACAGGAAGTTGCCCAAAATCCGATTTTCGATCATGGGCTACATACCCAGTAAGGCGTTGTTCGCAAAGTTCTTCCATTCACCCTAGGATTGTCCGAGGAAGTTACGCTAGACCAGTAGGTGTTGCGCGCGCTACCGACTTGGATAAGCTGGGGTTCGCATAAATTTCACTCAATGAGAAAGCGATCGCCGATGTCTGATACTGATGACGGCTGGTCTGGCGAGGTTTTCGGGCTCATCAAGGAGGCCGGAATATCCCTGATTACCACGGTTCCCGATGCCGGACTGACCCGGCTGCTCAACATGTGCAGCAAGGATCCTGATGTTCGTGTTGTTACACTTTCAACCGAGGAGGAGGGCGTTGGTATTGGTTATGGCGCCTGGCTCGGCGGGACACGCTCCCTTTTATGCCTGCAGTCGAGCGGGACGGGCAACATCATCAACGGGTTGGCCCTGCCGGCATTTGCCGAAAGTCCGTGCCTGATGCTGGTGACCATGCGCGGGCAAGAGGGTGAAGGCAATCCGGCACAGTTTCCTATGGGCAGGGCGGTTGCGAGCGTCTTTGAGGCCATGGGTGTTACCTGTCTGGAGGCGACGGACAACAAGGAAGTCGCTTCATATTTCAGGCAAGCGGTGGATATGGCCTTCGGCGAGGGCAAGGCCGTAGCCGTTCTCATTGCCCAGCAGGTTATCGGCTCCAAAACATTTGGCAAATAACGGACAGGCTCATGGAAATGCTCAACCGACGCGAGGTGCTGGCTCAGATCCTTGAAAACCGGGGAAACGCGCTGATTGTTCCGGGTCTTGGCACGGCGAACTATGATCTTTTCGCAGTCTCCTCACGGGACGAAAACGCCTATATGTGGAACGCGATGGGGTTGACCGTCCCAACCGGCTTGGGGCTCGCCATTGCTCAACCCGACCGTCGTGTGCTGGTTGTGACCGGTGACGGGGAAATGATGATGGGCATCGGTTCGCTGTCGGTGGTCGCGGCCCAGGCTCCGAAGAATCTAAGTATTCTTGTTGTTGATAACGAAATGTTTGAAGAGACGGGTGCGCAGACAGGGTTGTCCGCGACTTGTGTGGATATCGCGCAAATTGCACTTGGGTCCGGTATCCAGAAAACGATGACGGTCAACAACGGCAACGAAGTCGCCCGCCTTGCGGAGTTTTTGCTGGAGGAGGAGGGGCCGGTACTTGCAGTGGCGAAGGTTGGCCCGAGTGCCGACAAGCCGGTTTATCCGACAATGGATGGCCCCGGTATCGTGCGCACCTTCCGTGCTGCTGTCCTGGGTGCAACAAACGCGTGACAACGCACTCGCGTCGCCCACAAAGACTTTTCCGCTTTCACCGTCTTGCTCAGCGCGCACGCTACGCCTAGATTGCCGTCAACTTCTGGTGGTATACCAGATACCGAGCAGAAAACGCACCAAAGAGGGATATGAGCGCCATGCGAATAGTAGTTCACGGTCAGGAAGCCTTTGGAAAGGCGGTTCTGGAAGCGCTTCTGGAGCGCGGCGAAGAAGTCGTAGGTGTCTATTGCGCACCGGACAAGGAAGGTCGTCCCGAGGATCCGTTAAAGGCCTTTGCCCGTGAAAAGGGGTTTGATGTTCATCAGCCGGCATCCTGGAAAAAGGAAGAAGTGTGGGACCAGTTGAAGTCGCTTGAGCCGGATTTATGCGTGATGGCCTATGTGACCCTGTTCGTGCCGCAAACGCCTCTGGAGATTCCGAAGCTTGGTACGATCCAG
>DEIT01000140.1:93689-93888 GCA_002352635.1 Hyphomicrobiaceae bacterium UBA2767 | reverse complement strand
GGTTATCAAGATCGGCTCATCCTTACTTGCCGACACAAGCACCGGTGAACTCAAACGCGCGTGGCTCGCTTCTCTTGCGGATGATATCGCGTTGCTCAAAGCCCAGGGCAAGCAGATCATCATCGTGTCGTCCGGTGCCATTGCACTCGGTCGCAAGGTGCTGAAGCTGCCACGCGGTGCGCTTAAACTCGAGGACAGC
>DEIT01000140.1:93196-93558 GCA_002352635.1 Hyphomicrobiaceae bacterium UBA2767 | reverse complement strand
GAAATCCGTTATGGCGACAACGACCGGCTGGCCGCGCGCGTGGCGAGTATGATGAGCTGTGACTGCCTTGTGCTGCTCTCCGATGTGGATGGATTCTATACGGGTATTCCAGGCAAAGACGAGCGCGCAAAACTGGTGCCTGAGATTGAGAATATTACGCCCGAGATCGAAGCCATGGCTGGCGACACCGGCACGGAGCTGTCCCGCGGTGGCATGGTGACCAAAATCGAGGCCGCCAAAATCGCTGTCGAGGCCGGAACGAATATGGTGATTGCCAGCGGCAAGGTGGAAAATCCTCTGGCCAAACTGGGTAACGGCGGCGTGTGTTCATGGTTTTTCGCCAACACAAATCCGGGCGCCTC
>DEIT01000140.1:85319-93131 GCA_002352635.1 Hyphomicrobiaceae bacterium UBA2767 | reverse complement strand
GCCGGCAAGAGTCTGCTTCCTGCAGGGGTTGCTTCCCTCGAAGGGTCTTTTGATCGTGGTGATGCGGTCGTCATCCGCGATGTGAACGGCGCAGAGCTGGGCCGGGGTTTGAGCGCTTATTCCAAGGATGATGCCGCGCGCATCATCGGTCACAAAAGCCGTGAAATCTCCGAACGCCTCGGCTACCGTGGCCGCGACGAACTGATCCACCGCGATGACATGGCGCTAAGACAAAGTGCCGGAAACAATGACTAGGACCATGGACGCAGCAGTCAAGGACGTCACCTCAACCAATCTGGGTGAGGTGATGGGCGACATAGGTGAGCGCGCCAGAAAGTCTGCCGATATGCTTGCCAATGCCACGCCCGATGCCAAAACCAGGGCTCTCATAGCCATGGCGGATGATATCCGTGCACGCGAGGGAGAAATCCTCTCGGCCAATGCGAAGGATATGGCCGTGGCCGAGGGGAAGGGGCGCCCGGCCGCTTTTCTCGATCGGCTCAAGCTGACGCCGGATCGCATTGAAGCTATGGCGAAGGGTCTTGAGGATATCGCCGCCCTCGATGATCCGGTCGGTGATGTAATCGCTTCGTGGGAACGGCCCAATGGGCTCAAGATTGAGCGTGTGCGCACGCCCCTCGGCGTTATCGGGATTATTTATGAAAGCCGACCCAACGTGACGGCGGACGCAGGTGGGTTGTGCCTAAAGTCCGGCAACGCTGTGATCCTGCGCGGCGGATCAGAGAGCATGCACTCCGCAAATGCGATTCACGCTTGTCTTGTTGAGGGGTTGCGCTCAGCCGGTTTGCCGGAAGATGCCATACAGGTCGTGCCGACCGCAGATCGTGATGCCGTCGGCGAGCTTCTGAAAGGGCTAAACGGCACCGTCGATGTGATTGTGCCGCGCGGGGGCAAGAGTCTTGTGGGACGCGTTCAGACGGAAGCGCGCGTACCAGTCTTCGCGCATCTGGAGGGCATCTGCCACATATACGTTCATGCAGATGCCGACCTTGGAATGGCCAAGGAAATTGTGGTCAACGCCAAGATGCGGCGTACCGGGATTTGCGGTGCCGCGGAATGTTTGCTCGTCGACCGAGCCTGCGCAAGCACCCACCTCAAGCCTTTGGTCGAGGCGCTGCTCGACGCGGACTGCGAGGTGCGCGGCGATGAAGATACCCAGGCGGTGGACGCCCGCGTGGAACCCGCAGTTGATGACGACTGGGGCAAAGAATATCTTGATGCGATCATTGCGGTGAAGGTGGTCGACGGTATTGACGCGGCCATCGCTCATATTGCGCACCACGGTTCGTCACACACCGATAGCATCATCACCGACAATGATGCCGCCGCTCAGAAATTCCTCGCCCGGGTGAATTCGGCCATCGTGCTGCACAACGCGTCGACGCAGTTCGCTGATGGTGGGGAATTCGGCATGGGTGCCGAAATCGGGATCGCAACGGGCAAAATGCACGCACGCGGCCCGGTAGGAGTGGAACAACTCACCAGCTTCAAATATGTGGTGCGAGGCGCGGGCCAGACGCGCAGTGGTTGAGGTCCCTTCCGCAATGCGTGCCTCCGTGCTCAAACCACCCCCAGCGTATCCCGGCATGTCCATTGGTCTCCTTGGTGGAACATTCGACCCGCCTCATGCCGGTCACCTGCATATTTCCGAAATGGCACTCAAGCGGCTCGGTCTTGACCGGCTGTGGTGGCTGGTGACACCTGGCAACCCGCTCAAGACGCGTGGGGACATGACGTCTTTCATGGAGCGGCTCGCCGCCGCTACGTCAGTTGCAAAACATCCGCGCATTGACGTAACCGGCTTTGAGGCGGGAACCGGCAGTGCTTACACCGCTGACACGATCGCTTTCGTCAAAGACCGTTACGCCACAACGCGGTTTGTCTGGATTATGGGGGCGGATAATCTGGAAACCTTCCATCACTGGCAACGCTGGCAGGCCATCATGGAAGAAGTGCCGGTAGCCGTGATCGACCGCCCTGGATACCGCCTTGGCGCTCACTCGAGCAGGACCGCGCATTTCTTTGCCAGGGCGTATGTAGAAGAAAGCGATGCGTTGGGTTTGAAATGGATGCACCCGCCAGCATGGACGTTTCTGACCGTCCCGCTGTCTGCCCACTCATCCACGGCCCTGCGCAGTGCTAGGTCAAAAACAGGCTGACCGACAGGTATTGATATTGTCACAATGTGCAGGCATGCTTTGTACGTCGCGAGTCCTGTATGCGTTGGTCCCGCGGCATGCATCAGGTAAAAAGCCATATAGCGCAAGACTGTATGACGAAAGGATATCCACCAAAGCATGGGAACCTCCCGCGAGGGTGCCTATAAAGGCACGCCTCCGTCCGAGCCTGCTCGGGTTGAGCTCGGTTCGGACCCACTGTTGGGTCTGGTAGTTAAGACCCTCGATGAAGCCAAGGCCCTGGACGTGACGTCCATCGAGCTTGCCGGCAAGTCCTCCATTGCAGACCATATGGTTATCGCTTCAGGGCGCTCTAATCGCCATGTGGGTGCAATCGCCGATCAACTGGTCAAAAAGCTTAAAAAAACAACCGAGTATGGCGCTCGCGTTGAAGGATTGCCGACCTGCGATTGGGTGTTGATCGACGGTGGCGATGTGCTGGTACACATATTTCGGCCTGAGGTGCGTGAATTCTACAATCTGGAAAAAATGTGGTCGGCGGCCCGACCCGACGAGCGCGTAGCCGTCTAGGCTTTCCGCACGGATCTTCCGGGACATGCACCTCATTGTCGCCGCGGTCGGCAAACTCAAGGCAGGCCCCACGCGTGCGCTTTACGAGCACTATGCGGAGCGGGTTGGCGGGGTTGGCAAATCGGTCAGTCTCAGTCCACTGACGTTGATCGAAGTGAACGAATCCCGCAGGAGCAATGTGGATGAGCGCTACGCTGAAGAGGGCGGGTCGCTGCTCGCAAAGGTTCCTCAGTCATCGATCATTGTGGCGCTCGATGAAAAGGGTAAGGGCCTGACCAGCACTCAATTCGCCGAGATGCTGCGCCGTGAGCGTGATTCCGGCATCTCAGCGGCTGTTTTTTTGATTGGCGGCCCGGATGGTCATGGGGCTGAAGTGCGCCAGAAGGCCCAGAAAACAATCTCTCTCGGCGCCATAACTCTGCCCCACGGACTGGCCAGAGTGGTCCTCGCCGAACAACTTTACCGGGCAGCGACCATATTGGCTGGTCATCCCTATCACCGAAACTAACGGAAATGAAATGTGTAGATGCTTGTGCGGGCAGTGCTATCGGCCTATGGAGGAATCATGAACGGTTCCGTCACATCGCGCAGAGGCATTTGGGCGTTGCCGCGGTGCGCATTTGTGTGTGCTGCAGGACTAATTGCAGCCTTTGCATTTGTTCAGCCATCTCCCTCATCTGCTCAGGACTCCGTGAGCCAGGAAGACGCGCGCAAACAGCTGCGTGAGCGCCAGCGCGACCTCGAGGCCGCCAAGGTGAGGGAAAAACAACTCTCGGGCAATCTTGGGCAGCTTGAACAGGAGCGTGCTGCACTCAACGAAAAGCTGATTGAAACCGCCAAAAAAGTACAATTTAGTGAAGCGAATCTGACAAAGATCGAAACCCGCGTTGCGGCCCTCACCCAACAGGAGGATGAGGTGCGCGGCTCGATTGTGCAGCGTCAGGAGGCAATCAGCGAAATTCTTGCCGCCATGCAGAGAATTGGCCGTCAGCCGCCACCCGCGGTTGTGACACGGCGCAACGATGCTCTGAAAATGGTTCGCTCGGCCATGCTGATGGCATCTGTGTTTCCTGAGCTCAAATTCCAGGCAGAGGGCCTGAGTGCGGAGCTTGACGATTTGGTTCGTCTCGGTGAGGGCATCCGCCGCCAGCGCGATAATTTGAAGTCTGAAAACGATAAGTTGATTGCAGCCCGCGACCAGATCGGTGCATTGGTTAAAGAGAAGCAGACGCTGGTACAGTCGCAGCAGAAAGAGTTGGGCAGAATACGAGTGGCGGCGGCGCAGCACTCAAAAGCCGTTGGTTATCTCGGTGAGTTGGTAAAGCGTATGGACAAGGAAATAGCAGCGGCCGGTGTCGCCCAATATCAGGCGGAACTGGCGGCCAAGAAAGCACGAGAGAAAGCGCTCGCCGAGGCTGCAAAAAAACAAGGCAGACCGGCAGGCGATCCCAAGCAGCGTGAGACGACCAAGGTCGCGTTTGTGAGCCCGGGCCGGCTCAAGCCGGCCATTGAGTTTTCAACGACAAAGGGCAAACTGTCGCTTCCGGTAAGCGGTCGCAAAATAAGAGCCTTTGGAGGAACCAATAAACTGGGTGAGCGCGTCAGGGGCATCTCAGTGATAAGCCGGTCACGGGCGCAAGTGACGTCACCAGTGGATGGTTGGGTTGCATATGCGGACGAATTTCGTACATACGGGCAACTCTTGATCATAAATGCGGGCGAGGGGTATCATATACTACTTGCCGGAATGAAACGGATTGATGTGGGATTAGGTCAGTTCGTTCTTGCCGGCGAACCTGTTGCGGTTATGGGGGCGGCGCAATCGGGTGCGGAGAAAAAGACGAACAATCCGGGCCCGATCTTGTATATAGAATTTCGTAAGGACGGCCGGCCGATCGACCCAGATCCATGGTGGTCCCAAAACCCTGGAAGGGCAGAAGGATGATGCGGAAACCCGAATTCGCACTTTGGGCAGTTCTAATACTGGTTGGGTTGGCTGCAGGAACAGCTGTACTGAACCTGGCTCGTGGTCACAGCGCAGTTGCTGCAAATTCCGAGATCTACCGACAACTTGATCTGTTCGGTGATGTGCTGGAGCGCGTGCGCACGGATTATGTTGAAAAGCCCGAGGACGCCAAACTCATTGAATCGGCGATAAACGGTATGCTTGCGGCACTCGACCCGCATTCTGCCTACCTCAACCCCAAACATTTCCGGGATATGCAGGTGCAGACCCGCGGCGAATTCGGCGGACTTGGCATCGAAGTGACACTGGAAAATAGCGTCGTCAAGGTCGTGTCGCCGATCGACGATACACCGGCCGACAAGGCCGGGCTTCTGTCCGGCGATTACATCACCCATCTGGATGGCGAACAGATCCGGGGACTGACACTGCAGCAGGCGGTTGAGAAAATGCGCGGGCCGGTCAACACGGCAATCAAGCTGACCGTGGTCCGCAAGGGCGAGGAAGAGCCCCTGGAAATCAAGGTCATTCGTGACGTGATCCGGATTAACCCGGTCAAGGCGCGTGTCGAGGACGATGTAGCCTATGTTCGCATCACGACGTTCAATGAGCAGACCTATGCTGAGCTCAAGAAAGCCGTCTCAAAACTTAAGAAAGACATCGGCGGCAAGCTGAAGGGTTATGTAATTGATCTGCGCAACAATCCGGGCGGATTGCTGGATCAGGCAATTTCGGTGTCTGATGCGTTTCTCGAGAAAGGCGCCATCGTACTGACCCGGGGACGCAATCTGCAGGAGACGCAGCGCTCAAACGCCCGCTCGGGCGACATCACTGACGGTATGAAAATCGCCGTCTTGATCAATGGCGGTTCGGCCAGCGCCTCGGAAATCGTTGCAGGCGCAATTCAGGACCTTAAGCGCGGAACCGTTATTGGGACGCGCTCATTTGGTAAAGGGTCGGTGCAGACGATCATCCCGCTTGATGGCAATGGAGCGATCCGGCTCACGACGGCGCGTTATTACACGCCGGGTGGGCGTTCGATCCAGGCCAAAGGCATTGAGCCCAACATCGTTGTCGAGCAGGAATTGCCGGAGGAATTGAAAAAGCGCGCACAGACGCCGCGTGGCGAGGCCAGCCTGCGTGGGCATCTCAAGAGCGAGGACGAGAAAGAGGCTTCGGGAAGTTCCGCATATGTGCCTCGGGAACCCGAAAAAGATACCCAGCTCAAATATGCGCTGAACTTCATTCGCGGCGAGAAGGTGGAAGATACGAAGGACAAGGGGGCGGCAGCCAATTAGCCAACTTGCCGATTGCTCATTTGCTGGCTGCCGCAAAACCTTGTTATAAAACAAGATACAAATTGCGGCAGCACAGCTTCCCACAATTTGGGCGGGGTTGACTGGGAATACTGAGGCACAATGAAGGCGCTCGTCATAACGACGATGGCGATCATGGGGCTGATCGCGTCTACGATCGTATGGTTTGTCATGCGGGCAGATCCGATGGGTGGCGAACCCGTCGTGGTCGTTGCGATTGACCCTGAAAGCCGCCCTGCCGCCGAATTGGCAGGCGGATCTACGGTGCCGGATGTCAAGGAAGTTACTCCGGTGGCTCCACCGCCTTCTGTCGCGCCGGTGGAGCGAACCGTTCCCGCAAACGCATTCGCAGAGCAGAAAGCGACCTCTACCGCAGAGCAGAAAGCGACCTCTACAGGCGGCACAAAGCCCGCATCTCCCATCGCTGGTGGTGGGGAGTTGGTGCGATTGCCCCCTGTTCCTGTACGCGCGGTCGTCGAGACATCCCGGTATGGGCCTTTGCCGAAAATTGCATCGGATGGACGTCGACCGAGCGAAGTCTACGCGCGGCCTGCAAATGGAAAGACTGCATCCGGGCCTGGACAGCCAGCACGTATTGCACTTCTCATAACCGGCCTGGGCCTGTCGGATATCGCGACGACCCAGGCTATCGATTCTCTTCCAGGACCGGTCACTCTTGCATTCGGTCCTTATGGAAGAAACCTGGATGGGTGGGTGCGCAAAGCGCGTGACCTGGGCCATGAAGTGATGTTGCAGATTCCACTGGAGCCATTCGACTATCCTGATAACGACCCTGGTCCGCACACGCTGCTCACAAGTCTGCCGCCGGAGGAAAACCTCAAGCGGTTGCACTGGATTATGTCGCGATTTGCCGGGTACACGGGAATTACCAACCATATGGGCGCAAAGTTCACCGCAGCACAGGACTCATTTCTCCCGGTATTGGAGGAGCTGAAAGCGCGAGGACTGATCTATCTGGATGATGGTACCGCGGCCCGCTCGACCGCCGGGCAGATCGCGCGCGACCTCGGCCTCGACTATTCGGTGTCTCAGGTTCTGATCGACGAGGAACGCAACGCGACTGAGATCGATTTGGCGCTCAAGAAACTCGAAGCCATCGCCCAGGAGAAAGGCTTTGCCATCGGTATTGGCACCAGTCTGCCGCTGACCATTGGCCGGGTCGCAGAGTGGGCGCGCCAACTCAAGGCTAAGGGAATCGAACTCATTCCTGTCAGCGCGGCTGTGCGCAGCGACCGTCAAACCTGAACGCAAGGCCTCCCCGGATGACCCCAGATTTATCCAAGCTGCCCTATCGGCCATGCGTCGGCATCGTTCTGCTAAATTCGGAAAACCTCGTATGGATCGGCAAGCGCATTCAACAAAAGAATGACGACGAGGCCAAGGGTGTGGGCATGTGGTGGCAAATGCCGCAGGGCGGGATTGATGAGGGCGAGGATATTCAGGCTGCGGCGTTCCGTGAGCTGACGGAAGAGACCGGGGTGACGTCGGCGGAGCTGATAGGGGAAATTTCAGAATGGTATTTTTACGACCTGCCCGACCATCTCATAGGAGTTTCCTGGAAAGGTCGTTACCGCGGCCAGAAACAGAAATGGGTGGTATTCCGGTTCACCGGTGATGACAGAGAGGTTGATATTTCCGGTATTGGCCACAAGGCTGAATTTGAGGACTGGCAATGGGCGCCGATAACAGAAGTTGTTGAACGGATTGTGCCATTCAAGCGACCTGTCTACGAGAAGCTGGCCAAGGAAATGGCAAATTTCGCGCCCTAGGCGCGGGGCAAAAA
>DEIT01000140.1:67310-85155 GCA_002352635.1 Hyphomicrobiaceae bacterium UBA2767 | reverse complement strand
GTAAGGCTTTCAGGTCCCGCTTCGGCAAAGCCACCGCGCACGAAAATGCGCCGCTCCTTGCCACCAGGCAACACCACGTCCAACAGTCCTGCCCTGAGCGTGGCGAGCACAGGCGCGTGTTGTGGCAGCACCTGAAAGTCACCTTCCGAACCCGGTACGACGACGCTTTCAACATCCTCGGAGATCAGCAGCCGCTCGGGTGAAACCAGCTCAAATGTGAACGTATCGGCCATTGCAGTTCAGGATCCTTTTGGTGCTAAGCCGCTTCCGCAGCCAACACTTCGGCTTTCTTCATGGCCTCGTCGATGGTGCCAACCATGTAAAAAGCCTGCTCTGGCAGATGGTCAAAGTCACCGTCGCACAGGCCCTTGAACCCGCGGATTGTGTCCGCAAGATCGACCAACACACCGGGTGAACCTGTGAATACTTCGGCGACATGGAATGGCTGGCTGAGGAAGCGCTCAATCTTGCGCGCACGCGCAACGGTAAGCTTGTCATCTTCCGACAACTCGTCCATGCCGAGAATGGCGATAATGTCCTGGAGCGCCTTGTAGCGCTGCAGGATTTCCTGCACCTGCCGGGCAATTGCATAATGCTCTTCGCCGACGACGCGCGGTTCCAGCACGCGCGAGGTTGAATCAAGCGGGTCGACTGCCGGGTAGATGCCTTTTTCTGCGATTTGCCGTGAGAGCACGGTTGTTGCGTCAAGGTGCGCGAATGAGGTCGCAGGTGCGGGATCTGTCAGGTCGTCCGCAGGCACATAAATGGCCTGGACCGAGGTGACAGAACCTTTCGACGTCGAGGTGATGCGCTCTTGCAGCGTCCCCATGTCGGTTGCAAGTGTGGGCTGGTAACCCACCGCAGACGGAATGCGACCCAACAACGCCGAGACTTCCGAGCCGGCCTGGGTGAAACGAAAGATGTTATCCACGAAGAACAACACATCCTGGCCCTGATCGCGGAAATGCTCGGCAACGGTCAAGCCCGACAAGCCAACCCGCGCGCGCGCGCCTGGAGGTTCGTTCATCTGCCCGTACACCAGGGCGCATTTCGAATTGCCGCCGCCGCCTTCCTGGTTCACGCCGGACTCGATCATTTCCCAATAAAGATCGTTTCCCTCGCGCGTGCGCTCGCCCACACCGGCAAATACCGAGTAGCCACCATGTCCCTTCGCGATGTTGTTGATGAGCTCCATGATGAGCACCGTCTTGCCGACACCGGCACCGCCGAACAGGCCGATCTTGCCGCCTTTGGCATAGGGTGCAAGCAGGTCCACGACCTTGATGCCGGTAATCAGAATTTCAGATTCCGTCGACTGTTCGATGAAAGCAGGAGCAGGCTGATGAATACCGCGTCTTTCCTTGGTTTTCACGGGGCCCGCTTCGTCCACCGGCTCGCCGATGACGTTCATGATGCGTCCGAGTGTTTCATCGCCCACCGGCACCGTGATAGAGTCGCCCGTATCCACCACTTCCTGGCCACGCACGAGTCCTTCAGAGGAATCCATGGCGACTGTTCGCACCGTGTTCTCGCCAAGATGCTGGGCCACTTCCAGAACCAGCCGGTTGCCCTGGTTGTCGGTTTCCAACGCGTTCAGGATCGCCGGCAAATGTTCATCGAACTGCACATCAACGACGGCGCCCATAACCTGTGTAACGCGGCCTGCCTGTTTCTTCTTCGCCATTGCTCTACCCTTCAGGTGCTTCTAGAGCGCTTCCGCGCCCGAAACGATTTCAATCAATTCCTTGGTAATCTGTGCCTGACGCGTGCGGTTGTAGTGCAGCGTCAGGTCGTCAATCATGTCACCGGCATTGCGCGTCGCACTGTCCATGGCGGTCATGCGTGCGCCCTGTTCACTGGCCGCGTTCTCAAGCAGGCCGCGATAAATCTGAGTTGAGAGATTAAGCGGCAGCAATTCGGCCAGGATTTCTTCCTCATCCGGCTCACACTCGTAGGCAGCTTGGGGACCGCTGCCGGCACCTGCCTCCTCGTCCGCTTCCGGCAACTTGGCCGGGATGAGCTGTAGGGCAGTTGGCGCTTGCGTCAGGATCGACTGGAATTCGGAAAAGAACAACGTGCAAACGTCGAACTCGCCATTGGTAAACATCTCCAGCACACGCTGGCCGATCTCGTCAGCATTCTCAAAACCGACGGCGCGTATGCCGCGTAGGTCAATCAGATCGATGATGTTAGAGCTCATGTCCCGGCGCAGCGCGTCGCGGCCCTTGCGCCCGACACAGAGTATCTTGACCGTTTTACCGCCATCAAGAAGCCGACGCGCATGCTCGCGGGCAAGACGCGCAATATTGCCATTGAAGCCGCCGCACAAGCCACGCTCGGCAGTGGCGACCACGAGCAGGTGCACCTGCTCCGAACCCGTGCCAACCAGTAGCGGTGACGCGCCTTCCTGCGCCGAGACCCGCTGCCCGAGATTGGCCAGTACCTGGTCCATGCGTTCCGCATAGGGCCGTGCCGCCTCTGCAGCCTCCTGCGCGCGGCGCAGTTTGGCCGCCGCCACCATTTGCATGGCCTTGGTGATTTTCTGGGTCGCCTTGACACTGACGATCCGGTTGCGGAGGTCTTTAAGAGACGCCATGGGGCTTGTTCCTGCCTGCCCGTTTCGTTAAGCCGCGAAGGATTTCGCAAAGGCGTCGAGCGCCTTTTTGAGTTTCTCTTCAGTCTTGTCATCGAGCTCGCCCGATGACCGGATTGCCTCGAGCACGACGGCATGCTTGTCCTTGAGATGCCGCAACAGCTCTTCCTCAAATCGGCCTATAGCCGAAACCGGTACGTCATCAAGGTAACCGCGCGTGCCGGAATAAATCGCAACAACCTGCTCATCCACGGTCATTGGTGAGAATTGCGATTGTTTCAGCAATTCCGTTAGCCTTTCACCGCGAGCGAGCATGCGCTGGGTTGCAGCATCCAGGTCTGAACCGAACTGCGCAAAGGCAGCCATTTCACGATACTGGGCGAGCTCGCCCTTGATCGCTCCGGCGACTTGCCTCATTGCCTTGACCTGTGCAGCGGAACCCACGCGGCTCACAGAGAGACCCACATTCACCGCCGGGCGGATGCCCTGGTAGAACAGGTCGGTCTCAAGGAATATCTGGCCGTCGGTAATCGAGATCACATTGGTCGGTATGTATGCCGACACGTCGTTGGCCTGGGTTTCCACAACCGGAAGTGCGGTGAGCGAGCCCCCACCATGATTTTCGTTCAGTTTGGCGGCGCGTTCGAGCAACCTGGAATGGAGATAGAAAACATCACCCGGGTAGGCCTCACGTCCCGGCGGGCGACGCAGCAACAGCGACATTTGCCGGTAGGCCACGGCCTGTTTTGAAAGGTCATCGTAGGCGATGAGCGCGTGCATGCCGTTGTCGCGGAAGAATTCACCCATAGTGCAGCCGGCGTAAGGCGCGAGAAACTGCAGCGGTGCCGGTTCTGAAGCGGTTGCCGCGACGACGACGGAATATTCAAGCGCGCCGTGTTCCTCAAGCGTCTTCACGAACTGGGCGACAGTGGAACGCTTCTGCCCAACGGCCACATAAACGCAATAGAGCTTCTTGCTCTCATCCCCGCCATCGTTGATCGACTTCTGGTTCAGTATGGCATCGAGAATGACCGCGGTCTTGCCAGTCTGCCGGTCGCCAATAATGAGCTCTCGCTGGCCGCGGCCAATGGGGATGAGTGCGTCGATCGCCTTAAGTCCGGTCTGCATCGGCTCGTGCACGGACTTGCGCGGCAAAATGCCTGGCGCTTTCACTTCAACGCGGGATTTTTTCTTGGACTTGATCGGGCCCTTGCCGTCGATCGGATTGCCAAGGCCGTCCACGACGCGTCCCAGCAACTCCTTGCCAATGGGAACCTCGACGATGGCACCGGTCCGCTTGACGGTGTCGCCTTCCTTGATGTCCCGGTCGTCGCCGAAGATCACGATGCCGACATTGTCGACCTCGAGATTGAGGGCCATTCCGGCAATGCCACCGGGAAATTCGACCATCTCGCCGGCCTGGACGTTGTCGAGGCCATAGACGCGTGCGATGCCGTCACCAACCGACAACACCTGCCCGATCTCGGAGACCTCCGCCTCCTTGCCAAAGTTTTTTATTTGCTCCTTCAGGATCGAGGAGATTTCTGCGGCGCGGATATCCATCAGCCGACCTCTTTCATTGCGAATTGCAGATTATTCAGTTTCGTTTTGAGTGACGTGTCGATCATGCGGCTGCCGACCTTGACGACGAGGCCGCCTAGCAAGGCGGGGTCGGTTTGGGCAGTAATCTGGATGTCGAGCCCGACCGCAGACTTGAGTGCAGCCTTGAGGCTTTTGGTCTGCTCGGCGGAAAGCTTCGTTGCGGAGGTCACCTCCGCTGTGATTTCGCCACGATGTCGCGCTGCGAGTGCATTGAAGGCGCGGATCATATCGGTGACCGCAAACAGGCGGCGATTGCGCGCGATGAGCTGAAGGAAATTGGAGGTGAGGCCCGAGATTTTAGCCCCCCTGGCAATGGCCGCAACCGCGCTGACCTGCTCCTCGGCGGAAAAAACCGGCGACCGGACAAGACGCTCAAGGTCGCTACTTCCATCAAGTAACGCCTTGAAATTGCTCAGATCCCCCTCGACTGCCTTAAGCTTCTTCGCTTCCAGCGCCAGCTCAAACAATGCGAGTGCATAACGCCCCGCCATACCTGCAATGATAGGATCTTCGCCTGCCACTTGATACGCTCTTCGTTTCCGGATTTAAGCCCGTGTTTGAAACGCCCACATGACCGTTCGGGCGCCCACCCCGGGAGAGGAAAAGTCTAGTGTCTGAACCCCCAAAAGCCGGGGTTGATCTAGCATAGGCCCCGCAGGCTGGCAACATGCGTGCCCCAGTCTGCCGGGCGCGGTGTTTGGCCGCATCGGCGATGAGCAAAATTCCAACTTCCTTCAATCAATTCTAGCGCGTTGGAGCGCTGGAGAAAACTGAAGAAGACATTGCTTCAAACGGGCCTGCGACCTCGGGCAACCGCAACACCAAGAAGAATGATCACAAGTGCGAAGTAGGCGTTTGCCGGTGGTCGCTCGGCAAGGAACGTTGCCCCCAAAAACACACCGAAAAGTGGGGTAAGGAAGTTGATCTGGGAGAAGAATGACGCGCCTTGCCGGTCGATGAGATTAAACATCAGCAATGTGGCAATGGCAGTTGGCAGGATTCCAAGCAGGATGATCGCCCCAAAGGAAAGCGGACTGACGTCAAGTTCCCAGGGCCGGTCAAAATAGAGGCTGACCGGAAGCATCATGATTGCTGCTGCAATCATGATGGCTGCAACCAGTGATCGCCGGGGCTGCGAGACAAGCGATTTGGTGATGATCGCGTTGATGCCATAGCAGGCGCCGGCGCCTGCGATCGCCAGCTGCCTGACGGTGTCATCTCCCAGCGTGGCCAGCTTTTGCGGGCCAATAAGCACGACAAGGCCGATGAGACCCAACAGGACACCCACACTCGTACGAAAGTTCAGCTTTTCGTCTTCGGTCAGCAGATGGGCCAGCAAGACGGTGGTAAGCGGCATCGCACCCATAAGAATTGCCGCCAGCCCGCTGTCTATCTTTTCCTCGCCCCAGCCAATCAGGAAGAATGGCAGGGCAAAGCCGAACAGTGCCGCAAGCAAAATAAACTTCCACAGCCGCCATCCACGCGGCAGCGATTGTCTTGCGGCCTTGGCAACAAAGATCATAATGATGGCGGCGAGGAGCATCCGGCCAGCGGTTGTGGTGGCGGCTGGAACGGTTTCCACCGCCACCTTGATGACCATAAAGCTGTTGCCCCAAATCGCACCGAGCGCTAAAAGCAGAGCATAGTCGGAGAGGCCTGGATGGGATTTGTTCACTCTGCGATGCTCCCACCCTGCGCGTGCACCGCGTGGCGTCTGTCGGTTTTGCGTGCCTCTTCTTCCTACATGAAATTATATGGGTCAATGTCAACCGACAGCCTGACACTTCCCTTTGGCGAAGGCGTTGAGGCGAGCCATTGGCGCACATAGGCCTGGATGTCAGCCTCGCGCGCGGCTTTTACCAGAATTCGCACACGGTAGCGCCCGCGAATAACCGCGAGTGGAGCTTCTGCGGGACCAAGGATGCGGACAATTTCCGCATGCGGTGCGCGCATCGCAACCATCCGTGCATAATCCATCGCCTGCGGCAAAGAGGTTGCGGAAACGACAAGAGAAGCAAGTCGCCCGAACGGCGGGTAACCGGCTGCCTCGCGTACAGCAATCTCCTGGGTAAGAAACGCGTCGCGGTCGCCTGAGACGAGCGCTTGAAGCACCGGATGTTCGGGCATGTATGTCTGGATGTAGCCGGTGCCTGAAATTTGTTCACGTCCGGCACGGCCTGTGACCTGTGACAACAATTGGAATGTTCGTTCTGCTGCACGTGGATCGCCTTGCCCAAGCCCAAGGTCGCCGTCGATCACGCCGACGGTGGCGAGCTGTGGAAAGTGATGCCCCTTCGCGACCAGTTGGGTGCCAATGATAATGTCTGCATCTCCTCTCGCGATGGCGTCCAAAACTTCGCGCAGGGCATTGACATTGGGCGCGAGGTCGGAGGACAGAATGGCGGTTCGTGCATCGGGGAAGCGTTCACGGACTTCTTCTGCGATACGTTCAACCCCAGGCCCGCAGGGCACGAGTGAATCTTCCACACCGCAGCTCGGGCAGGTTTCGGGAGCTTTCATGCTGAACCCGCAATGATGGCAGCGCAATTGGCCGCGAAACCTGTGTTCAACAAGCCATGCAGCACATTGCGGGCACTCAAAACGAAAGCCACAAGCCCGGCATAGCGTGAGCGGTGCATAACCACGCCGGTTGAGAAAAAGCAGTGCCTGTTGTTTCTCGTGCAGCGTATTTTCGACAGCTTTGACTAAAACTGGCGACAGCCAAGCCCCCTTTTCCGGAGGAGCTTTGCGCAAATCAATTGCTTCCAGGCGGGGGAGTGATGCGCCGGAATACCGTCGCGGCAATGCGACGTGGCCATAACGCCCTTGTTGGACATTGACGAGGCTTTCCACGCTCGGCGTTGCTGAAGAAAGGACAACTGAAAACTTGCCGATGGAACCGCGCACTACGGCCATATCACGCGCATGATAGCTCACCCGATCCTCCTGTTTGAAGGATTGGTCGTGCTCTTCGTCCACGACAATGAGGCCGAGTTCCGGGAAGGGGAGGAACAGAGCAGAACGTGCCCCGACGACCACACGCGCTTCGCATTGAGCCACCGCGCGCCAATTCTGTCCTCTCTGGCGGGGGGTCAGATCCGAGTGCCATTCCACTGGTGCGCAACCAAAGCGCTGTTCGAAGGCCTGCACGAACTGGCGTGTCAGGGCTATTTCCGGCAACAGAATAAGCGCCTGTTTGTTTGTGCGAAGCGCCGCGGCGACCGCTTCGAAGTAAACAGGCGTCTTGCCGGACCCGGTGACGCCATCAAGTAGTGTCACGGAAAATTCCTGTGCCTCAACACTTTCAGCAAGCGTTCTGGCTGCCCGGGCCTGATCTTCGGTGAGATCGGTGGGCGTGCAGTCCGGGTCGGGTATGGGCAGCCGTTTGGGTGGCATCGGCTCGACGCGCAAAGTACCCGCATCGACGAGCCCATCAATAACGCCGGGACTGACACCTGCCGTGTCTGCCAGGTCCTTTTTGGGCCATAGCAGGCTGTTTGCCGCGACTTCCAGGACGCGCGAACGTGCGGACGTCATGCGCTCCGGTGGAGGGCCGTTCAGGCGCATTCCAAGGCGAGGCTTTGGTGGGCTGAAAGCCTCGCGTGCGCTCATCATCATGCGCAACACCATACCCGGCGGGGCGAGAGTATAGCGGGCGACCCACTCGACCAGCTTGAGGGACTGGAGGGGCAGCGACGGCACATCGAGTTTTCCGATGACTTCACGCAATTTGGACGCATCGACGGCGGGTCGGTCCAGGGCAGCACCTTCTGTCCAGACGACGCCCACCCGCTCGCGGGTCGCTAGTGGCACAGCGACAAAATCGCCTGGAGCGAGGGCCATGTCTGATGGCACCAGATAATCGTAAGGAGCTTCAAGTGCCAACGGCAGTAGAACAGGAACGGTATTGTCGAAAACCAGTATGCGCCTCATAAGTGTTGCGTTAAGGGAAGCAGAAGAATCAGGCTCCTATTGTAGCGCCGGGCGGGCTATAAGCGCATCAGCAGTTGATCAGGAACTTTCATGAAATTTTTCGTCGATACAGCCGATACGGATGAGATCCGGGACCTTGCCGCAACCGGCGTGGTGGACGGCGTTACAACTAATCCTTCTCTTGTTGCCAAATCGGGCCGCGATTTTACCGAGGTCGTGAAGGAAATTTGCGCAATAGTCGATGGACCAGTTAGTGCAGAAGTGACGGCCACTGACGCCGATGCCATGATCGAAGAAGGGCGTAAGCTCGCGAAAATCGCCGACAACGTAGCAATCAAGGTTCCGTTGACATGGGACGGACTGAAGGCCTGCAAGGCGCTTTCGCAGGCAGGCACCATGGTCAACGTGACCCTTTGCTTCTCCGCAAATCAGGCGCTTTTGGCGTCCAAGGCCGGCGCTACGTTTATCTCGCCCTTCATTGGCCGACTCGATGACCTAGGCGAAGACGGCATGGACCTGATCCGCGATATCCGCACCATCTATGACAATTACGACGCACTCTCGACTCAGATCCTTGCGGCCTCAATCCGCAGTGACGACCATGTGCGGCAATCAGCAGTCGCTGGCGCAGATGTGGCAACCGTGCCCCCGCAGGTGCTACGCGGCCTTATCAAGCATGAGCTGACCGACAAGGGCCTCGCCGCCTTCCTCGCCGATTGGGAGAAGACAGGCCAGTCGATTTTGTAGACGGGTACGATTCCCAGGCCATAAGCGATGTCAGTGACAACTGTTCACGCGGGATGACCGCGGAGCCATGGTTGGTGAAGTCCCGCTCGCTCGCTGACATGCTTCATGCGTTCTGACGTTTCCTTAAGACCTTTGGCTCTAAATAAGGAAATGTCCCACGCTCCCGCAAACCTGACAGCCAAGGCCGATCTGGCGGACGCGGTTGAGGCCTGGTTCGCCTATTTGGCAAATGAGCGACAGCTTGCGGAGAAAACGCGCGAAGCTTATGGCCGCGACCTGGCGTCGTTCCTTGGCTTTCTTGCTGTGCACATGGGCGGGTTGGCGTCCTTGAAGACGCTTGGAGAGCTTTCTCCCCGCGATTTTCGCTCTTTTCTGGCTGCGCGCCGCGGCAGTGGCGTGTCGAGCCGCTCTCTGGCGCGCGCTCTCTCCGCGCTCCGCATGTTCTTCCGCTTTCTCGACCGGCGGGGAATTCTCAAGAATGATGCGGTGCTTGCCGTGCGCTCTCCAAAGCTTGCGCATGGCGTGCCGAAGCCAATCAGCATCGACGCGGCCCTGTCGCTGACGGATGATACAAGTGCGGGGACGCATGCCGATGCACCCGACTGGGTCCTTGCTCGCGATGCAGCCGTCCTCACGCTGCTCTACGGTTCGGGCCTGCGGATCTCCGAGGCGCTTGGCCTCAACCGCGCCGAGGCACCTATCGGGCGCCGCGACGTGTTGCGAATTACCGGTAAGGGCGGGAAGGAGCGTGCGGTGCCGGTTCTGCCGGTAGCGCAGGAAGCAGTCGCTCGTTACCTTGACTTGTGTCCATTCGCTCTTGTCTCAAAGGGCCCTTTATTTATCGGCGTGAAGGGCAGACGGCTTTCGGCGCGCGTGATCCAACTGTTGATGCAGCGCCTGCGCGGAGCATTCGCCCTGCCGGAGACAGCGACGCCCCATGCGCTGCGCCATTCGTTTGCGACGCATCTGCTGGGACATGGCGCGGATTTGCGTGAAATACAGGAATTGCTGGGCCACTCGAGCCTGTCCACAACACAGATCTATACCGAGGTAGACACGGCCAGGTTGCTGAAAGTGTATGATGACGCGCATCCGCGTGCACGATGACGAAGAGACGCGGAACCAGAGGTATCAAATTTCGGTCACTCAAATAGGGTTTACTTGATCTTGTGAATGAAGTGATTACATCGTGGTGGGGCCACATGTGGCAAGACTCTGGAGGGAAGCCATGGCGTATGTACCGTTCCGTGCGGGTTGTGTGACGAGTATCGTCGGACGGTTTTCGATTTTGTCGGCGGGTATCGGCGTATTCATGCTTGGCGTGACAGTCGAGCCGACTGAAACGAACGCACAAAGATATTATTATCCGAACCCGGGTTACGGATACTACCAGCCATATTTTGGCAATCGCTATCGCTATCGGCGCAGACCTGTTCGGCGGCGAATACAGCGCCGAAAAAAAAGGATCTCGCGCCCCGCTGTACCAGCGAAATGGTACCCAAAAGACGGGTCAAAGGAACCAGTCCAGATTATCGTATCTCTGCCTGAGCAGAAACTGACCGTCTATCAGGGCGGTAAGCCTTTAACCACGTCGAAGGTCTCATCCGGCAAGCCGGGTTATTCCACTCCATCGGGCGTATTCAGCATCCTGCAGAAGAACCGCCATCACCGGTCAAATATATACTCCGGCGCGCCGATGCCGTTCATGCAGAGGCTGACATGGTCAGGCATTGCGCTGCACGCGTCGAATTCGGTGCCAAGGCGTCCCGCGTCGCATGGTTGCGTCAGGCTTCCCCATGCATTTGCGGGCCAGCTGTTTCGCTACACCGAAATGGGCGCACATGTAGTGATAGCGAATGAGAAAGGCATAAAGCCATTTGAAATCACGCATGCGAATTTGATCCAGCCCACTACTCCGGCACCGAAGGATTTCGATCAGGTGGAGGAAGAGCGCGTTGCTGGCGGCAATGGCGCCAAAATCAAGGCCAAGACGGCTTCAACCTCGCCACTTCGAATTCTCATTACGCGCCGTACGGGAAGGGAACAGACAAAAGACGTGCAGCGGCTCCTGAACGAACTCTCGTTTGGAGCAGGGGACGTGGATGGATATATGGGGCCTGACACCGCCAAATCCGTACGTCGGTTCCAGGCCACCTACGGCCTCCCCGCTGATGGGCTGATTTCTGACCAACTCATCAAGAAGCTTTATGAAGTGGCAGACGCCGGTCAGCCAATGAACGGGCATCTTTATGTACGCCGGGACTTCAATCCGGTGTTCGACACACCGGTATTGATCAAGGGTGGTGGGGAGCCGCTTGGATCTCATCTGTACACGGCCATGCATTTCGAACCGAATGCCGATGAGACGCGCTGGCTTGCCGTCACACTGAAAAAAGGTTCTTCAGCCAACGGACACGCGCGGCGTACCGCACGGAAGAAGAAACGGGTCGATGAGGTCGTGTTGACAGCGAATGCGCCGATTGCCGCGACCGCTGAGCAAGCACTTAGTCGGGTCGACATTCCGCAAGATGTCCGCAAGCGCCTTTCCAAGTTGCTTACTCCAGGTTCGTCGCTTGCCATCACGAATGACGGCATCAGCAAGGAAACGACGCCCAAGGGAACGGACTTCGTCGTGCTGATGCAGTAGGCCTGCAATTGGTATCCAACAGGCTTCAAGCGTGATGACAGGGATTGAATCGTCCGTTTACTGACGGTCGGTTGAATCACGTTATCAATCAAGCAATTACGGCGTCGTTCCGGCCCACATCAGCTTTTTGTGAGGTCTCCAGATTTGCACGTTGCCGCTGGAATTCGTAAAATCCTCAGGACTAAACGGGGGTGCTACACGATACAGGGGGCAAAGATGCGTGCAGTAGTGTATGTGGCGTGCGTGGCCGTAGGCGGCGTTTTTCTTATGAATTTGAATGCGAAACCGGCTTACGCCGTTTGTAAGACGATGGTGGGAACCCATAACGGGACCGACATGTTCCACGAAACCGGTGCGGTTGGTGCGGCCCTAAACAAGCTGATGGCCAAGGTCGAATATGTAAAGCAGGAGACCGGCAGCAAGCGCGTCCGCATGGGGCGTGTGCGCACAAAATGCGGGCCGTGGTTCACCAAATACATGCTTCCGCACAGGCATTGCGTAGCCAAAGCGCGAGTGTGCTACTGACCTTCACTCGGGCAAACTAGGCGGATGGCGGATGCCAGTCCGACGATTGCCGTGGTCGGTGCCGGGATTATCGGCGCGTCGATTGCGTGGTATCTGACGCGAGCCGGTGCGCGGGTGAAAATTGTCGAGGCCGCCAAACCCGGCGGCGTGGCGACGCCCAATTCCTTCAGCTGGATTAATTCCAACTACTCATTCGATGAGAGTTACTTCGCGCTGCGCCATCATTCCATGGGCGAGTGGCGAAGGCTTGCAGCGAAGCTGCCACAGCTTCCCGTTTCGTTTTCTGGCTCGATTTACCTGCCTGCGCAGGGCTTCGATCTGGAGGAGTTTGTCGCCCGGAATTCTGCCTGGGGGTACCGAGTTGACCTCATCGGCAAGACAGAAATTGAGGAACTCGAACCGCACCTCACTCTTGAAGCCGAAGTAGCAGCATATGCCCATGATGAGGGCGCCGCGGAAGCGGCGGATGTTGCCAAGGTTCTGACGGCTGCCGCCGTTGAGGAAGGTGCGGAATTGATACAAGCCTCGCAAGTTGAGGGTCTTGTCTGCAAAGGCGGGAAAGTTGCCGGGCTGCAGGTTGGGGATGAAACGATAGCAGCGGATGAAGTCGTCGTGGCTGCGGGTGCAGCGACGCCCGATCTTGTACAAGAGACCGGATTTCAACTTCCACTCTCCTCACCACCGGGTTTGCTGATCCATACCGCACCCCTTTCGCGTGTCCTGAATGGTCTGGTTCTCGGCGACGGCTTGCACATGCGCCAGAAGGCCAACGGGCAACTTCTTGCGGGGACCGATTTCCAGGGCGGTATTGGATTGGATGAGACCGAGAGTGTGGCCGGTCAGCTGATGAAACGGCTTTCAGAGGCGATTGGTACGAACCAAAAACTGGAATTCGAACGTTATTCGATTGGCTACCGGCCGATGCCGGCTGACGGTCGGCCTCTCATTGGCCGAATATCCGGTGTGTCCGGGATCTATGTGGCTGTCATGCATTCCGGTATCACCCTGTGTCCTGCCGTTGGTGAATTTGCCGCGCGTGAGATCCTGACCGGCGCTCGCGATGAACTCATGGCTCCATTTGGTCCGGAACGGTTCCTCGATGGCGCATGACCTTCGGGCAAAAACTAGTCACATATGCATCGCATTCAGTTGACTTGTCCCCGAACCGTCACAATCGGATAGTCTCTTAGGATCTTGGACTGTCAATATTACCCCTTCGGCATCAATGCGATCGATCAGAACATTGTTTCTCGCTTTCATACTGTTCTTTGCCACGCCTCTCGGCCTTCACGCGGCCTACTGGATGAGCCAGGATCACCCTTCAAGCTGGGCGACCGCCGACTGGTCAAGCACTCACACATTGCCGCCCCCCGGCCAGAACCCGTCCGCCATGGTGCGTGTGTACGCGGCGCGCACCGGGCGATGGAAAGGTGCGTTCGCGACCCACAGCTGGATTGTTCTGAAGCGCAGGGGCGCACGAAGTTACGAACGCTGGGACAAGGTTGGCTGGGGGCGTCCTCTTCGCCGCAACAACTATGCGCCCGACGCGCGCTGGTATGGCAACGCCCCGATATTGCTGCGCGAAGTGCGTGGACTCGAAGCCGAGGCGCTTATCCCGAAAATCCAGGCCAGCATTGCCAGATATGCCTACCAGTCATATGGCGACTATCGCATTTGGCCTGGTCCTAACTCCAACACCTTCGTCGCAGCCGTTCTTGCCGATGTCCCTGAGCTCGAAGCCAGCCTTCCGCCGACTGCCATTGGCAAGGACTTTCCTCATGACGGACGCTGGATCGCGCTGACGCCGTCGCGAACAGGTTTTCGAGCATCGCTCGGAGGCTATGCGAGTTTGACGTTCGCCTGGGTCGAAGGATTTGAGATCAGCATTTTCGGCGCGGTAGTGGGGGTGGATTTCGTCCATCCTGCGGTCAAGCTGCCTGGCTTCGGTCGAATTGGGGTCTGAATCGCGTTCGGGCACTGGCCACGCCGTGCGCACCACGATATCTTGCTTTCTCGCAATGGCGTTCCGCCAAACGGAGGCTCTCCAATGACCGACTGGTCCGGCACCTGGACGTTTTTTGACGGCGCCTGGCACGAGGGCAATCCGCCGCTGATTGGTCCGCGCGATCACGCCGCCTGGCTTGGCTCCACCGTGTTTGATGGCGCCCGCGCTTTCGAAGGCGTGACGCCGGACCTTGAGGCGCATTGCCAGCGTGTAAACGACTCCGCCAGGGCGCTCGGACTGATCCCGAAGAAGGAAACCGGTGAGATCATCGAAATTGCACGGGACGGTGTTGCCAAGTTCGAGCCCGGGACCGCCTTGTATATTCGCCCGATGTATTGGGCCCAGGACGGCGGACGCTTCTCCGTACCTCCGTTGCCTGAAAGCACCGTCTTTTGCATGTGTGTTTATGCACTTCCGATGCCTGAGCCGGCAGGGTTTTCCGTGACCTGCTCCAGCTATCGGCGCCCCGCAGTCGACATGGCGACGGTAAACGCAAAGGCTTCCTGCCTGTATCCCAATTCAGCGCGGGCTCTGGCGGAGGCAGCGGAAAAAGGTTTTGACAACGCGCTGGTGCTCGATCCTGTTGGCCATGTGGCCGAACTCGCCACGGCCAACATATTCATGGCCAAGGACGGGGAGGTGCACACTCCTGCTCCCAACGGCACTTTTCTCAACGGCGTGACCCGTCAGCGCACGATCAAGCTCCTGGAAGATGCAGGCACAAAGGTGCATCAGCGATCCATAACATTTGGGGAATTCGAGGAGGCGGACGAGATTTTCGCCAGCGGCAATTATTTCAAGCTGATGCCGGTTACAAAAATCGAGCAGCGCTCGCTGCAGCCCGGTCCCCTCTATTCTCAGGCCCGAGACCTCTATTGGGAGTGGGCGCACAACAGTTAAACGAGTCGGATAGTTCTCGGGAAATCACCAGAAAGCAGAGTGTCACATGGCCATCATTGACGATGTTCGCGAATACCATGACGAGTTGACGGAAATCCGCCGGGACTTCCATGCCCATCCTGAACTCGGAATGGAGGAGGAGCGGACAAGCGAGATTGTCGCGGAAAAGCTGAAGAGTTGGGGACTTGAGGTTCATCGTGGGCTTGGAAAAACGGGCGTTGTCGGGACGCTGCGCGTCGGCAACGATACCCGTTCGGTTGGTCTGCGCGCCGACATGGATGCCCTTCCCATCACCGAAGCGAACGACTTCGGGCATCGCTCCACATATGACGGCAAGATGCACGCCTGCGGGCATGACGGTCACACCGCCATGCTGTTGGGCGCGGCGCGCTATCTCTCCGAAACACGGAATTTCGAGGGCTGCGTCCATTTCATCTTCCAGCCGGCTGAAGAGGGCCGTGGCGGCGCGGTGGCAATGCTCAAGGACGGATTGTTCGAGCGCTTTCCCTGCGACACGGTGTTCGGGATGCACAATCATCCCGGCATGCCCGTTGGTGAATTCGCTATTCGCCCGGGACCCATGATGGCCGGCGGGGCGCTGTTTGATATCAAGATCAACGGCGTGGGCGGCCATGGCGCGCGGCCCGAAGGAGGTATCGATCCTGTCGTGGTTGCGGCGCATATCGTAACCGCGTGCCAGACTATCGTTTCACGCAATATCTCGGCAAAGGACCTGGCGGTGCTTTCCATCACCCAGGTGCATGCGGGCGACGCCTACAATGTCATTCCGCATGAGGCACATCTGATGGGGACCGCGCGGGCCTTCTCCACGCCCGTTATGAAAAAGCTGGAGGAAAATCTGCGCCGTACCGCGCAAGGCATTGCCTCAGGCTTTGGCGCCACAGCGGAGCTCGACTTCCGTTTTGAGTTCGCACCCCTCGTCAATGATGCGGAGGAGACCGGGTTTGCCGCTGACCGTGCCGCCGATCTGGTCGGCGAGGACAAGGTGAACCGGGACTTGAACATGATCATGGGGTCGGAGGATTTTTCCTTCATGCTCAATGAGGCTCCCGGGGCCTATATCCGGATTGGCAATGGCGCGAGCAGCCCGGTCCACACCGCCGAATATGATTTTGACGATGAGATCATCCCCCTTGGCGTCTCCTTCTGGGCCACGCTCGTGGAGAACAAGCTGGCCAAGCAGTAGCCGACTTTTTTCAGAAACTCTGGCGGCGTTCCGCCGTGTGTGCCCAGAACGGCGTTTCAACTATAGAGTGTGATGCCGGTCGGCATCGGTGCGCCTCGATTTTCTCGCTGGTACGCCTAAAATTCAAATATAACAACAGCTTATTTATAGTTTCGTCACTAAACTATTTTTTAAACCTATCGCTGCACCCTCATACTACCTGGGCGGGGGATAGCCCATTCCCGCACGTATTAAGTGCGTACACAGTATGCGAGATGTGGAGTTTGGACGGATGATGCAGAAGATTTTTGCGAAGCTTTCCCATTTCAAGGTGGGGCACAAGATATGGGGCCTTGTTGGCTTCCTCATCGTGGCGAATGTAGCGGTTGCAGCGACAATCATGCTGCAGCTCAATGGAATCAAATCCGAAATCCACGAAGTCGCAGAGGAGCATATGCCTCTGACCGAGCTCACGACCAAGATCACCGTCCATCAGTTGGAACAAGCGGTCTTGTTCGAGCGTGCGGTTGGCCGTGGGTGGCAACTGAAAACCGATTCGTCGGCGGCGGAGGCTTTTAAAAAGGCAACTCACGAATTTGAGGAGATTGGCAAGAAACTTGGCAAGGAAATCAAACAAGCCGAGGAACTCGTCCAGCATGTGCTGAAGGTCGAAACGAACACTACCATTCAGGAAGAGTATGGAAAAATCCTGAAGGGCTTTCTCCATTACGAGAAAGCGCACAAGGTCTTCGAGGAGCACGCGACGGAAGTGTTCCATGCGGTTGAAGGCGGCACATCTGACGCCCACGCGTTTTCCGAAGCAGTGCACAAGGTCGAGAAGGAAGAAGACGCGCTCGACCACGAAATCGAAGGCCTGCTGTCCGAGATTGAAGGTTTCACCGAAAAGTCCCTCGTCAACGTCGAAACCCATCAGAACAGCGCATTCCTCTGGGGTTCGCTCATGGCGCTTGTTGCCATTCTGCTGAGTCTGCCGATTTGCCTCATTATCGTGCGCGGTATTGTCGGACCGTTAAGCGAAGTGGTAGGGGCCCTTGGTGCCCTCGCCGGCGACGACACGAGCCAGCCTGTCGATGCTCAGGGCAAGGATGAGATCGCCCAGACGGCGCAGGCTTATGAAGTTCTGCGTGAAAAGATGATCGATGCCAAGATGCTGGCCGAGCAGCAGAGGAAGGATGAGGAAGAAAAACGCCGCCGCGGCGAAGCGATCGAAAAACTGACCCATGAGTTTGATGTGTCCGTGAAGGAAGTTCTGGAAGCTGTCAGCAAGTCCGCGACAGGACTTGAGGAAAGCGCGAATACGATGGCTGCCGCCGTTGAGCAGACCAACCAGAAATCGACCGTCGTTGCCAGTTCTACCGAGGAAGCGGCAGCTAATGTCCAGACCGTCGCCAGCGCGACAGAGGAGATGGACAGCTCGATCCGGGAAATCTCAACCCAGGTCCAGCAGTCGGCGGCTATTGCCAAGGAAGCCGTGGATCAGGCGAATTCCACCAACAGTTCCGTACAGGCGCTGGAAGGTGCCGCGCGGGAAATCGGCGAGGTTGTTCAACTGATCTCCGAGATTGCCGAGCAGACCAACCTGCTGGCGCTGAACGCGACCATCGAAGCCGCGCGCGCCGGCGAGGCGGGCAAGGGCTTTGCGGTCGTCGCGCAAGAGGTTAAGGAACTTGCAAGCCAGACGGCGAA
>DEIT01000140.1:64781-67257 GCA_002352635.1 Hyphomicrobiaceae bacterium UBA2767 | reverse complement strand
TTGCATCCGCAATCGCCGCGGCCGTGGAAGAGCAAACCGCGACCACGGGTGAGATTTCCAAAAATGTTCAGCAGGTTGCCCAGGGCACCCACGAAACCACCGAGGCGATGGGTGAAGTGCGCAAGGCAACCGAGGCAACAGGTGAAGTTGCCGGTTCCGTTCAGAATGCTGCCAAGGACCTCATGTCCCGGTCGGAAACTCTGAGCGGCAGCGTCAATAACTTCCTTGAAGGTATTCGTGCGGCCTGACCACTAACGCTGGAAACCATCACGCGAACTTGGCGGCCCGTTCCACCTGAAAAATGTGGAATGGGCCGTCGTCGTTATGACCTTAGTTCAGCTGCTCGCGGTTTAACTCCGCTCAGCCTTTCAGGTCCGCGTAGACCGTCTTTACAAACAGATCCATTTTGACGAACCCACCGCCCCACTTGGCGTCCAAATCCTGCAAAGGCTTCGCCGCCACAACATCAGCCTCGCTCTTGCCCGCTGTCACCATGGGCGCAATACGCTTCTCAACCTCCACAAGCATGTTCAGATAGTCAGTGATTTCCTTCTTGCCCATGACGGGCGAATGGCCGGCAATAATCTTGGTGTTCGGCCCCATGAGTTCGAGGACTTTTTTCGTCAACTCGATTGTGCCTTTCAGCGAACCGCCAGCGCCAATATCTATGAACGGAAACTGGTGCCGCAAGGCGTCGCCTGCATGGATCACGTCCGATCCGGTGAATTGAACGATGCTGTCGCCGTCGGTGTGCGCGTTCGGCATCTTTGCGACCCTGATCTTCTGGCCGTTCAGATAGAAGGACATTTCTTCGGTGAAGGTAACGATGGGGAGCGTCTTCTCGCTCGCGGGCGGGACTTTCTTGTCACCACGCGGGAAGAAACGCATGAATTGTTCCTTTGTCAGACGTCGCCGTACATTCTCATGAGCGACGACAGTTGCTCCCCCCTCTGCCATAGCGGCATTGCCGCCGACGTGATCGCCATGCCAGTGGGTATTGATGACAAACCGCACCGGCTTGTCCGTGATTTCTCCGATGGCCGCCTTGATCTTGTCTGACAGAGGCGCGATCTGATCATCGACCAGAAATGCACCGTCTGACCCGACGAACAGGGCCATGTGACCGCCCCGGCCTTCAAGCCTGTAGAGATCATCGGCGACTTTCGATGCCTTGATCTGAGCCTCGGATGCGCCCTGCGCCAAAATTGGTGTCGCAAGGCAGATCGCGACAGATGCCGCTGCCAGCCGCACAATTGAAGACTTAAGCATGCTCATGACTTTCCCCTTTTGCTTGGGCAGGTGGATATTGAGCGTGCTTTTACCCCCCCAATTTGTCACCGTCAGGTGTGGGAGCGATCAACATTGTGTGTGCTCAGGGTCGCGTGAGACTGATGCAGCGCTCAACTGACGGCGTTCATCACAGCCTCGGCCAATCCCTCAAACGCATCGCGTTCAATCCAGCGCGACACAACCACCAGGTCGAGTGCGGGGTCGATCCAGATAACGTTTCGGCCGTGGCCAAGTGCAAAATAACTTGTCTCCGGTGCCGCCGGGCTATAGGCGCGATCGGTGTTGAGCCACCACAAATAACCATACAGTGGAAATATCCGGCTTGGCGCTATGCTGGCGTTGATCCAGTTCTCGGAGATGAGCTGCTTGTCGCCCCAGCGACCGCGCCGGCTCATAAGGAGGCCGGTGCGCGCCTGATCCCGGCTTGAGATAAACAACCCACCACCCCAGTGAGCCCCGCCTGAGACCGACTGCATGCGCTGTCCGTCTATCTCCACCCAGGACGTCTCATAGCCTTCCCAATGCCAGTCGTCGGATGCACCGATCGGATCCATGATACGGGAGCGCAGGACCTCGGGAAGCGGCTTGCGGAATACTTCGAGCAGCGCATAGGCTAGCACGTTTACCCGGATATCGTTATATTCCCAAAATGTGCCCGGGGCTTTCAGATCGCGGTGCGTCCCCTTTTTGACCTTGCCGTCGCCGAGGCCGTCGAGTTGACGGTTGCGATCGATACGGTCCGCTTTTCCCCAGAGCGTGCCTTCCCATTCACTGGATTGAGTCAGCAGATGCGCCCAGGTGATGCCGCTGTTCTGTCCGCCGTCGAAAACACTGTCCTGCACGAGCTCACATACAGGCGCATTGATGTCGGGGATGAGGCCATCATCGACCGCAAGCCCTGCACAAATGGACAGATAGCTCTTTGTGACCGAGAAGGTGATGTCGGGTGCGTTCGTCGGGCCCCATTCCGCAACAATGCGCCCGTTCTTGACGACCATGCCCGATGGGTCGCTTCGCGGTTCTGTTGGGCCGATGACATCCCCGTCGGGTGCCGGCTCCTCGAAATGCCCGCGCGCGAGTTCACGACCGATATCGCGGTCCATGGAGGACTCGTTATCCTGCGCAAAGGCTATAACCGCTTCAATACCCTCAGGGTTGAAGCCAGCCTCCGCCGGTGTCGTCTTTT
>DEIT01000140.1:62643-64657 GCA_002352635.1 Hyphomicrobiaceae bacterium UBA2767 | reverse complement strand
ATTTGACCGACGTTTCCGGGATTGGGGGTCACACCATGTCGCCATTGAAGCCTGGGCTGACCGGCACGGCCGAACTGATTGTTGGTAAGGAGCATACTGCCGCAAGTGTTGGCAGTGGCCGCGTCGGTGTGCTGGCGACACCGGTGATGATCAACCTGATTGAGGCGGCGGCCCTGCAGGCAATCGAGGCATTTCTGCCGGATGGTCACCAAAGCCTCGGCACATTCCTGGAAGTGTCCCACGTCGCGGCGACGCCGGTTGGAATGCAGGCAGCGGCAACCGCCGAATTGGTGAGGGTGGAAGGGCGTCTTCTGCATTTCCGTGTATGCGCGGCAGATGAGGTCGAAGAGATCGGGTCCGGGACGCACCAGCGCATTGTCGTCAATGTGGAAAAATTCGATGCGCGCGTGGCGAGAAAGTCGAAGGGGGAATAGAGGGTAATCGAGGCTCTTTTCGACAATACTCGCATCTTGTTCACTGATGCGGCGATGGCATACTCTTAAGAAAAGACAGGAGGTGCCATATCATGACAGTCAATTCCGCCGATCGCATCCAAATCGAAGCGCTGACCCCATCTATCGGGGCAAGGGTTACCGGCGTCGATTTGGCGGAGACGCTGGACGAAAACACGTTCGGAGTGCTGCACAGGGCGCTTCTCGATCATCTTGTGCTCCATTTCCCTGACCAGAACATACCCCCGGCGGCGCACATCGCTTTCACGGAACGCTTCGGCGCAGTCGAGCCACATCCGCTTGGTTCGCGCAAAGGCCACCCAGAATTTGAAAACCTGCTTGTGCTTGAGAACAATCCGGAGCGGCGCGGTGCGCGCAATGATTTCTGGCATTCGGATATCTCCTGCGCGCCGACCCCCCCAGCACTCACCGTGCTCCACGCACTCACGGTCCCGGAAGGCAAGGGCGATACGATGTTCTGCAACATGTATCGGGCATTTGATGGGTTGCCAGACGATATCAAGAAGCAGCTCGATGGGCTTACGGCGGAACATTCGGGCGAGGCCATTCGTCGCCGCAATCAGGCCGCCGACACCGATGGCAGCAAGGATATTGACGTGCCCAAGGCCGAGGTCCACCCGGTCGTGCGCCGCCACCCGGAATCAGGTCGCCGGGCGCTCTACACCAACCGTTTCTTCACGACCAATTTCAGCGGCATGACGGAAGAAGAAAGCGCACCGCTGCTTGAACTCATAGAAGCGCAGGCGACAGTGCCGGAAAATGTTTACCGGCATCGTTGGCAGCCGGGTGATGCGCTCGTATGGGATAATCGCTGCACCATGCACTATGCGGTATATGACTACGACCCGTCGGAGACGCGGCGTATGCATCGCACCACTTCTGCCGGTGACAGACCCGCCGCGTAAAGGCTGTCAGCTCTCCAGGACCCGTCGCGCAATGACATGGGCTTGGATCTCGGCCGCGCCTTCAAAGATGGAGAGAATACGCGCATCGCACAGAACGCGACTGACCGGGTATTCCATTGCGAAACCGTTGCCGCCGTGGATTTGCAGCGCATTGTCGGCCGCAGCCCATGCGACGCGAGCGGCCAGCAATTTTGCCATGCCCGCCACAAGATCGCAGCGGTGTCCTGCGTCTTTCTCCCGTGCCGCATAGTAAGTGAGCTGGCGCGCGATCATGATCTCGACAGCCATCATCACAAGTTTATCTGCGACGCGGGGAAAGGAGATCAGCGCCTTGCCGAACTGCTGGCGTTCCTGGGCATAGCGCAGGCCCAGGTCCAGTGCATTCTGGGCAACGCCGATGGCGCGGGCTGCGGTCTGAATGCGCGCCGCCTCAAAGGTTTCCATGAGCTGTTTGAAGCCCTGCCCTTCTTCCTCGCCGAGAAGCGCATCAGCCGGCACCTCGAAACCATCGAATGAGACGTCATATTCTTTCATGCCGCGATAACCGAGCACCTCAATCTCGCCGCCGGTTATCCTGTCGACAGGGAATGGGTTAGCGTCATCTCCGCGGGGCTTGGCGATAAGGAACATGGAGAG
>DEIT01000140.1:57969-62505 GCA_002352635.1 Hyphomicrobiaceae bacterium UBA2767 | reverse complement strand
CCCGGCAGCCAATTCTCCTGTTGGGCCGGCGTGCCCGCGGCAAGAATAAGTTCAGCAGCTATTTCCGATCGCGTGCCAAGCGATCCAACGCCGATATAGCCTCGCGACAACTCCTCAGACACGACGCACATGCTTTCCTTGCCGAGACCAAGGCCGCCATGCTCCTCCGGGATTGTGAGGCCAAAAACCCCGAGTGCGGACATCTTCTCAATGACATGGAGGGGGACATAGTCGTTGGCGAGATGCCACTCATGAGCGTGAGGATTGACTTCGGTTGTCGAGAACCGGCGCATCTCATCGCGCATGGCGTCATAGGTTTCTTCAAGCCCTGTGTCGCCAAATGTCACGCCACCTTCAGCGTCTGCAATCAATGCGGCCAGTGCTGCTCGAGTTTCAGCGGTATTGCCTTGGCTTAGGAGCGTGCGGACCGCCTCATTCTGTATGAATTCAGCGAATGCGTCCGGAGGTAGCCCGAGGTCACTTGCGCGCACCATCTCTCCCTGGCTCATGGGGATACCGCCCGCGATTTGCGCCAGATATTCAGCGAATGCAGTTTGGGTGATCAACGCCTCGATTGTGCCGAGCCGGCCCTCGTCGCTCAAACGACTGGCATAGGCGCCCATTTGTTTGAGCGCCTCGACATATGTGGCCATCCAGGCGAGGCCGTGTGCGGCGTGCTGTTCGCGTTCAAGGGCTTCGGGGGAGATCTTGCCCTTTTCCGCTACCAGGTCGCCGACCGTCGCACGCGCTGCATCAAGCAGGGCGCTCGCTGCCATCGATGCCTCGTTACAAGGGGCTATGAGGTTAGCCAAGACGGGCCCGGATGAGGCCGAATCATTGTCTATCGCAAGGGACATGTGAGATCGCTCCGGTGGCTTGCAAATTTCGTGTGCAGTGCAACATAAACCTTTCGTGCGCACGTGCAATGCGCCTTTATGGCGACACACTTTAGGGGTCTGTTAATCAATAAGAGCCTTACTTGGGTTCTGGTAGAAGAGTTACTAATTGCGGTCCGACTAGACCGGGCGAAAAACCCCATGACAGCTTCACAGCTAGCGTTGCAATTGACCGGTGTGTCTCCGGCACGAAAGTCCTGGCGCAGTGTCTTCTTCGAAGGACTGCGTTCAGAGCGCCTGCCAATAAAGATCTGTGTGGGCCTTTCCCTGCTCGTGATTCTATGCCTGTGGTTTGACGTATCGGGAATTATCCGCGAGCTGTTCTCAATTGATGCCCGCTTCGTGCTGTTGGCGATTGGCGTGTTCGTGCTCCAGTTTGCGTTGGCTTACATGCGCTGGGCATACATTCTCAAACGCCAGAACATCCCAGTGGGCTGGCGTGATGCTTTGTCGATTTTCGGCATCAGTACGCTTGCCAATCTCTTTCTGGTGACTTCAATCGCCGGAGTGTCGGTCCGTGCTGCCCTGCTCGTGCGTTCAGGGTCCGGTCTAACGGGCGCACTCGCGTCAGTTTCCGCCGAACGCCTTGCGGCAGCACTTGGGCTTGCACTTTGCGGTGGCATTGGCCTCGTTTTCGCTTTTCCATTGGTAAAGAGCGCGCTCGGATCGTTGCCGCTTTTCAGCACGCTGGGTGTTGTTGCTGCGGGAGCCGCTGTGCTGGCTGCGGCATGTTTGCTGGCAAATCGAAAATTCGAAGCATTTCGGGAATTTTTCAGTCAAGTCTGGCAAGCATTTTCGTCGCTGCGTGCGCTGTTGTTGCTGGCCGGGTCGAGTATGGCTGTCATTCTGCTGGGTTTTGCCGGACTTGCCCTTCTTGCCGGAGGGATGGGTCTGACCATCAATCCAGTCTTTTTTGTTTCGATTATGCCGGTTGTTGCCCTGATCTCGGCTCTGCCGATCAGCTTTGGGGGATGGGGCGTGCGCGAAGGGTCAATGGTCGCCGGATTGGCACTGTTTTCCGTGCCGGCGGAATCCGCAGTCGCGCTGTCTGTCTCTTATGGACTCGCAGGAATGTTTGTCGCCGTCATTTTCGGCGCCGGCGCAGCCCTGATGGGCGAATGCCGCAAGGCGGCCGTTGCAACGCACTGATTGTGCGTGAATGGCCCTGGGTCAGGCGGCGCCCTGGCCTGCGGCGATCACATCATCCAAAGTCCTGAGCCCGCTACACGGCGTATTCACCAGCACTGCCATATTTCCCGGCGCGTGCTCGTTTTTCCACATACGCGTGTGGGCTTTGGGGATCTGCGCCCACGGGAAAACTTCCGACATACACGGGTCGATGCGCCGTTCGATCACCAGCCGATTGGCCTGGCTCGCCTGCTTCAGATGCGCAAAATGTGAGCCCTGTATACGCTTCTGGTGCATCCACACGTAGCGTGCGTCCATGGTGATCTTGTATCCTGTCGTGCCGGCGCAAAACACGACCATACCGCCGCGCTTCACAACGAAAGTGGAGACCGGGAACGTGGCTTCACCAGGATGCTCGAATACGAAGTCGACATTGTTGCCCTTGCCGGTGACATCCCAAATAGCCTTGCCGAACTTACGCGCTTCGGCGAACCATTTCGCGTAAGCGTCCGAGCCCACCTCGGGCAGCTCACCCCAGCAATCAAATTGCTTGCGGTTGATGATACCTTTGGCGCCGAGCGAGAGCACGAAGTCGCGCTTGTCGTCATCGGAGATGACGCCGATTGCGTTGGCGCCGGCCGTGGCGCAAATCTGAATAGCCATGGATCCAAGACCGCCGGAAGCACCCCAAACCAGCACATTGTGGCCCGGGCGCAGAATATGCGGGCGGTGGCCAAACAACATGCGGTAGGCCGTTGCCAGGGTCAGGGTGTAGCAGGCGCTTTCTTCCCAGGTGAGATGTTGCGGGCGTGGCATGAGCTGCTGGGCCTGGACGCGGGCAAACTGGGCGAAAGAGCCGTCGGGCGTCTCATAACCCCAGATGCGCTGAGTCGCAGACAGCATCGGGTCGCCGCCATTGCATTCCTCATCATCGCCATCATCCTGGTTGCAGTGGATGACGACTTCGTCGCCAACCTTCCAGTTTTTTACCTTTGAGCCAACGGCCCAGACGATGCCGGATGCGTCGGAGCCGGCGATGTGAATGGGGTTTTTGTGAACGTCGATGGTGGAAAGGGGCTGGCCGAGTGCCGCCCAAACGCCGTTATAGTTCACGCCTGCCGCCATCACCAGAACCAGAACGTCATGACTGTCCAGTTCCCATGTGGGCACGGTTTCGAGCTGCATCGCATCCTCCGGCGGGCCGTGCCGGTCCTTGCGGATAACCCAGGCGTGCATGTTTTTCGGCACATGCCCGAGAGGGGGGATCTCACCAATATCGTAAAGGTCCTTATAGTCGCCCTCAGGCTGCGGAACTTCCGCCAATGCTGGTTCGCTCATGGTCCTATATCCCCTGTCGCCTGAGCCCAGCTGCATTGATTTGTTGCAGCGTTGAGCAATTCTTGTGCAGAATATGCGGCAATGCAACAAATCTTTTGCAGTGCAATAAAATGAGGGCCCGCCCATATCGGCCTGTTTGGGGGAAAGTGATGAATGCGAAAACCGGAAAAACGGGGCAGTGCCTATGCGGAAAGGTGAAATTCCGGCTGACCGATGAAGTTCATGAAGTCGGCGCATGTCATTGCGACATGTGCAGGCGTTGGGGCGGCGGACCGTTTTTAGAGATCCGCTGCATGGGGCCAGTCGAATTTGAGGGGGAGGAGCATATTGTTCGCTACCGATCGTCGGATTGGGCCGAGCGCGGCTTCTGCGGCGTGTGCGGTTCAAATCTGTTCTACTGCATCGTACCCGACGGGCCATACATGATGTCGGTTGGGGCGCTGGAAGATCAGACAGGCCTGAAATTTACAAGCCAAGTTTTTATCGACGAGAAGCCCGACTGGTATGCGTTTGCCAACAAGACGAAGAATATGACCGGTGCCGAGCTATTCGCCATGTATGCGCCCCAGGACGGCGAAAAGTCCTGATCAGCCTGGTCTCATAACGGCAACAACACCATTAAAATTGCCTTTGGACAAAGTCTTAGCGGCAGTTGTCATACGAAGGTCGTATGGGTCATAGTCTGCTCACCTCAGGCCAAAGCTGCCGAGGCCGCAGGGGGCCGTGTACGCGTAAAAACACGATCGGCAGTCAATGCCTCAAGGGAGAATCCTCATGGGCATCGAAGCTCTTGTTGTTTTGATCGTCGTTGGTTTGATTGCCGGCTGGCTTGCCGGACAGATCATGAAGGGCGCTGGCTTCGGCCTCGTCGGCAATATCATCGTTGGCATTGTGGGCGCGTTTATCGGTACCTTCGTGCTTGGCGCGTTGGGCGTGTCACTTGGCGCCGGACTAATCGGTTCGATCATCTCTGCCGTAATTGGCGCCGTCATCCTGTTGTTTATCGTCGGTTTGGTGAAACGCTAACCCGTATCATTTTCGGCGCGCCTTCCCTGTCCGCATTTTTTCAGGGGAGGCGCCCCAATTGGCCTCCTGACGCTGAGAAGGCAAGGCGTCAGCCGTTAGTCCGCGCCGTCGCCACCACCGTCACCTCCTTCTCCGTCGCTGTCGCCAC
>DEIT01000140.1:50732-57875 GCA_002352635.1 Hyphomicrobiaceae bacterium UBA2767 | reverse complement strand
AAAATACTTTGCGATTGGTCTCCCTAGCTCTGGAGATGACCTGGTCCTGCTCAAGGGTCAGCGGGGCGTTCGCGAAGGCATCCCCTGCGCCTTGAGCAATCGCCGGAGTTGTGCCCAAGCCAGCCGCGAGTGCAGCGGTTAGATAAAGAGTCACAGGCTTCATTTTCCATTGCTCCCCATTTCTCGCGCGGCGGTCCGCCTGCGGGAGGGCATTTCGCCGCCGATTGTTGACGGGACCAAGCATAGGAACGGGCGCGCGCCGCCACATCACCAATATTGGTGAGGGCGAGGTCAGGTTCAGATGAAGATAATCGGCTGAAAACTGCTCGAAAAACGCTGCGTGCTGTATTCACGACTGCTTGACCGCGCGGAATAGGCTTTGCCTGCCACAAGCAAAAACGGCAAGATAGCAGTCCACCTCTTCTCGCAAGGGGCGCGATATGAGAAAGAACGGCGATTTTCTGCAGTCGGTAGACGCGATTTACGATGCCGGCCTTCACGCGGAGCATTGGCCGGATGCGCTTGCCTCAATAACGCAGACGGTGGGTGGTATTGCCGGGACGCTTGAGGTGTTTGATCGTAAATCGGCGATGCTCACGGAGTTTCACTCCCACGGCCTGCCGCAGCCAAACGAAATCGCCTATTTCGATCATTATTGCGCGCGCAATCCCCGCGTTCCGCTGCTCATCAATGGCAGCGCGGGAGGCATCGTCACCGACTACATGGTTTTCAATGAGCGGGGCATGAACCGCAACGCGTTCTATTCGGACTTTCCCGTGCCACGGCGATCAGAATGTCCGCCATACATCGTCTCAGTTTACCCAGCCGTGGAGCCGGCCGGGCGGAAACACGAAGGCGCAGGCGCTTACGCGATCATGTTCGTGCACGATCCACTAAACGAGCATCAGTCGTCCGTGCAACTCCTGCGCGCGGTTTTCGGGCTGACGGAGGCGGAGGCACATATCACCCAGGCGCTGCAGGCGGCGATGTCCCCGGGTGACTATGCGAAAAAACACGGCCTCAGCCGCAACACGGTCTACACGCATCTTCGCAAGATCAAGGAAAAGACAAACTGCCGGCGGCAAAGCGAACTCATCCGCAAACTCTCCGAGGTGAAAGTATGGCTTCGCCGCAACTAGCATTCATCACGCCTTACTTTTCAACCAGCCTGGTTGCTTCGTAGGATTGTTGCACGGCAGCAAAACTTGTCAGGTTTATGTTGCAGTGCAGCTAATTTCCCGATTTTATAGGGCTGAAGGGGGACTGCGGGATCATGCGCAGGAGGGTTTGAGATGGCTCAGGACGAAATTCAGCGCGACCGTCCGTGGCTGATCCGTACCTATTCGGGGCACTCCACGGCTGAAGCCTCCAATGAACTTTACCGGAAGAATCTCACCGCCGGACAGACGGGCCTGTCCGTCGCTTTCGATCTGCCGACCCAGACCGGTTATGACTCAGACCACATCCTTGCGCGCGGCGAGGTTGGAAAAGTCGGTGTTCCCATTTCGCATCTGGGTGACATGCGCGCCCTGTTCGACGGCATCCCGCTCGAGCAAATGAACACGTCCATGACGATCAATGCCACGGCACCCTGGCTGCTGGCGCTTTATGTTGCGGCGGCGGAAGAGCAGGGTGCGGACGTGAGCAAGCTTACAGGGACTGTGCAGAATGATCTCATCAAGGAGTATCTCTCGCGCGGAACCTATGTGTTTCCGCCGGAACCGTCACTGCGTCTCATCAAGGACGTGATCTGCTACGCCTACACCCACATCCCGAAATGGAACCCGACCAACGTCTGCTCTTATCACCTGCAGGAAGCGGGTGCGACGCCGGTGCAGGAACTCTCCTTTGCCCTGGCGACGGCCATCGCCGTGCTCGATACGGTGCGGGACTCAGGGGAAGTTTCCAATGAGGACTTCCCGAGTGTCGTCGGGCGTATCTCATTCTTCGTCAATGCCGGGCTGCGCTTTATCACCGAGATCTGCAAGATGCGGGCATTCTGCGATCTATGGGACGAGATTTGCGAGGCGCGATACGGCGTTGAGGATCCAAAACTCAGACGCTTCCGTTATGGCGTGCAGGTGAACTCGCTCGGTCTCACCGAGCAGCAGCCGGAAAACAACGTCTACCGTATTCTGCTGGAAATGCTCGCCGTTGTCCTGTCGAAAAGAGCGCGCGCCCGTGCGGTGCAGTTGCCCGCATGGAACGAGGCGCTCGGGTTGCCGCGGCCCTGGGACCAGCAATGGTCAATCCGTATGCAGCAGATCGTCGCCTATGAGACTGACCTGCTCGAATATGGGGACATTTTCGACGGGTCGGACGAGATCGAGGCGAAGGTCGCCGAGTTGAAGGAGCAGACGCGTGAGGAACTCTCCCGCATCGAGGCAATGGGGGGGGCGGTCGCGGCAATCGATTATATGAAGGCCGAGCTGGTCAAATCCAATACCGACCGGGTGCAAACAATCGAATCCGGCGAGCAGGTGGTTGTCGGCGTCAACAAGTGGACTGACTCAGAACCGTCACCTCTGGCTGGCGAAGCCGGCGGCATCGTCACCGTGCCAGAAACGGTTGAGATGGGGCAGATCGCCAAACTCAAGGAGTGGCGCGCCACCCGCGATGACAAGGCCGTCCGTTCAGCACTTGACGAACTCGAGGCTGCGGCGAGGGAAGGGCGCAACGTCATGACGCCCTCGATCGTGTGTGCGAAAGCCGGTGTTACCACCGGTGAGTGGGGCGAAACCTTGAGAGCCGTGTTTGGCGAATACCGTGCGCCAACAGGCGTGGGTGAGAAACCCTGTGGCGAGGCGCCAAGTCTGGATGATCTGCGTGCCAGGGTCGAAGCCGCATCGGGCAAGCTGGGGCGGACCCTCACATTTGTCGTCGGCAAGCCGGGGCTCGACGGGCATTCCAATGGTGCGGAACAGATCGCCGTGCGCGCCCGCGACATCGGCATGGACGTGGTCTATGAAGGCATCCGCCTGACGCCGGAAGAAATTGTCGACGCGGCCCAGGCGAAAAACGCCCATGTCGTTGGGCTGTCGATCCTTTCAGGCTCTCACGTCCCGCTGGTCCGCGACGTGATGGCGCTGCTGCGTGAACGGGGCATGAGCGACGTTCCGGTCATTGTCGGCGGGATTATTCCGGAGGCAGATGAGAACATCTTGCGCCAGGTTGGCGTCAGCCGCATCTACACGCCCAAGGACTTCCAACTCAACGCCATCATGGGCGATATCGTGGAGCTGGCCGGAGCGAAGGAGACAGCACAGATATAGTGTCTCTTCGGGCACCTCGTTCTCAAAGGGAAACACGTCCAAGCTTGTCCGGATTGCGGACAACATGGATGCCCGATATGCGGCCATCGGCCGTATCGGCAAGTGTTAATACGCCGACGATTTCGTCATTCTCGCGCAGCATCAGACCCGGGCTGCCATTGACCTGCGTCTCAATGAACGTACGGTCATACCAGGCCGTTTTCCAGATCATGTCCAGCACACGCGCAATCTCGCTCTGTCCGCGTATGACGTCCGTCTGTGCCACAGCTTTTCCGCCACCGTCGGTCCACAGCTCGGCATCGTCAGCGAGTAATGATGCCAGCCGATCCGTTTCCCCCGACCGCAGCGCACCCATGAACGTGTCCAGAAGGAAACGCTGCCTGGCAGGTTCGTCCTCCACGCGGACTTCTTTACGTTCAACATGTTTGCGTGCCCGGGAAACAAGTTGCCGGCAGGCGTCCGCTTGCTTGTCGAGTACGGCGCTGACAGCGTCATAGTCATAGTCAAATACGTCGTGAAGCAGATAGGCCGCGCGCTCTGTGGGCGTGAGCCGCTCAAGCAGCAGCATGAAGGCCATGGACAGGGATGAAGCTAATTCCGCTTGGTCAATCGGTTCGTGCCCGGCGTCACCGATGAGGGGTTCAGGTAACCACGGTCCGACATAGTCGACCCGCGTGCGATGGGCCGCGCGCAGTATATCGATGCACAGCCTGCTGCATGCTGTCGTCAGCCAGGCCTCGGGCGAGGCGATGTCATCATGCGGAACCGTCTGCCAGCGCAACCACGTGTCCTGAACCGCATCGTCAGCGTCTGCCGCTGACCCGAGCATGCGATAGGCCAGACCCCATAGCCGGGGCCTGGCTTTCTCGAATGCTGCGATGGCGTGCTTGTCGTTTTCGGTCATGCCGCCCTGGACGCCATTTCGCTCTGCTGGGTCTGCCGACCGTGAGATGCGATCTGCAGGCGGTTCCACACATTGATCATCGCGATCTGCGTCGTCATTGCGGCGATCTCGGCCTCACCGAAGTGAGGCGTAAGCGCATTGTGAAGTTCATCGAGGCTGCGCGTTTGATCCAGGTCGGTCAATGCTTCAGTCCAGGCGAGAACGGCACGTTCGGCCGCACTATAGCAATCAGCATCGCGCCAAACTGCCACATAATCGAGACGCTCGTCGGTTTCTCCGTCCTGGCGGGCTTCGCGCGTGTGCAGCCCGACACAATATGCACAGCCGTTCATTTGTGAGGCCCGAAGTTTCAGAAGATGACGCAGTTGGCCTGAGAGCCCTGAAGCGTCAAGCATCTGCTCCACGCCTTCGAAGGCCTTCAGTGCATCGCGCATATTGCTGATGAAGTGTATCCGGTCGAATTGTGTCATATCGGTCTCCGATTCAACTATTGCGGATGCCTCTGACATCCGCCCTACACAGATAATGACGATTGAGCCTTGTTGGTTGTGACATAGGATCGCGCGAAAAAGCCGCATGCAAAAAACTCAGAAGCCTTGGCAAATCATGGTTGGTTGTGTGGAGATGGAAAAAACAATCGGAGATTGATTCGCAATGAGCGTCATGGTTGCGCATGTCATGACCAACAAGGTCATATTCGCTTCACCCGACCACACGGTCGATCACGTACGCGAGCTTATGGCGTCAAAACGGATTCATGCACTGCCCGTCGCCGACATGAACTCAAAGGTTCTCGGGATCGTGACCAGCGCGGACGTCGCACGCCGCATCGATGGCACTCGTGAGGTTCGCGACGTTATGAACAACACCGTCCACGTCGTGCGCGCCACTGATCCGGCGAGCGAAGCGGCGACACGTATGCGCCAGCATCGCGTCCATCATCTCATCGTGACCGACGGCGGCCGAGCCGTCGGTATCGTCAGTGCGTTCGATCTTCTCAGCGTCGTGGCAGACGCAACGAAGTAAGTCCCGATTTGGCGACTGCCTTGGTCATTAGGCGGCCGCCACCATGTTGCTTCGACTGGCCAGTACCGACAGACAGCCCTGCGCCGCCTCGCGACCTTTGATCCTGAAGTGGTCGCGGAAGAACCGCCTGTGCTCATCGCATTCGTGAAAGTGATGCGGGGTGAGTACCACTGATAGGATCGGCACATCGGTTTCCATCTGCGCTTGCATCAGGGCGCTGACAACAGTTTCCGCGACGAACTCATGCCGGTAAATCCCTCCATCGACAACGAAGGCGCATGCGACGATTGCGTCATACCGCCCGCTTTTTGCCAATGTGCGAGCCTGAAGCGGAATTTCGAATGCGCCCGGCACATCGAAAACGTCGATGTGTTTTCCTTGATCTGTTCGCTGGCCTATCTCGGCAATGAAAGCCTTGCTGGCCTCATCCACGATATCCGCATGCCAGCGTGCCTGCACAAGGGCAAGTCGCACACCTGCTGATGTCTTTTGGGAGCTCTGATTCATTTCGGTTCTCCTTATCCTTCAGAGACCAGAATCAGGGCGTACGAAGTGGCAGGACTCCTGCGCGGACGCAGAGGCGCTACCCCTGTCGCTCTCTTCCATCCGGACTGTAACCGTCGGCTTCGGAGTTGCACCGAATCTGCTGACCTCTTCAAGACCAAACCTCAAAGAGCGCTCGCGGGCTTAAGCATGAAATGCTCTTACCGCCGGTGGGGACTTTCACCCCGCCCCGAGAACGTGCCCCGCCATGCAGCGGGACGCCTCTGTATATCCCCTGCCAAAAGAAGTGTCGATGGTGGGTGAAGCCGGCGCGTCAGTGTCTATGTCGCGGATGCAGAGTTTGTAACCGGTCGCATCCTGCCCTTTGACGGCGGATATGCTTCGGGACGTGCGTAGTCCAACTCCGATATGGCCACAAAAGAAGGGACGGGTGTGATTGAGCGCGCCCGTTCCTACTCTCTGCCACGACGGCCGGGGATATCGAGTGGTAAGAACTCGACCCCGGTACGTTGAACCGGTGCCGGGTAGAGCTTCATCAATTCCAGCACGTCCTGCGGCATCCCGACCTTGACCGGAAGCCCGATTGAGGAAGCCTCTTCAGCAGTCAGTGCGTAGTCATGTGTCCAATGGCCGCCGGCGAGTTTTTCGGCAAGTTTTTGTGCCGGCTCTTTCTTCATCCGCGGCGTCATGAGTTCCACCGCGCCACGCTTCACCTGGGCGATTGCTTTTTCACTCACATCAGCAAGAACCAGCGTCAAATCGAACACCTTATCGACTGGCTTCGCATCGCGTGCCGCGACAATGCTCGCGGCGGGCAGGCCCATCAGCTGAGGATCGATGGGACCGAGCACGGAAAACTCACCGAGCACGATCTCGTCAGCAGCAAGTGCAATGAGCGTGCCGCCTGACATGGCGAAGACGGGTATGTAGACCGTGACCTTTGCCGGATGCGCCTCGACAGCCCGGGCGATCTGCATGGCGGCAAGCACCAAGCCGCCCGGCGTGTGTAGGATCAGGTCTATCGGGATATCCTTCGGCGTTTCCTTGATAGCCGCGATGATCGTCTGCGCGTCCTCCATGTCGATGTGGCGCGCAATCGAAAAACCAAACAGGCTTCGCTTTTCCTGCCTGTGAATCATGGTGATGACCCGAGTGCCTTGAGATTTTTCCAGCCGCCGGATGGCATCCGCCCGGCGCATGGCAAGAATCCGGGTCATGAGCAATGGCTGCAGGACCATAAGGATGATGAAAACCCAGAATATGGTGGAGAAATCGAACTTCATAACGTGACCATAGGACGGCGCCGGGCGCCTGTTTTGCCCGCATCATGTATCAATGCCGGGCCGCCAACAAGATGTCCCTGACAAATCATACGATCGAAGCGATCTCATTGAACAGCGCGTCAATATGACTGGTGTCATTGTAGATGTGCGGCGA
>DEIT01000140.1:48411-50618 GCA_002352635.1 Hyphomicrobiaceae bacterium UBA2767 | reverse complement strand
GCGGGGCTTGCGAGCGATAGTCCCGCCCGCGCAACACGATCCCGCACGTGACGCGCGTGGTTGGCAACAGTTTCCGCTACTGACCCAACGCCGTACTCGTTGACCACATCGATCGCTGTGCCAAGACCGAGGCGGAGTGCCGCCACAAAATCGAAGGATTCGAACCTGGCCACATCCTGGCGCTCGGCTCCAACGGTATCACCGGAAGTGTTCAAGACCGGGATCGGGTCCATACACTCAAGGGTTGACGAACGCACGTAAAGCAGCGCGGTACCGCGAGGGCCGCGCAGCCATTTGCGCGCGGTGGCAGCGAACATGTCGCAACCGAATTTCTCGACATCAACGCCAAGTTGTCCAAGACCTTGCGCTCCGTCGATCACATAGAAGCAGTGGTCGGGCCGGGCGAGCGATCCGATCTCCTGAACCGGATAGTGCCGTCCACTGAGACTTGAGACCATCGGTACGCTAATGGCAGCCACATCGTCGTCTATTGACGCCTGGAGGGCGGCAAGATCGAGGTCGCCTTCCTGTGTGGTCGCCATGACCTCCAGCCGCATGTCCCGGGAATTGCCAAGTAACTTGAAAGTTTGAACGCATTCGCCCCATTCATTCGGGGCGACGAGGATGCGGCGGCCCGTGAGCGGAAGGGCAGCAACGGCAGCAGACCATCCGGTCATGGTCGTTTGTGCGAAGGCCAGTTCCGAAGGTTTGGCGCCAATCAAATCCGCCGCTTTCCGCCTGACGCCTGAGATCTCTTCTTCAACCCCTCGCGTGGCGACGATCGGTCCGACTTCTGCCTCGCGCTGGACATGGGTGAGGATACGCGCCCTTACTCTTTCGTCTGGCAACCCGTGGCTTGCGGCATTCAGGTAGATCATTTCCGACGGCATTCTTTCTGCCCCATTGCAATTGGATTGCGAACGGTCTTTCCTGCCCTCCCAGAACATGAGCCGCAACAGACGGTCAAGCCAAATCGCACGGGAGGAACCATGAAACTTGTGAGTTACCGGCAGGCGGAGGGCGCAGCCTACGGCGTCGTCGCCGAAGGCGCTGACGGACCGGCGGAGCTGGCATCGGCCATACCCGTTGATGGAGACTTCGCCGCAGAGTATCCAACCATCCGCGCCGTTCTTGAAGGTGAGGCACTCGGTAAACTGGCGGAATGGGCGAGTGGGCGAAACGCGTCTCTTAGCTTGAGCGATGTGAAGTTCCTGCCACCTCTGTATGATGCGGAGAAGGTCATTTGCATCGGCGTCAACTATCCAAAGCGCCACCCGGTACATGGAGATATGCCGCCGCCGGAAAACATCACCATGTTTCTCAAGGCAGAGGGAGGCCTTGTCGGTCACCTCGAACCGCTGGAATTGCCACCGGAAGGACCCCGCGACACCTTCGACTACGAAGGCGAACTGGTCCTCGTAATCGGCAAGGAAGGGCGTCATATCCCGAAGGAGAAAGTGTTCGACCACATCGCAGGATACACTGTCATGGACGACGGTTCGGTGCGCGACTGGCAGAAACATTCGGTGACCGCAGGCAAGAATTTCTTCGCGTCGGGTTCATGTGGACCATGGATGGTCACAGCCGATGAGATCGCTGACCCGTCCGCAATTGAGCTGCATACACGGCTCAATGGAGATGTGGTCCAGAACACCACCGTCGCGTCGATGATCTTCGATATCCCGACCATGGTGAGCTACACATCGACCATGATGCACCTCAAGCCCGGAGACATTATATCGACCGGCTCTCCCGAGGGCTCGGGTGGTTCGCGTCAGCCTCAGCGCTTTCTTGTGTCGGGCGACGAACTGGAAATCAGCTGGTCGGGTATAGGGACGCTTCGAAACAAGGTTGCCGGCCCTTAGGAAATAGATCCGCAGTCAGACTGATTTAACGGATTTTTCAGGCTCGAGCTCTATTCTGACCTTGTCATACATGTTCGGGTGCGGGGGTCTCGGCATGCGAGTTCATCAGGATCAGTTAGACAAAGATCACGTCAATCAGTTGGTGGATCAGATCGGCGCCGCCTGCGAGCCGGGAGTAAACGGGCGTGTTTGCGGGCCGCATTGCGCGATCTCCTGTGATGCATGCGGGTCAGCAAAATGCCAGTGCATGTGCAACCACGACTGCAGCAACATGCAGCGAATGCTTTCCTCAAGTCCGGATGAATTCCCCATTGAGCAGGGGATCGCCCCGCTGGTTTTTGA
>DEIT01000140.1:21190-48232 GCA_002352635.1 Hyphomicrobiaceae bacterium UBA2767 | reverse complement strand
TCCCGAGGTGACACCGGAAGCACGCTGTTCCAGCCTTGAGCGATTGCGCTCAGATGTGCTCGCTATTGCTTGCGCCGTTGATGGTCAGATAGCAACGATGGCCAAGGAATTGCTGGATAATATCGAATAGTCGTCCGCTCCACTGATGTTCCGGATTTCCTTGCTTGCCCGGTTCCCGCACCTGGTCTAACTCACCCACATGTACGACGTTGTTCTAATCGTTGCACCGGTGTTCGGCCTCATTGCCGTCGGCTTTCTGCTCGCGCGCCTTTCGATCATGAGCGAAGCGGCGGGTAAGGGACTGGCCGAGTTCGTATTCGTTGCGGCGGTGCCTGCGTTGTTCTTCCGGATGATGGTGACCGCCGACATGCCTGCCGGCGCTTCGCCACTCGCCATGTGGGGTAGTTTCTATTTCGCCGCGGCGATCCTGTGGGCCCTCGCTACAATCGCGACGCGCTTTCTGCTGCGCCGTCCGCCACGCGATGGTGCCGCAATTTCCATGGGGTCAACCTTCGGCAACATCGTGATGCTGGGCATTCCGCTGGCGCTTGACCGGTTCGGTCCTGAGGCTGCGACACCTATTGCCATTATCATCTCGCTCAGTTCGCCGCTTTTCTGGTCCACAGCAACATTTCACATAGAACTTGCAACAGAGCGCGATGAGGTGAGCTGGACCCGGCAGGCGAAAGAACTGCTGCTAAGTCTTATCAAGAATCCGCTGATCATCAGTCTTGCTGCGGGCCTTGCGTGGAGAGCGACCGGGCTTGGCCTTCATCCAATTCCCGACAAGATGATTTCTCTCCTTGGGCAAGCCGCGATACCCGCCTCGCTGGTAGCGCTCGGTCTGGGCCTTACCGCCTTCCGGATTCAGGGTCAGTTGCTGACCGTTGCGGTCATATGCACTCTGTCTCTGGCGGTATTTCCTGCTCTGGTTTGGTTCATGGCATTCCACGTCTTCACTTTGCCACCGGTGTGGGCAGGTGTTGCGGTCCTTTTTGCGGCCTGTCCGCCGGGGGCCAACGCATTCCTCTTTGCAAGCCGATACGAGGCGGCAAAGGGGTCGATTTCGGCCGCCGTCGCGCTTGGCACCGTGCTTTCAATTCTGTCTGTGACGATCATCCTTGTTCTCTTGGCCGGACAAATGCCGTAAACACCGCTCCTATGTACGACTTCACGATCATTGGCGGCGGCATTCTCGGGCTTGCCAGCGCCTTCAGGCTTTTGCAGGAGCGACCCGGCGCGAGCCTTGTTGTCCTGGAGAAAGAAAACCAGCTCGCGCGTCATCAAACCGGACACAATTCCGGCGTCATCCATGCCGGTGTTTACTATCAACCCGGCAGCCTCAAAGCGCGACTGTGCAAGGAAGGTGCAGCGCGTACGATCAGGTTTTGCGAGGATCACGGCATAGCCTATGAGCGTTGCGGCAAGCTGATCGTTGCGACCGATGAGGAAGAAGTCCAACGTCTCAGGGGGCTTGAGGAGCGCGTTGTCGCAAATGACCTCGACTATGAGCAGATTTCCGACGGGCAACTAAGAGAGATTGAGCCAAATGTTGCCGGCGTCGAGGCGCTGCTCGTTCGCGCGACGGGCATCGTTGACTATGGTGAGATTTGCGAGGCGTTTGCGGAGGCTATCCGCGAAGCCGGGGGGGAAATCCGGCTTGGCGCCACTGTGGCAGGCATCAAGGAGAGCGATACCGAGATCACCGTCGAAACCAATTTGGACGACTTCACATCGCGTACCCTGATTGTATGCGCGGGGCTCCAGGGCGACCGACTTGCTATGAAGTCCGGTATTGACATCGACTTCCGCGTCCTGCCGTTTCGAGGTGAGTATTACGAAATATCACGCGGGCGCGGAGAACTGGTGAAGCATCTTATCTACCCGGTCCCCGACCCGAGCCTGCCATTCCTCGGTGTCCATCTCACGCGACATATTGATGGGTCTTTGAGTGTGGGACCAAATGCCGTCTTGTCACTTGGACGCGAAACCTACTCGGGAAATTTCCCGGTGCCGCAGGATATGGCCGACATGATGGGCTTTCCCGGCTTCTACAAACTCATGGCCCGATTTGCCGCCGCCGGTCTCTACGAACTGCGCGGGTCGCTGTCCAAGAGCGTCTATCTGGAGCGTTGCCGGAAATACTGCCCCTCACTGACCCTCGAAGACCTGGAACCCAAGGAAGCCGGCATCCGGGCGCAGACCGTGTCGGCGGATGGCAAACTCGTTGACGATTTCCTGTTTTTAGAAACTTCGCGGTCCTTGCATGTCTGCAACGCGCCATCGCCTGCGGCAACGTCCGCCTTACCGATCGCTGACGAAATTGTATCTCGCGCGATGAGGAAAGCGAATTAGGCGTGACCCCCCGAAGCCGGCCCATGTCTGAAGCGAGAACGAACGGGCTCGCATACATCCTGCTCGCGCTGACCGCACTGATGTGGGGCTGCAATGCGATTTTTGGGAAGCTCGCCGTGGGTGAAGTCTCACCGATGGCACTCGTTTCGCTGCGCTGGTTTTTCGTTTTGTTTTTATTGATTCTGGTTGCCGGCCATCAGGTTCGGCGCGACTGGTCGCATCTGCGACCGCGGCTGTTGTTTCTCTTTCTGATGGGAAGCTTGGGGTTCACGGGATTTAACGCGCTGTTCTATTCCGCCGCTCACCTCACGACCGCAGTGAATATCGGAATTATTCAAGGGTCGATCCCCGTTTTCGTTCTGATCGGCGTTTTCCTGATATTTCATACGCCGGTTACGCTTTACCAGATGATTGGTGTTGTCGTTACACTGATCGGCGTTGCTACCGTCGTGTTTGAGGGAGACTTTGCGCGGCTCGCCAGCTTTGCCGTCAATCGGGGAGACCTGCTGATGGTCTTGGCGTGTTTTCTTTACGCGGGATACACAACGGGCCTGTCTGACAAGCCCAAGGCAGGCGCCCTCTCTCTTCTTACGATCTTGGCTGCTTCCGCATTTGTTGCATCCATTCCCCTTGCCCTGGCGGAAGTGGCATATGGTGCCTATCAGCCGCCCACCACGAAGGGTTGGATCCTGGTTGGTCTTATCGCGCTTCTGCCGTCATTTCTTTCGCAGATTTTCTATATCAGGGGCATCGAGTTAATCGGTCCCGGTCGTGCCGGTGTGTTCGTCAACCTGGTTCCGGTCTTCGCCTCAATACTCAGCGTTTTATACCTGGGAGAAGAATTCGCGCCTTATCATGCGATCGCGCTCGCTCTGGTTCTGGGCGGAATTTGGTTGTCGGAACGCAAGTAGCCGTTTGACTCTTGCCACCTACTGACCAGAGGCGCTGGCCTGCGGCGTAATCTGAATATGCTCCGACAAGGCGGTAAAGAGATCTGAGGCGCTAAGGGGCTTGGACACATAGCCGTCCATGCCCGACCCGAGATAGGTCTCCCGGTCGCCTTTCATGGCATTGGCTGTGAGGGCAATGATCGGAATTTTTGCCACTGGTTCGTTTTGCGCGCGAATTTGCCTGGTCGCCTCAAGTCCGTCCATCACCGGCATCATCACATCCATGAGAACGATGTCATAGGTGCTCTCCTGCACCATGCGAACCGCCTCCTGACCATTGATGGCGGTATCGTAGGTAAGGCCGAATTGGTCAAGATAGGCTTTGATCAGCATTTGGTTGACGTCGTTGTCTTCAACGACAAGGACATGGCCTCTGAGCGGGCCAATGGCCGATTGCTGCTCTTTTCCGGGTAGCGCATCAACCGGTTGGGCATCGTTACCCAATGGATCACTTGCCGCGCCAACACGCAATGTGAACCAGAACATGGACCCTTCACCCGGTGAGCTTTCGCATCCCAGATCACCGCCCATGAGTCTGGCAAGTTTGCGGGAGATTGATAAGCCAAGCCCCGTGCCGCCATATGTGACAGCAACCGAGCTGCTGGCCTGGACATATGGTTCAAACAGGGACGCGATCTGCTGCTGCGTCAATCCAATGCCGGTGTCACAGACTTCGAACCGCAACACCACCTCATCTCCGGAATGTCCGTAGCCGGCGCGCACGCGCACCGATCCTTGTTCGGTGAATTTGAACGCATTGTCGATAAGGTTGTTGAGAATTTGGCGGATGCGTACCGGGTCGCCACGCAAACACTGCGGGAAACCTTCAGCGATCGCCACGTTTGCGGCTATTCCCTTTTCCGCGGCGCGCGCCCGTAATTCAGCACCGACACTTTCCATCAATTGTGCAAAATCGAACGTCACCATTTCCAGCTCAAAGCGCCCGGCCTCAAGCTTGGAAAAGTCGAGGATCTCGTTGAGCACCGCGAGCAAGGCGCGCCCGGATTGCTGAAGCGTTTCGGCATAGCGCTGCTGTTGCGGGTCAAGGGTCGTCCCACGCAGCAGGTCTGCCATCGAAATGATGGCGCCCAGGGGTGTTCGCACCTCATGACTGACAGTGGCAAGCAGTTCAGATTTCGCCTTGTCAGCAGCTTCAGCGATCGTGCGTGCACTACGCTCCTGCGCAAGCATGCGCTCAAGTTCTCTTATGCGGGCGGCGGGGTCCGCGGCGTTGTCGGTTTCGGGCGATTGCTCAGTCATTACGCGCGATCTTCGACCACCCTCCGTTAACGTTTGATTAAGGAGCTGAAGCTGGCGGGTTATTTTCGATCAATCCCTGCCAACTGACGGATATCCCGGGACGTGGCCCCTTCCGAGCGCAGACTTTTTAAGCTCTTGTCGCCATGGCGTTTGGAGAGTTTGTGTCCCTTCTCATCCATCAGAAGCTCATGGTGGTGATACAGAGGCACGGGAAGACCAAGCAGCACTTGCAGGAGGCGGTGAATATCGGTCGCAGCGTATAGATCGCGGCCGCGCGTTACATGGGTTACACTCTGAAGGGCGTCATCCACGACGACGGAAAGGTGATAACTGGTCGTCGAATTTTTCCGTGCGATCACGGCGTCGCCCCAACGCGCAGGATTAGCGAGAACCGTTTCCCCCACTTCCATATTTCGGTCGAGCTCCTGGAAGGTGAGGGGAGCGGGAGACATGACGTGTGCAGTGGCAATCGCTTTTTCCATATCAAGCCGGAGCGCAAAAGGCTCGCCCTCCTTCTTTCGGCGTGCAACTTCTTCTTCGGGCATGTCCTTGTGCAGGTTGGGATAGAGAGCCGCGCCATCGGGGTCGGTCTTTCCTTGCACTGCTTGGGCGGCGATATCCTTGCGCGAAGCGAAGCACGGGTAGAGCAGGCCCATTTCACCCAGCCTGGCAGCGTAATCTGCATAGAGGGGTAGATGTTCCGATTGTCTGCGAACTGGCTTTTCCCATTCAAGTCCCAGCCATTCGAGGTCCTCGAGAATCTGAGTTTCGAATTCCAGTCGGCAACGTTCTGTATCAATGTCCTCTATCCGCAACAGCAGGCGCCCGCCTGCCTCCTGTGCCATGTCACGGGTAACCAGGGCTGACAGCGCATGGCCCAGATGCAGGTGGCCGTTAGGGCTTGGTGCGAATCGGAAGATGAGATCGCTCATGATGGCGTTATAGTGCGTCGATTGGCCAACGGTCACCAGCTTGAAGGGTTCCGGACTTATGTCTTACCGGATCATTGAAACAGAAGCCGATGTTGCCGAGGGGACGGCGGCACTTAAGAATGCTTGCGGACATATGGCGGGTGTTTATGAGCTGACCGGTGAGCCGCCTCTGCGGCGGCGCGAGAACGGTTTTGAGGGACTTGCCCGCATCATCGTTGGCCAGCAGCTGTCGGTGGCAAGTGCATCCGCGATATGGGGGCGGTTGGAAAGGGCGGTGAAACCGTTCGATGCCACGACGTTTCTGCGCAAGCGCGAGAAGACTTTGCGCGGTTGTGGCCTGTCAGCCAGCAAGGTTTTGACAATCACCGGTATCGCCAGCGAAGTTGCGTCTGAACGCCTTGAGCTGTCCGGGCTGGGGGACGCACAAACCGATGAGATCAAGGAAATACTTACCTCACTCAAAGGTGTGGGACCCTGGACGGCGGACATCTACATCATGTTCTGCCTTGGCCGCGCAGACGGTTGGGCGCCAGGTGATCTCGCGCTCAAATACGCGGTGCAGGATGCCTGTGGGCTCGATGACATGCCTGACGAGAGCGCAATGGACGCAATTGCCGAGCGTTGGCGTCCCTGGCGTAGCGTGGCGGCGCGGATGCTATGGACATATTACGGCATGAAACGAGCACAAAAGGACGCCCAGCCCGCATAAGGCCCCGCAGAGGTGCCCTGACACCATAAGCACAAAAGCGCGTCAGTATTCAAGGTCGAGAGAATAGCCTTCGCCACGCACCGTGCGGATTGGGTCGGCCGAATTGTTCCGGTTCAGGGCCTTGCGCAGTCGTCCCACATGTACATCCACCGTTCTGAGATCAACATAACTGTCGTGCCCCCACACCCGGTCGATCAACTGCTCACGGCTCCATACGCGCCCCGGTTTCTCCATGAAAGTGATAAGCAGGCGGTATTCAGTGGGACCAAGCCGGATCGTCTGACCGCCACGCGCAACCTTGTGTTGCTCCGGGTCGAGCCGGATGTCACCGAACTCCAGCGTTTCACCAACACCCGCGGGGCGCGAGCGGCGGAGCATCGCTCTAACCCGAGCAATCAGCTCTTTTATCGAGTAGGGTTTGACGACGTAATCGTCAGCGCCCGTTTCGAGGCCACGCACGCGATCAGATTCCTCACCGCGAGCGGTGAGCATGACAATCGGAATATGCTTGGTTTCGTTCCTCGTCTTGAGTCGGCGGCACACCTCAATGCCTGAGACACTTGGAAGCATCCAATCGAGAATAATCAGATCGGGCTGTAGCTCGTCGGTCATCAATAAAGCTTCTTCGCCGTCGGTTGCATGTGCGTAGCGGAAGCCCTGTGAGCTGAGATTGTAGGTGAGCACCTCAAGCTGCGCAGGCTCATCCTCTACGATTAAGACAAGCGGATCAGACGCGCCGCTCATCAGTCGGTCGCCGGCGTGAAGCTTGCTACTCCGCGGCATTGTGCTCAATGAAGGTAGTGCTTGTGGCATCGCTCTTCGGGCGCTCCTCATCAAAGATTTCACCGCTGATCATGTAGTGAACCTGTTCAGCGATACTTGTGGTGTGATCCCCCATCCTCTCAACGTTCTTGGCGATGAACAGAAGGTGCATGCACGGCGTGATGGCGCGAGGGTCCTCCATCATGTAAGTCAGCAACTCGCGAAACAGCGTGTTGTGCATCTGGTCGACTTCCTCGTCGCGCAAACGCACGTCGCTGGCCTGGTCCTGATTGCGCGCCACATAGGCGTCGAGCACGTCCTTAACCATGTGTTGCACCATTTCGCACATACGCTCGATTGTCGCTGTGGCCGAACCCACTGGCAGGGATTTGGCCAGCACACTGGTGCGCTTGGCGATATTCTTTGCATAGTCGCCGATGCGTTCAAGGTTGGAGCCAATTTTTGGAGCGACAACTACGGCGCGCAGATCCTGCGCCATCGGTTGACGTTTGGCGAGAATTTGGACGACGGCGACATCAATACTGGCTTCAAGCGCGTCGATGCGCTTGTCGGCAACAATGACCGATCCGGCCAGCTCAACATCACGCCGGGTCAGGGCGGTTGCCGCGTCAGCAATCTGCTTTTCGACGAGACCACCCATTTCGATGATGACGTTCTCGATATTGTCCAAATCCTCGTCAAAGGATTTGACGATATGTTCCTGATCCATTGCCGAACTCCTAACCGATGCGCCCGGTGATGTAGCTCTCTGTCCGCTCATCCTTTGGGGCCGTGAAAATCTCATCCGTGGCTCCATACTCGACAAGATTACCAAGGTGGAAGAATGCGGTCTGCTGCGAAACGCGCGCTGCTTGCTGCATAGAATGAGTTACAATGACGATGGCGTAATTTTCTCTGATTTCTTCCATAAGCTCTTCAATGCGCGCAGTCGCAATCGGGTCCAGAGCCGAGCAGGGCTCGTCCATCAAGATGACTTCAGGATCGACGGCGATTGCACGTGCTATGCACAGTCTTTGCTGTTGCCCGCCGGACAGGCCGGTTCCAGGCTCTTCCAGTCGATCTTTGACTTCCTCGTAAAGTCCGGCCCGCTTCAAGCTGTTGATGACTATTTCTTCCAGATCGGATTTCGCCGAAGCCATACCGTGAATCCTGGGTCCGTATGCAATGTTGTCGAAGATTGATTTCGGAAACGGGTTTGGTTTCTGGAACACCATGCCAACGCGCGCGCGCAGTTGCACCGGGTCAACTCCGGGCGCATATATGTCCTGGCCGTCGAGTTCCACTCTCCCAACTACCCGGCAGCTTTCGATGACATCATTCATGCGATTGAGGGAGCGCAAGAACGTGGACTTGCCGCACCCGGACGGACCGATCAATGCGGTAATGGACTGGCTGGAAATATCGAGATCGACATCAAATAGCGCCTGCGTGTCACCGTAGTAGACGTTAACGCCCCTCGCGGTCATCTTGTTATCTTCCACGACCGCAGCTTCCCTGCTCTTCTCAGTGGTAGCTGACGGCGAGGGTTTCGCCGCGGCCGTTCTTGCTATTCGCTGCATCGCAGGTGCTTCTTCTGATTGCACTTCCACATTAACCTCCATGGACCCCACCTCACTGGCTACCACTTAGTCTCAAACCTCTGGCGCAAGAAAACCGCAATAGCGTTCATCATCACCAGAAAACCAAGCAAGACCAAAATCGCCGCCGACGTTCTCGAAACGAATCCGCGTTCAGGACTATCTGCCCAACTGAAAATTTGCGTAGGAAGAGCAGTTGCAGGTTCCAAAATTCCGCCGGGCGCGGACGTAATAAATGCGTTCATACCGATGAGCAAAAGGGGCGCCGTCTCACCAAGTGCCTGCGCCAGACCGATAATCGTTCCGGTTAGAATTCCAGGCATCGCAACTGGAAGCACATGATGGAGTATCACTTGATGCCGGGATGCCCCGACACCGAGTGCGGCTTCACGTATCGACGGTGGAACGGCTTTCAAGGCAGCACGTGTCGCAATAATGATCGTTGGCAGTGTCATCAGCGACAGGACCATCCCGCCAACCAGTGGCGCGGAACGCGGAAATCCGAAGAATCCCAGGAAAACAGCAAGACCCAAAAGGCCAAATACCACTGAAGGAACTGCCGCCAGATTGTTTATGTTCACTTCGATCAGGTCGCTAATCCTGTTTGTTAGCGCGAATTCTTCCAGATAGATTGCCGCGGCGATGCCCATGGGGAATGAAATCAGGAAACAAACCAGCAGGGTATAGAATGAACCGACAATCGCGCCGGCCAATCCCGCCTGCTCCGGGAACCGGCTGTCTGAATTAAAGAAGAGCTCCCAGTTGAACGGCGTGCTCAACAGGCCTCGTATTTCGAGCGACTTGAAGGCAGCGATCTGCTCCGGCGACGCAAACCGCGGATTGGTTTTCATGGGCACTTTGCCCTTGAAGATGGCGTCGTAATCCCCCGCCAATGGCACCTTGACCTGGGCGGTCTTGCCGATTGAATCCAGATTTGCTTCCACATATGCCTTGAGTGCGTCACCGGCATCGGGTGCAAGCAGGGTATCGGATGTGTCCGCCCCTCTCTGGAGGAAGTAACTGCGAAACCCTTCTTTGACGATCGACCCGTATTCGCCGAATGCGAGATTGTCAGGCAGTATTTTTTTCGGGTCGATAAAGGCGTCGACTTGAACAACGGCTCGGTCGTTTTCAATGCTGACCACATTTCGAGACACAAGCGTCTTGAAGAGCTCGATTTCCCGCAAAGTCAGGGCCTCTACCTGCGAAGGGATAACACCCTTGTGCAGTTGGTCGAAGGGGTCCGATAGAGCTAGTTCCAGTGTGACGGTCTTCCTGACCATGTCTGCGTTTGCGATGACGTAGTCGCGGACGATGAAGCGCGCTTCCGAGCTCAAAATCCTGTCAACATTTCTAAGCGCCTTGTTCCCTTTGACATTGGGGAAGAGTGCGCGAAATGCGTTGCGCACAATCAGCCTGTAATTCGCGTCCGCGGGTTTCTTCGCATCTATCCGGCTTGCATCGAGCGGAATTTCGAGCTGAACCTTCGTCTGCACAAACGCGACGTGACCGGTACGAATCAAAGAGGCGACAAGGATTCCGAGCAACAGAATGGCCAGTCCGATTGCGCCAAGCCCGCAATACTGCAGGCGTTTGTCGGCGGCATGACGGCGTGCAGTCTTGCGTTTTTGTTCCTCTGAGCCCCAATACTCAGCCGGGCTTTTTGCTGTGGCCGTGTCACTCATATTTTTCCCGATATTTTTGGACGATCCGAAGCGCAAAAACGTTCAGGATCAAAGTAACGACAAAGAGCACCAGCCCCAGGGCAAACGCTGCAAGTGTCTTCGGGTTGTCAAATTCGGTATCGCCGATCAAAAGCGTCACGATCTGGACGGTCACGGTTGTCACCGCCTCAAACGGATTGGCGGTGAGCCTGGCAATGAGCCCGGCAGCCATGACCACAATCATGGTTTCGCCAATCGCCCGACTGGCTGCCAACAAGACACCACCCATGATGCCCGGCAGGGCTGCGGGCAGCAGGACATTCTTGATCGTCTCCGCCTTCGTGGCGCCGAGGCCGTATGACCCCTCGCGCATGGATTTTGGAACGGCGTTGATGGCGTCGTCAGAAAAAGAAGAGATAAATGGAATGATCATGATCCCCATCACGGCGCCTGCTGCGAGAGCGCTGTTGGGGGCGATATCCATCCCAATCGTTTCGCCAAAACTGCGCATCGCCGGAGCAACGGTGAGCACTGCGAAGAAGCCGTAGACGACGGTCGGAATACCGGCAAGAACTTCAAGGATCGGCTTGATCACCGCACGCACTCGGGGGTTGGCGTATTCTGTGAGATACACGGCGGAATACAAGCCGGTCGGAACCGCCGCCAACAGGGCTATGCCTGCGATCAACAGCGTTCCAGTGAAAACGGGGATCGCGCCGAATGCGCCGCTCGCTGTCCCCTGATCCTCGCGGATCGGGATCTGCGGCTCCCAGTTCAGACCGAAGAAGAAGGCTGCCGGGGAGACGCGGTCGAAGAAGCGCAGTGCCTCTACCATCAACGAAATGACGATGCCGAGAGTCGTCAGGATCGCGACGAGCGAACAGCTGATCATGATGATGTTCATGACGCGCTCAACGCTGTGTCGTGCGCAGAAGGCTGCCGAGATGCGTCGCCTCGTGAGCGCCAAACCGGTCATGGCGGCGGCAAGAGCGCACGCGAACATGGCCCACTGGGCTATGCCTTGCCAGGATTTATACTGCTGCGCCGCCGCACGTACGATGGCATCGGGTTGACCAAAGATATTCCCGGCAGCAACGGACTTTATCTCGCTCACCAACAGATCGATCTGGGCAGGGTCAAGGCCGCTCGTTTTTTCGGCAGGGAGGCTTTGAACCAGCAGGACATCAACAACGGGCCCTTGCAATGCCAGCCAAACCAATACGAGGAAAAATGCGGGAATGCCGACCCAGGCTGCTACGAACGCGCCATGATAGACAGGTCGGGAATGGAGATTCTCCGGAGCGCCGCCAACCACTGCGTATGCGCGCCGCCGCCCGATGATGTAGCTGGCCGCGGTCAATGCTAGCAGTGTGGCAAACACGATGGTCAACACTGGGTCGCCCCTCATACGCGAAAATCACATGTTGCGATGAAACTGCGAGGACTTCGCCTCAGAAAGTGATCAGGCCGGCCATACGTTGAAAGTTACTCTCGGCCGGCCCGGGTTTTGGCGTACTAGTTGGTGTAGCGGGACATGCCTGTGTTGTCGGTGGCAGCCTTCTGCACCTTCTTGCGGACTTCGTCGTTCAGCGCGACGAGGCCGCGCTCTTTCAGGTAGCCCTCCGGTCCCATGGCATCATCCGTCACATACGCGGCGATGAAATCATTCATGCCGGGGATGACGTTGCGGTGCGCATTCTTGATGTAGAAAAAGAGCGGCCGCGAGATCGTGTACTTGCCGGCAGCGATGGTCTCGAAGGAAGGCTCAACGCCTGCGATCTTGGCCGGCTTCAGCTTGTCTGAGTTCTCGAACAGGAACGAATAGCCGAAGATGCCAAGCGCCTTCTGGTCAGCATCCAGACGCTGGACAATGAGATTGTCGTTCTCGCCAGCCTCGACAAATGGGCCGTCCTGGCGCATCGGCGTACAGTCAGCCTTGATGAGCTTTTTGAAGGCGCTCTTGTCGAGTTCTTTCTTCTTTGCCTTGAAGTATGGCAGCTCTTCACAGCCCTTGTGCATCGCCAGTTCGACAAATGCGTCGCGGGTTCCAGAGGTTGGAGGCGGGCCATAGACGATGATGTTCGTCGCAGGCAGGGATTTGTCGATATCACTCCACTTCTTGTAGGGATTGGCGACGAGTTTGCCGTCCACCGGGACCTTCGTGGCGAGAGCCTTGAAGAGTTGCGGCTTTGTCAGATTGAAATCCGCGCCTTTGCGGGAGAGAGCCACCGAGAGGCCATCATAACCGATGAGCACTTCAGTTATGTCCTTCACGCCATTCTTGTTGCAGAGTTCCCACTCCGACTTTTTCATTGCTCGTGAGGCACCGGTAATGTCGGGATGTGCTTCACCGACACCTTTGCAGAAGATCTTCATGCCTCCGCCTGTGCCGGTTGACTCCAGTACCGGGGCCTTCTTGCCGGAGGTTTTCGCGAATTCTTCCGAAACTGCTTGAGAATATGGATACACCGTCGACGAGCCGACGATCTTGATGTGGTCGCGGCCCGCTAGAGCGGGTACCGCATACGCTGTCAGCGCGAAAGCACTGACGGCGAGAAGAGACGAAATTTTGAATCTTGCAGTCATGATAAACACACTCCTGTGGTTTGAACTGGCGCGCCCAAAATGTGAGTGGCCGCCAGCGCGCTACCGATAAGAATGGGGTGCTTCGGATTTATGAAGGTTGTGCGAAACTTTTATGACAGTCAGGTCTTTTGCGCCGGCTTTTCCATAGGAAGACACACGGTGAATGTGCTCCCAACGCCACTCTCGCTCTCGACTATCAATTTGCCTCGGTGACGATTCAGGATGTGCTTTACAATGGCGAGCCCCAGCCCGGTGCCACCCTGGTCGCGGGATCGGCTGGTATCAACCCGATAGAATCGCTCGGTTAATCGCGGAACATGCTCAGCTGGAATCCCGTCTCCCTGGTCCGTCACGGCGACCGCAATCGCCGACCTTGACATTCCTGTTACACGATCACGCTGGGAAATGGAGATTCCGACCTCGCCGTTTTCCCGGCTATACTTAAGCGCATTGTCGATCAGGTTGTGGAAAACCTGCGTCAGTTCGTCATTGTCCCCGAGGACCGTGCAGTCGCAATCCGGTGGCTGCAGCCGGATCGGTTTTTTTGATGCCTTGGATTGGGTTTCCAGGGCCGCAATCGCGCTCTCGACAACGCTCTCCAGATTGACCCGTTCCGACGGGCGGATCCGCTCATTAACCTCAACACTCGAGAGGGACAGGAGATCGTCGATCAGGCGGTTCATGCGGGCCGCCTCACGTTCCATGATGTCGAGGAACCGTAGTTGCGCGTCGGGGTCGTTCCTGGCCGCACCCTGAAGCGTCTCTATGCCGCCGCTCAGCGCAGACAGGGGGGAGCGCAATTCATGGCTGACATTCGCCACGAAATCACTTCGCATTTGCTCCGCCTCAAGCACGTGCGAGATGTCGCGCAATCCGACAATCGCGTTGGCATCGATTCCCCGGTCATCATCCAGACGAATGACCGATACCTTGTAGGTCTCGCGCAAGGGACCTGCCATGGAAATGATGGCTTCGGAATCCGCCTTTCCATGCAGGACTTCATCAACGCTGTCCAATGCATCGGGGTGGCGGATGGCATGCACGAGGTTGCGACCTTCCAACCCTTCGCCAAAGAGTTCCGTGGCTGCCCGGTTGGCAAGCGTAATCTGCCTGTCCGAGTTCACAAGCAGAACTGGTTCGGTCAGGGCGTTCAGAATAACAACCAGATCTTCTTCGTTCATGTGATCATTGTTTGGAAAGGGGCTATCTGTTCACTCAGCGCCTCTATTAGGCCAAGAGCGGAAAAACACCAAACAGACCCAAAACCGTGTGGTCTTCACAGATGTGACACACAGGCCTAGTATTGCGCCCGCAATCGCCCGGGCGACGCAACGAGGCCTGAACCATCGTGTGAGCAAGCGGGGAATGGAGTTGAGCGAGACGGTCGCATGCTGAATACAGCCACCAAATCGCCGGACAATTTTCCGGCCCTTGTACTGAACGCCGACTTCCGGCCGTTGAGCTACTATCCCCTGTCGCTGTGGGGTTGGCAGGACTCGGTCAAGGCGGTGTTTCTCGATCGGGTGAATATTGTCTCGGAATATGAGCGCGCCATTCGCAGCCCGTCCTTCGAGATGAAGCTGCCAAGCGTCGTTTCCCTCAAGACCTATGTGAAGCCGGCGCTGTATCCGGCATTCACACGCTTCAATGTGTTCTTGCGCGATCGTTTCGCCTGCCAGTATTGCGGCGCCAGGAACGATCTCACATTCGACCATCTTATCCCGCGATCGCGCGGCGGGCTCACGCGCTGGGACAATGTCGTGGCGGCCTGCGCGCCCTGCAATCTTCGAAAAGGCGGCAAGATGCCCCGCGACGCAAAAATGTGGCCGGCGCAAAAACCTTACCGTCCAACCGTGCATGAGCTGCACCGAAACGGCCGGCTGTTTCCGCCCAACTATCTGCACGAGAGTTGGATGGACTATCTCTACTGGGATGCAGAATTGGAGCCGTAGGCCGTTCGCTCCTGGTTACACGACTTCGACCACGCCCTCGCGCCTTGGGTCACCGACGCCTTCGAACTTGCCTTTCGCCCCTTTGCGGACCGCGTGCACGCCGCCAAAGAACAGGTTTGTCTCAGGCCAGCCATGGGCATCGGGGAATGCGGTGAGGAGAGTGTCACGCTGCTCATCGGTGAAAACAAGGTCCCAGGCCGCTTCCTCGAAGCTCACCGTTCCGTCGCGCTCCACATGCAGCCGAGCGGCATTTACTGCATCATCCAGCCCGATTTTCCGATCCAGCAGATTGACGATGAGCTGAAGGATGGCACTGCGGATACGGTTCGAACCGCCTGAGCCAAGCACGGTAATTTCATCGCCATCTTTTGTGAGGATGGTGGGAGCCATCATGGTGGACAATCGGGTATCCGGTTTCCAATGATGAAATCCTCCCGGATTCAGATCCTCCTCGCCGAGCATGTTGTTCAGCATGAATCCGCATCTTGGAACCATGTGGCCGTTCCCCTCACCATTGGTGATGGTCGCCGCCGCCGCATTCCCGTTGCCGTCGATAATCGAAATATGCGTCGTGCCGCGCGTTGCCGGTTTGTGACCTTCAAGGGCCGCAACATGGGCGGCGATGGTTGGATCTTCTACGATTTGTGCCAATTCCGCGCCGCGTGCTTGGCGTACAGTGTTTATTTCTTCCATCACGCGAGCGAGCAGTACCGGGCCAGGCGTCATGTCCTTGCCAATCACGCGCTCGAGTAGTGCGAGCCCGAAGGCAATGAGCGCGCCGCTGGCTGCCGGTGCCGGGTTCAGCAAAACATCATGATTACGGTAGCGCCAGCACAAGGGAGAGCGCCGCTCGACATTGTAATCGCGCAAGTCTTCCAGTGTCAGATGGCCGCCTAGGTCCAGTGACTGCTCAACCATGGATTGCGCCACCTCGCCTTGCGTAAACAGCCGCGCTCCCTCACGCGCGATGCAGTCGAGGGTGTCGGCAAATTCAGCGTTCCTGTAGGTGTCGCCTGTACCAAGCAGCTTACCCCCCGGAGCGAAGCAGGATGCGGCGGAGGTGCTGGCTGTCAGGATCGGCGCGACGATGGTGTAGAGGTAGGCATGAAGTGACGTAACGATGACACCGTCGCGCGCAGCCAGTATTGCCGGCTCGAACAACCGGGTCATGGGCAGGCTGCCCAAATCCTCGTGAATTGCATATAGGCCTTGAATGAAACCCGGCGTTGCCGTCGCTCCGGCGCCAATATGGAACTCCTGGATTGCCGGGCCGAAATCCGCATTGATGGCGTAGAATTCAAGTTCGTCTTCGGATTTCTTGATCCGGGGCGTTTGTGCAAAAAAATCGTAGCAAACTGCCTTCTTGCTCCCGGCCTGTTTCGCCATCAGGAATCCGCCGCCGCCAATGGAGGAGAAAACGAATTCGGGCACGGTCGCGGTAACCATTGCCGCGATAACCGCGTCGAATGCGTTGCCGCCTTCGCATAAAACCTCGCTTGCCGCCTGCGCTGTGACCTTGTGGCCGGCTGCAACAACTCCTTTTGCTTGTGCCATGCGCTCTACCTAGCGGTGAGGGCCTCGTCTCGCAATAGCCTGAATTGAAAGCGCGTTGGGCGTCGCAATTATGCCGCGCCGGAGATGGAGACTATCGTACGTTACAAAGACATCCGGAGGTGACCAAGAATGCCTATTCTCCGCATCGGATTGCTGTTGATGTTTGCCGCGCTGTGTCTGGTATCAGCGGGGATCTCCTATGCCCGGGACAAGCCTTACCGCACGGCTACGGTAGCGAAGGGCCTTGAACATCCATGGGGCATGGCATTCCTGCCCGATGGGCGCATGCTGGTGACGGAGCGGCCTGGCCGGCTGCGCATCGTTTCGCCCGATGGTACGATTTCGAATCCTGTTTCCGGCTTGCCGAAAATCGCGGCTGTAGGCCAGGGCGGACTGCTTGATGTGGCACTGCACCCGGATTTCAAAAACAACCATCTCGTCTATTTCAGCTTTGCGGAGCCCGGCACAGGCGGTCAGGGGACCGCGGTCGCGCGCGGGCGGCTTGAGGGCAATACGCTCAAGGACGTCAAAACGATTTTCCGTCAGAAGCCGAAGCTTTCCGGCGGGCTTCATTTCGGCTCCCGGCTCGTTTTCGCACCGGACGGTACGCTCTACATCTCCATGGGTGATCGGGGCCGCATGGAGCGTGCCCAGAACACGCGCAACCATCAGGGTACCATCGCGCGGATAAACGACGACGGATCGATACCGAAGGACAATCCTTTCGCGAACAGTCAGGACGCGCTTCCTGAAATCTATACCTATGGCAACCGAAATGTGCAGGGCATGGCGCTCAATCCGCGAACCGGGATCGTCTGGGCGCAGGAGCACGGACCCAGAGGCGGCGATGAGGTCAATATCCTCAAACCAGGCGCCAACTACGGTTGGCCGGTGATCACTCATGGCATCGACTATGACGGTTCGATTATTTCCAAAGACACCCGCAAGCCAGGAATGGAGCAGCCGGTATTGCACTGGACACCATCCATCGCTCCGTCGGGAATGGCATTCTACGATGGTGACAAATTTCCGCAGTGGAAGGGCGATCTCTTCGTTGGCGCGCTCAAGGATCGGCATCTGCGCCGTGTCAAACTCGATGGCGATAAAGAAGCAGGACAGGAAAAGCTGCTTGAGGAACTGGGAGAGCGTATCCGCGATGTGCGCTCCGGGCCGGACGGTTATCTCTATGTGCTGACAGATTCACCCGACGGACAGCTCATCCGTCTGGAGCCGAAGTAGGTCACATGATCGGCAAGGCGAGGTCGGCCTGGGAGAGTGGATCTGCCCCTGATTGCGTCACGAGGCTGGTTCGCCCGATGCACGCCGGAATTCCTGTATCGTCATCGAAGATGATCATGTGCAGGAAGAACACCATATCGGGCTCGACTACGACCGGGTTTCGCGCATACACCATCGGCCAGTCCATCCAGCTGGGCGCGAATGTTGTCCCAAGGCTGTAGCCGCAGGCGTTGAGGCGATAGCGTCCAAGACCTGCCCTATCGAGTGTTGTCGCATGTGCGTCGAAAACTTCGCCGACCGTGCGGCCTGGGACGAGCGCCTCCTCACATGCCTGCAACGCCTCGAGGCTTGCATCATAAAGCGCATTCTGGTGCTGCGATGCCTCGCCGATCCGTATCGTGCGGAACAGGCAGGAATGGTAGTGGCGGTAGGCGCCGGCGAATTCCAGGGTGAGATTGTCTTCGCGCTCGAGATGCCGGCGTCCGGTGAAATAGCGGCACATCAAGGCACCTTCTCCAGAGCCGAGAATGAACTCGTTTGCCGGATCGTCGCCGCCTCGCCGGAATATCTCGCCATGCATGCCCGCAAGAATATCACCTTCGAATGCGCCAGGTCCTGCGATCTCCAATGCTTTGTCCCACGCAGCATCGGCCAACTCTGCGGCCTTGCGCACATATGCGATCTCGGCAGTGCTCTTTATCAACCGAAGCCTGGAGACGATGTCGGACGCATCCTCAAGTGCCGCAAATCCATTGAGTTTTGCATCAAGAGCTCGCCCGTTCGCGGCGGTGAGTCCATAGGCATCATATTCGATTCCAAGTCGTTCGTTTTCCAGACCCAGTTCCGACAGGAGCGTCTTCAAATCCTCCGCCGGTTCGGCATCGGCGCGATCCCTCCATACACGAACGTCTTTGATGACAGAGGTAAATCTCGCCTGGCGCAGATCGGGTGCGCGAGTGAGCAGTGCCATGCGGTCGTCGCTGGTCAGAACAAGTGTTTGGAAAAAGACATAGCCGAATGTGTCGTAGCCAGTGAGGTAATACATGCTTTCCTGGCGAAACATGAGCAGGGCGTCCAGGCCCCGGTTTACAAGTTCCGCACAGGTCTTCGACCGGCGCTCAGCCAGTTCCGACTTCGAGAAATGGATGTGTATGGCTGCCTCCCGCGCTGCATGTCATGTCAAATGGAGGCCTGCCTGCCATGCAGGTGTTTATTTCCGGCAGGCGGTCTCCATGGGGAAGGAAATCTTCGCCCCATTGATCGCTTCAAGAACGATCTCCTTGGGGTTTGATGCATCATACCGGACATCCGCAGTCGCTCCCTGTGTCGCGCGGCCCGTATCCAGGTCAATCATCTGCGCAGCGCTTACTCGAATTTCGCGATAGATGCGTCGACCGTTTCCGTCCTCCACACTCTTGTACATAGTGACATCGCGCATGATCAGCAGCGGTGTTCCTCGTAGGTCGCCGCGTCCACTCCAGGAGAACAGCACCTTGCCATAGGCCTTCTTGTTGGTTTCGACGATGGCAACGCCCATCCCTTGGCGTTGGGGGCTCAGCATAAGTGCGTTTGCCTGTTTCGCTGTGTCAGCCTGGGAAATCTTGCCCTGAATGGTGCGGACAAAGGCGTCGGGCTTGATGAGGTAGTTCTTGTTCATGAAGCTATCGAACTCGTCATAGGCGACGCTGCAGTCGAACGGTCCCGCTGATGCCTGCGGCGTAAACGTCGCGACGAGAAGAAAAGGGGCGAGGAGTGTGCTCAAAAGTCTTTTCATTACATTTCCTTGGCAGATGCTGACCGTTCGTTACGCATTACACAGTATGCGGCGGAAAGAATACACCGTCCGTGTCGATTTTGCGGCACCAAAATGCGCCTTTTGAGTCATGCGGGCATCAGGTCGAACGCGATGGATAGGCGTGTGCCCGCAGCCTCGAAGGGTACAGTGTGGTGATAGAAGTATGAGGGGAACAATACCATTAGCCCTGGCTCGGGCTGGACAGAAAGCGTCTCCGGTTCGATCTTATTGTGAAAATGTTCCGGCGGCCGCCCGAACTCTATCCACCCCGCCTTGCCGCCATCGTCGCTGCCGACGGTTTCCGGAAGTCTTGGATAGTAGACCCCGCTCAGCCAGGCGGCGGGATGGATGTGTGGAATCTGGTGTCCGGAAGCCTGCATGACAACGCCCCATACTGACAGTGTCCAGTCCCTGGGGCGACGCCCTACGAACGGATGGCCGTTGTCTGAGAGCGCATCGCGGTAGGCCGATGCCGCTTTCAGGATTTCTGCTTCAAGTCCGGCAATCGGACCTTTGGGGTCTGCAAGCAATTCACCGGAATGTTTGCCTTCACGGGTGGCGTGGCTTTGCGGCGAGAAGGTTAAGGTTGGATGCCCCTGAACATGGTCGCACAACGCGGCGTTGAATGCTTCCAGCCCGCCATATTCATCCGGTGGAGTGATATGGACAGTACGGACAAATCGGTCGAAATCGATTAGCTCGAGCGCTGCGCCCTGCTCACCTAGGTCCCGCAAGGCAACGGCCTTGAAAGCAAGCAGGTCGGTTTGCCCCGGATGGTGAGTGAGGTATTCATCACATATCTCAAGAGCAGCGTCCGGCATACCCTGCTGCAATTGCAAGTCCGCCAAATTGACATGAGCCTTTGCAAAGGCAGGGTCGATTTCGATCGCTTGTTTGTAAGCGTGCGCGGCCTCTTCGAACTTGCCAAGTTGTTGCAGCCCATAGCCGATATTCAGAGCACTTGCCGCATGCTCAGGTACTTCCGCCAGAACATGCCGATAGGCCTTAATCGCCTCCTCGTAGCGTCCGAGTTCCTGGCAGGCGATAGCGTAATTGTATTCCGCCTCAAGCAGATCAGGATCAGCTTCGAAAGCCCTTTTTGCTTCACTGGCGGCGCCCTTGAAATCGCCAAGTTCCTGCATGACTGCGGCAAGGTTGGTCCGCGCTTCGGGCGACGCGGGGTTGCGTGCAAGTGCTGCCTTGTAGACGACCTTAGCCTCATCGAGGCGTTTGAGAGCTTTGAGTGCGTTCCCGCGCCCCTGCTGCGCACCTGAATGATCATGTGAGATATCAAGGGCGCGCTCATAGGCAGAAAGAGCATCCTCGTTGCGCGCCTGAGTCTCCATCAGCACTCCAAGATTGAAGGCAGCTTCTGCATAGTCCGGATCTGCGTCGATAGCATTCCTGTATGACGCTTCCGCCTCGGCAGGTTGGTCGAGGGCTGCAAGAACATTGCCGAGATTGGTTTGGGCTTCCGCATTGTTCGGCGCGAAGGCAATCGCGGTGCGAAGCAAATCAAGGCCCTCATCGTGATTGCCCGACTGGAATGCCGAAACGCCGGCAATATTGAGAGCCTGTGGGTCTTCCGCATTGGCGGCAAGCGCCTGGCGCGCAAATGCAAGCGCCTCGTCGGGTTTGCCGAGCTGAAGCTGCGCGCGGGCGAGGTTGAGAAAATCCGTTTCGATTGCCGGTGCGCTGGGGGAGGTGAAATCAAACCCCCCGGAATAGAGCTCGGCCGGAGACGGTGCTGCAGTCTTTGCTTTCGGCTGCGCGACTTTCTTCTGCCTGGGGCGCCCTCTGGGTTTTGGCGGGCGAGCTTTGCTTTTTCCGGACTTTCTCATGGGAGAAAAGTCATATCAGTCGCTAGTGAGATTACGCAATTGCGATTGGAAATTTGTCCGGTTATCGTGCGTTCGAAATACTCAGCATGCGGAGTACAGAATGTTTGATCTTGAGAGATTCATCGATGATTGCCGTACCGCCGTAGACGGTGATCCGACCCACAAGCCTATTCAGGATATCGTCGCACGGGCGGTAAGTGAGCCGGGGCAGTTGCTGCAAGCATTGGGAGACCCCACGAAAGGCGAAGTCCAGAAACTCTATTGCTCGGACACTCTCACCATCATCAATGTTGTTTGGGCGCCGCGAATGACGATCATGCCGCACAATCACAACATGTGGGCCGTCATTGGCGTCTATGGGGGGCGGGAGGACAATATTTTCTGGCGGCGTATCAAAGACGATCCAACCGGGCGCATCGAGGCCGCCGGTGCCAAATCACTTGGCAGGGGCGAATCAACACCACTTGGACCGGATATCATCCATTCAGTGACCAATCCGACGGCGAAACTGACGGGGGCGATCCACGTATATGGGGGCGATTTCTTTGAAGAAGAGCGCAGTGAATGGGAAACAGAAGACCTGACCGAGCAAGCTTACGATGTCGAAAAGAACCTCCGCCTGTTCGAGGACGCGAATTCCTTCGTAAAGCCCGGCTAGGTCTGCTCGGGTATCAACTGCAGTAAGCCAAACGGGTCCAATTCCGAGTAGCCTGTTTGCTACTCAGCGGCATTCCGCATGGTGGGGGCTGCGTCGCGAACATCAGCATCGACGTGGGTTTCGAATTTCTCGAAATTCTCGATAAACATGTCAACGAGCGCCTTGGCCTGTTGGTCATATGCTGCCTGATCTGACCATGTGTCGCGAGGGTTCAGAATCGTGCTGTCGACTCCTTCCACCGCTACTGGAACCTGAAAACCGAACACAGGGTCTCTGCGCATCTCGACGTCTGCAAGGCTGCCATTGAGCGCCGCATTCAGCAATGCGCGGGTGGCTTTGATGGGCATGCGATGGCCTGTCCCATATTCGCCGCCTGTCCAGCCTGTATTCACGAGCCAGCAATCGACATTGTGCTCAGCGATCAACTCGCGCAGGAGATTGCCGTAGACGCTCGGGTGGCGCGGCATAAAGGGCGCACCGAAACAGGTAGAAAAGGTCGCTTGTACACCATCGAGACCTTTCTCCGTGCCAGCAACCTTTGCGGTATAGCCCGACAGGAAGTGGTACATCGCCTGGCTTGGCGTCAGCCTGGCGATTGGCGGCAATACGCCATAAGCATCCGCAGTCAGCATGACGATATTGCTCGGATGCTCCGAAATGCCGGTGTCGCTCGCATTCGGAATGAATTCCAGAGGATAGGCTGATCGCGCGTTTTCGGTAAGGGTACCGTCGTCAAAGTCCGGCGTACCGTCAGCGTTCAGCACCACATTTTCGAGCAGTGCTCCTTCGCGGATCGACGCGTCATAGATTTCAGGCTCTGCTTCGCGCGACAGGTTTATGGTTTTCGCGTAGCAGCCGCCTTCGAAATTGTAGATGCCTTTGTCCGACCAGCCATGCTCATCATCGCCAAGTAAGGTGCGCCTGGGATCAGCAGAAAGCGTTGTCTTGCCAGTTCCCGACAGTCCGAAAAACACGGCCGAACCGCCGCCATTCATGCTCTCGTTGGCGGAGCAATGCATCGGCATGATGCCCTTTTCGGGAAGCAGAAAATTCAAATAGCCGAACACCGATTTCTTTGTTTCGCCCGCATAGGATGTGCCGCCAATGAGCACAAGTTTGCGGGTAAAATCGCAGGCGATGACGGTATCGGAGCGCGTGCCATGGCGCTCCGGGTCGGCGCGGAAACTCGGTAGATTGACGACCGTGAATTCAGGTGAAAACCCGCTCAGCTCAGAAGCATCGGGCCTGCGCAACAAATACTGGATGAATAAAGCATGCCAGGCGAACTCAAGATAAATCCGGGCCGGCAGCCTGTGGGTTGTGTCTGCGCCGGCAAACAACTCCTGTACATAGAGCTCTCGTCCTTCCGCATGGGCTTGAAAATCTGCCAGCAGCGTCTCGAAATGCTCCGGGCTCATGGGCTGGTTGTTGTCCCACCAGACCGTGTCCTCGGTTGTTGCATCGCGGACGATATATTTGTCGCGCGCAGCGCGGCCTGTATGTGCCCCCGTTTCGACGGTAAGCGCACCGAGACCTGTAGTCTTGCCCTCCTGCCGAGCGAGCGCATGCTCGATCAGCGTATTGGCAGACGTGTTTTTGTGATGCGTTCCCGGATTCTCGATCGGGAACGAGGTTTTACCGGCAGCATTGCCTCCGGTACCCGCCATGTGTCCACTCCCTAGCACAAGCTCTTTGTCCCGCATCCGCCGCCGGTATGGCTGCACCGCAAAACCGCCAACGGATTGCAAGACGCGCTTCTTAATGAGCGCTGCTCGCTTCCGCAAGGGCGCAGGCGGACGAGGGAGCCAATCGTCACCATTTGGACGATTGAATCAACCAGTTTTGTCACAAATAATTTACCCCATTTGTCGCATTGGTTAACCGCGTGCCAACTGCACCAGTTCAACCAAGGCTTTGCGCACATCTTGCGGCGTTGTGACGCGGTGGGGAAAATCAAGCCGCAGACCGGTTTCCCCGCAGACAAGATCGCATCCTTCAGGGTCGCAGGACACAAATCGCCAGGTGCCGGGCTTCGCGCCAAGCAACTTGGTTGCATAGAGCTGGGTTGCGTCGGCATGTTCTTCGTTCATATGCGCAACAATATCCGGCTCCGCCTCAATGAGAGTGGCCGCATCGGCAATGTCGGTTTGCAGACCATCGGGCGGAATGTCGGTTATGCGGCCAAAGCCGCCCACGAAGTGAGCCCCCTCGGCATTCAGGGAATAAAAATCGAAATCTTCAAAATCGGCATACATAGCTGCCGAAGGATGCCGGCTCAGAAACCGCGCCCGCGCATGGGGATCGTCCGTCTTTTCCAGAATACCAGAGACGCTGACCCGTGCCCCTTCAAGGGGATCACCATATCCACCCGTCTCGTCAAACAAGATCGACGCACGGGGGTCCTGCAACAGGTTTTTGGTATGCTCCGCAAGTGTGGAAATCAGGGTCAGCGGCGCATTCCCTGGCATGGTTGCGACGGTTACAAGCGAGGCGTAAGGGGTGCCGGTATTGCGGTTCAAAGTGGCCAGCGAGGCCTTCAATGCGCGGCGTATTATGCCCCGGGACCATTGATCTGGCTGGATTCTTTCTTGCTCCCCGGGGACTGTCATATTTCCAGCGTTTGCCATATGGTTTAAAGCCGGTATCATTTTTCGGCAGATGGCACTACATATCGTGCCACAATTTGCCCAATTTGCGACCATAAACCGCCGCGGGGGGACGAATGTCTACCGCGAGGGATAAACAAATGCCGACAATTGCATTAGTCGATGACGACCGGAATATCCTGACTTCGCTGCGTATGGCGCTCGAATCGGAAGGATATGCCACGCAAACCTACAACGACGGGTCTTCCGCGCTGGATGGTTTGACCGGCAATCCACCGGATCTCGCCATCCTCGATATCAAGATGCCGCGCATGGACGGTATGGAGCTATTGCGCCGCCTGCGTCAGAAATCGGAAATGCCGGTCATCTTTCTCACATCCAAGGATGAGGAGATAGACGAGCTGTTCGGCCTCAAGATGGGCGCGGACGATTACATCCGCAAACCGTTTTCCCAGCGACTTCTCGTCGAGCGGGTCAAGGCTGTTCTGCGGCGCGCCCAGCCACGCGAGGCATCGGCAGCCGTTGAAAATTCCGCGAAGGTTCTGGAGCGCGGAAAACTGAAACTGGATTCAGAACGCCACACGTGCGAGTGGGACGGTAATCAGGTGACGTTGACAGTCACGGAATTTCTCATCCTGCAAGCCTTGGCCCAGAGGCCGGGCGTCGTCAAAAGCCGTGATGCGTTGATGGATGCAGCCTACGATGATCAGGTCTATGTCGATGACCGCACGATCGACAGTCACATCAAACGGCTTCGCAAAAAATTCAAATACGCCGATGAGAAGTTCGACGTGATCGAAACGCTTTATGGTGTGGGCTATCGATTCAAAGAAAGCTGATGAGCACACCTGGCGATGGCCGTTGAGACAAATCGGTCGATAAATATTTCCGGCACCAAGCGCTTTCTGCGCTTTCCTCGCGATATGCTTCGCCGTGTTGCGCAGAAGGTTGAGTCGGGATTTCCTTTCGCCAGCCTGACCCAGCGCATTGTTATCCTGAACCTGTTTGGCTTTGCCATTCTTGTAACGGGAATTCTGTTCCTCAATCAGTTCCGCGCCGGTCTGATTGAGGCGAAAGTTCAGAGCTTGTTGACCCAGGGCGAAATCATTGCAAGCGCTATTGGTGCATCAGCAGCCATCGATACTGAACGGGTGGCACTGGAGATTGAATCCAGCAACCAACCAACCGGGATTACCCAGCTGGACCAAGGCCTTGGTTCGCTCGAATTTTCGATAAATCCCGAGCGGGCTGCGCCTGAACTTCGTGACTTGATCAGGCCAACCAGGACACGGGCGCGCATCTATGACCGCAGTGGTGCGCTCATACTCGACTCAGAGACCCTGTATTCACGCGGCCAGATTCTCCGCTACGATCTGCCGCCGTTAAATCAGCGAAAACCCGATGTTTTCACAAAATACTGGCGCAGGCTTTCCCAATGGCTATGGCCGCAGGATTTGCCACCTTCCATCGAGGATGCCAGCGTCAACGGCAAGCAGATTACCGAGGTGGCGTCCGCGCTTTCCGGCGTTTCCGTGCCAATTGTGCGGGCAAACGACAGAGGCGAGCTGATCGTTTCCGTCGCTGTTCCCATCCAGCCGGTTCGCGCGGTTCTCGGTGTTCTCCTGCTCTCCACACGAGGAGGAGATATTGACGACATTGTTGCGGGCGAGCGTTGGGAAATCATTCGCATGGGGCTCTACGCGGCGGCCGTCACGATGTTGTTGTCAATTCTCATGGCGCACACCATCGCCGGGCCGATCAGGGACTTGTCCGATGCGGCGGAACGTGTACGCCGGCGTATAAAGGCACGGGCGGAAATACCGGACTATACTTACAGATCCGACGAAATCGGCCATCTTTCAGGCGCGCTGCGCGATATGACAGCGGCGCTCTATCGCCGGATGGATGCGATTGAAAGTTTCGCTGCAGACGTGTCGCATGAACTGAAGAATCCCCTGACGTCACTACGCAGTGCCGCGGAGACACTTCCCCGCGTTAAGACGAAGGAATCGCATCAGCGTCTTATCGAGGTCATCGACGATGATGTACGTCGGCTTGACCGCTTGATAACTGACATTTCCGATGCGTCTCGACTTGATGCCGAACTGACCCGGGAGGATGCGGAGCCGGTTGACGTCGCGCAAATGCTTCAGTCGATCATTCCAACTTTCAGCCAGTCTGGCCGCACGCAGATGCCAAAAATTGTCGTGGAGGTTCCCGAACGTGCGTCGCGCGACGAGAACCGGTACGTCGTTCTCGGGCACGACATCCGTTTGGGGCAAGTCATCACAAATCTGCTGGATAATGCCGTCTCGTTCTCGCCCAAACGCAGCACGATTTCGGTATCCGTCCGTCGTGTCGGTGGAGAGATCGAGATTGTCGTTGAAGATGAGGGGCCAGGAATTCCTCCCGATAATCTCAGCAAGATTTTCGACCGGTTTTATACGGATCGCCCGGGTGAAGATGCCTTCGGTAAGAATTCGGGCCTTGGCCTCAACATCTCGCAGCAAATTGTGATTGCGCATGGCGGTAAGATCTGGGCTGAGAATCGCCTTGCAGAATCGCGTAGACGGCGCACGTC
>DEIT01000140.1:13049-21079 GCA_002352635.1 Hyphomicrobiaceae bacterium UBA2767 | reverse complement strand
CGTGCCGCCCTGCTCAGAGGGGCGCCAGGGTCCGGCAAATCCGATCTGGCGCTGAGGTTTATTTCCGCGTTCGGCGGCACACAACGCCCCTCTGATACTGCCGTGCTGATCAGCGATGACCAGGTCCTTGTAACCAGACAGGGGGATGTCGTTGCTGCCCGCGCACCAGACACGATCTCTGGATTGCTGGAAGTGCGGGGCATCGGCATAACCGACGTCGCACATGACAAACATGCGATGCTGGTGCTGATCGTGGACATGGTGAAACCAAGCGAAGTGCCGCGCCTGCCGCCTGAACCTCTGCCGAGCGTGAAAATTCTTGGTATTCCGGTTCCGATCCTGAAACTCGATCCATTCGAACAGTCGTGTCCGGTCAAGCTGAAGCTGGCTCTCACGGGCAGTCCCTGATGGAGCGCAGTTGCCACTTGCACTTACGGTCATGCAGCGACAAATTGTGAGTTTCCATTACGCGGAGACGCGCGGCAGCATATGGAACGCTGCGGAATGCGTTGGAGAGGAACAAAGATGATCGGGCTGGTGATCGTAACTCACGGTCGACTTGCACATGAATTTCGGGACGCGCTGGAGTATGTGCATGGACCACAGGAGCAATTGGTGGCTGTCTCCATCAGTCCAAATGACGATATCGAAGCGCGCCGCGAGGAAATCGTGAAAGCGGTAAGCGATGTCGATAGCGGCCAGGGAGCACTGTTGCTAACCGACATGTTCGGTGGAACGCCGTCCAACCTGGCGATTTCAGTTATGGAACAGGCGAAGGTCGAGGTTATCGCTGGCGTCAACCTGCCGATGCTGATCAAGCTCGCAAGCATTCGCAGGAATACCGATCTGGAACAGGCGATCCTGGATGCCCAGGAGGCGGGCAAGAAATATATTTCGGTAGCCAGCAAGATTTTAAATGAAAGATAATTCGCCAATGTGCAAGGTGTCTCTGAGGTTGCTCAATGACGGATGACCCTAATGGGCAGCAAGAGCCGGCATCGGCAGCTCGCATTTCCGGCGAAGTGACCATTCCGAATTTGAAAGGGCTGCATGCGCGTGCGTCGGCGCAATTCGTAAAATGCGCGGAGCGTTTTGGCGCGAATGTGCAGGTCACTCACGACGGACAGACTGTGCTTGGCAAATCTATCATGGGCCTCATGATGCTTGCAGCAGGGCAAGGCAATACGATCTTGATTGAGGTCGAAGGGCCGCAGGCACGCGAAGCGCTCGATGCACTCATCTCTCTTGTCAGTGCGGGATTCAACGAAGAAGCCTAGCACGCAACCGGCAGGACAATGGTGCTGATCGGTCAGCTCGTGATGCGCAACTGGTTGATTTCGTTTGCGATTGCCTCAAACACCTCGTCCATCGTATTGCTGTTTTCGATCGAGAATGCGCGCGAGTCTCCAGACGCGCAACGCCTGAGCATGTTGATCGTGGCGTCATCATTCACTTCGACAGCGATGGTGAAGATGGTGACGTCGCTCGCCTTGGCGTTGGTGCAGCTGGTTTCGGTCTTTGTATTCATCGCGCGTTCGAGACGCCACGTTTGTGTTGTAGGCGACCTCAGTCGGCCGTGTTTTGAAAAGCCGTATGCAGAAAATCTGGATTTGTTCTGGTGGTTCCTGCCGGTATGTGTGTTCTTGCCGTCGGTCATGACGACCATGAATTTGCGGTTGCTGGATTCTTCGTATGCCCGGCCCTCGGTGAAGGGTTCACCCGGCGACAGGATGCGCCAGCCCCACATGACGCCTTCATGAATATTGGTCATGCCGTTGGCCCACATGGCGTCAATCGCAGCGGTGACTGTCCCTTCACTGTCGCTCAGCGGCAATATTGGGCGTGACGTGCAACGATAGTTGGGTCCCTTACCATTCGAGAGGTTTGCAGACGCGCCATCGTATTTACAAGTTTTTTCCTGGGCCTGAACCTGAGTTTGATCGTCTGGCGGCGCGGGGCAACTGTCCGGGTCATCTTCAAGATAGTTATTAACATAACTGTGTTTGTTCGGATCCGGCTGGTCCGGTTCATCCGGTGCGAAATAATGCACAAACAGGGAATTGCCGCCGCTTGGATCGGAGTCGGTAACATCATGCGGCGAAGGGCGCACCTCGACACAGCCGCCCCAGCCTGTGTTGGTGATGGCGTTGAACCGGGAGAGCCGTGTTACGTTGTCGCTGAAATTCTCGAAATGGATCGATGACTGGCCGGCCGTATCCATCCATGATGCGTTTGCGTTTCCGGTTCCGACATTGACCGCTCCCGCGAAGGGCACAATTCCGATACTAACGGTGCTGGTTGAGCGTTGGGCCTCAAACAGGATCTCAGTGAGGCTTTTGGCGGCGTCCCTGAGGTCGGCAATCTTGGTGCCGTCCATGGAGCCGGAATTGTCCAGGACAAGAGCAACTTCAATGGTGCCGTTCGAAACATTCACAATCGAGGTGGTTCCGACATCGAACTTGTCGATGCCAAGGACACCCAAGAGATAGGTATCAACCCCGAGGTTCGCCGTGCCGGTCACCAGGGTGCCATCGATGTTGAAATCAGCCGAATACCCGGGAGGGAAGTCAGCGCCAAGATTGGCGCTAAGGACATCCATGCCCACTTGACGTGCATCGCCGGTTTCCGCACCCATATCTACTTCGCGACCAACGGCAAGGGTTGCCGAATCCATCGCGTTCTGCAGTTTTGAGCGCATTCGGTATGCGTTTGCGTAGTCGACGGCGCCGCCTACAACCCCGATCATGGGGATCAACGTCAGACCGAACAACAGCGCGACAGCACCGGCGCGGTCCTTGTAGAAGCGCTTGAGAGTGTTTCGAGCGCGCGAGAGGGGGCTGACAGGGGCAAGGCAAGTCAAGAATCCGGGGGCCATGGTCTTGATACTCTTGAATAAATTGAACACGTAACTGTGTATGCAATACGTGCCTTGCCTGGGACCACGGACCAGCGCGTACCGATAGTAGAACAGGATTCAGTTTCAAAACCGTTACCTGCACGAGATTCCTGTCTGGCGCACAAAACCCGGTCGAAACCAGCTTTAATGAAGATATAACGATTTCTTTATATCTCTCTTGCATCAGGCTTGGTGCTGGGATAATAGAAACACTTGAAGAGTGCGCTAACGCGCCGACTTTCCCACCAAATGCAACATCAGAAGGCTTATGGCATGGACTACAAGGTCAAGGACATTTCGCTTGCGGATTTCGGACGCAAGGAGATCGAAATCGCAGAAACTGAAATGCCTGGCCTTATGGCCACTCGCGAGGAGTACGGCGAAAAAAAACCGCTGAAGGGCGCACGCATCGCCGGTTCCTTGCATATGACAATCCAGACTGCCGTGTTGATCGAAACCCTTGTTGCCCTTGGCGCGGACGTGCGCTGGGCGTCCTGCAACATATTCTCCACTCAGGATCATGCCGCAGCCGCTATTGCTGAGGCCGGTATCCCGGTCTATGCGGTCAAGGGTGAATCTCTGGAAGAATACTGGGACTATGCGGACAAGATATTCCTGTTCGAAGATGGCGCGAACCTGATCCTCGACGATGGCGGCGACGCGACTATGTATATTCTGGTCGGTGCGCGGGTCGAAGCGGGCGAAAAAGATCTCATTGAGAATCCGCAATCCGAGGAAGAGGAATATTTCTTCGCACAGATCAAGAAACGCATGGCGAGCGACCCGGGATGGTTTACCGCTCAGCGTGACAAGATCAAGGGCGTAAGCGAAGAAACCACAACCGGTGTTCACCGGCTATACCAGCTGGTTGAGAAGGGGCTTCTGCCGTTCCCCGCGATCAACGTCAATGACAGCGTCACCAAGTCCAAATTCGACAACAAATATGGCTGCAAGGAGTCTCTTGTGGACGGCATCCGCCGTGCGACGGATACCATGATGGCCGGCAAGGTGGCGGTTGTTTGCGGTTATGGAGACGTTGGAAAGGGGTCGGCTCAATCGCTGCGTGGGGCCGGCGCACGGGTGAAGGTAACCGAAGTCGATCCCATCTGCGCTCTGCAGGCTTCAATGGATGGATTTGAAGTCGTAACGCTGAAGGAGACCGCGCCGAGCGCCGATATCTTCATCACGACCACCGGCAATAAGGATGTCATCACTCTTGATGACATGCGTGCCATGAAGGACATGGCGATAGTCGGTAACATTGGACATTTCGACAACGAAATTCAGGTCGCCCAACTCAAGAATTTGAAATGGACCAATATCAAGCCGCAGGTGGACATGATCGAATTTGCTGACGGCAAGCGGATGATTTTGCTGTCGGAAGGGCGGTTGCTGAACCTCGGCAATGCCACGGGACACCCGAGTTTCGTCATGAGCGCTTCGTTCACCAATCAGGTGCTGGCACAAATCGAACTCTGGACCAAGGGCGGCGAGTACGAGAACAAGGTCTACGTTTTGCCCAAGCATCTGGATGAAAAGGTCGCGCGCTTGCATCTCGAGAAGCTCGGTGCTTCTCTGACGGAGCTCAGCTCGGAACAGGCGGATTATATAGGCGTGGCCGTCGACGGTCCCTACAAGCCGGAGCATTACCGCTACTAGGTCAAAGAAATCATCTCAATCCGCATTCAGCATGTGGGCAATCGAACTCAATCTCGGGTAGTCTGAAGCTGATTCGCCCGATAGACCGGTCCATGCACGCCATTAGAGGTGTTTGCTGCGTGGTGTTGTGCGCGTGCAGACCATACGGGGGTTGCCTGGAGCGGATACTATGCTTGTCGGCAAATTGCCGAGGGACAGTCTGAAGGCTGGAGGCCTTACTTTTTTGCTCGCTGCGACGGTCATTTGCGGACCGGCTGTTGCGGGCCCGGTTTCGGCCATCACCGATTCCGGTCTTGATGCACGCGCCCTGCTGCTGATTGGAATCTTCGCAGGCAGCATGGTGTTTGCGGTCTTTGCCGGCGGCATGCTTTTGCGCGCCGCGCGACGCGCTAGGATTGCAGCGAAGCGCGCCCGTGAAAACGCAGATGAGCTTGAGGCCAAGAAGGCGTCGTTTCAGGCGCTGATTGCCGCGGAACCGCAAGTTTTGTTGCATTGGGAGGCCGGCGGAACTCCCGTCCTGGCCGCAGCCACGCTTGATCCTGAACTTGCTGTTCCCGCGGTAGCTGAAGGCGTCGTGGGATTTTCTTCATGGCTCGAAGCGAACTCAGCGTGCGAACTTGAAGAGCGAGTCTCTGCTCTATTGGAAGCGGGTGAGGGTTTTGCGTTAATTGCGGAAACCGCAGCAGGTGCCAAGCTTGAGGCGATTGGGCGTGCGTCCGGATCCGGTGCGATTCTGAAAATCCGCGACGTCTCGGGTGACCGGAAACAAATGGCTGCTCTGGCCAGCGAACGCAAGCAGATCAGCCGCGATATGGACGCGGCGCGCGCGCTTTATGACTCGCTACCCATGCCGGTTTGGTTTCGCGAAGCCGGCGGCCGCCTCGCATGGGTAAACAGCGCCTATGCCAATGCCGTTGACGCTGAACATGCACAATTGGTGTGCGAACAGCAGATCGAATTTCTGAGCACGCGTCAGCGCACGCTGGCGGAAGAGGACCTGCAAAACGGCGAAACGCACGCCAGGCGCATTCATGCCGTGGTGGCAGGGGAACGCCGTGCCTTTGACGTGATCGCGCGGCCTGTCGGGCCGGCAAGCGCCGGTATCGCCATCGACGTGGCTGCGCTGGAATCGGCGCAAAGCGCACTCAATCAGCGTTTTGAAGAGCACATGCGCACATTGGATCGCATCGCAACGGCGGTTGCCATCTTCTCGCCCGACCAGAGGTTGCAATACTACAATCAGGCCTTTATCGACCTGTGGGCATTGGACGAGGCTTGGCTGGCGGCAGGCCCTGCGAACGGCGAGATCCTGGACGCGCTGCGCCAACGTCGCTGCCTGCCGGAAGAAGCCGACTTCCGCGCCTGGAAGCAGAAACAGCTTGGTCGCTATGAAACGGCTTCATCACAGGAAGACTCCTGGCATCTTCCTGATGGTCGCAGCATCCATGTCGTTGCCAATCATGCAGCCGACGGTAGTGCTACGTTCCTATACGAAAACATCACGGAGCAATTGGCGCTGAAGAGCCGATATAACGCGCTCATTCATGTCCAGAAAGAAACCCTCGACCATTTGCGCGAGGGCGTGGCCGTGTTTGGGATGGACGGTCGATTGAAGCTGTTCAATCCAGCCTTTGCCAGCATCTGGAAGCTTAACGTCGAAGCGCTCAACGATGAGCCACATATTGACGAGGTTATTGGCTGGTGCCGGGTACTGCTCGATGACGACGCCGCCTGGGATCAGGTCAAGCGCGCCATCACCGGGATTGACGATGAGCGCGCGACGCTTGAAGGGACCCTGACGCGCCCGGACGGAAGCATACTGGCCTATGCCGGTCTGCCATTGCCCGACGGTGCGACACTGCTCACCTATCTCGACATCAGCGATACAAAGCGCGTCGAGAATGCGCTTATAGAGCGCAATGAAGCGCTCATAGCCGCTGACCGCCTGAAGAGCGCGTTCATTTCCCATGTGTCCTACGAACTCAGGACGCCGCTTACCAACATCATCGGGTTCGCACAGTTGCTCGCGAGCCAGCGCACAGGCGATCTCAACGAGCGCCAGCGTGAGTACCTCGGCGATATCCAGACCTCGTCGGACTCACTGCTTGCGATTATCAACGATATTCTTGATCTGGCGACGATCGATGCCGGTGCGTTGGAACTGTCTCTGGCGCCCGTGAAAGCGCAAGAGGTTATCGGCGCAGCCGTGGCAGGTGTGCAGGAGCGCATAAATCAGGGCGGCCTTGATTTGCAGGTGCGTGTGGGCGAAGACGCGCAGGACTTCATCGCCGACGGGCGACGGGTGACGCAGGCGCTCTTCAACCTGCTTTCCAATGCCGCCGGTTTTTCCGAGGCAGGTGGGCGCATCATTGTCGATTGTCGGCGCGACGCCGAGATGATCGCCATAAGCGTTGAGGATGAGGGGCGCGGAATTCCTGAAGACTACCACGAAAGCGCGTTTGATCGGTTTGAGACACGCCCCCAGGGCTCGCTTCACCGCGGCGCGGGACTAGGCCTCACCATTGTGAAAAACCTCGTCGAATTGCATGGGGGGCGGGTTTCTCTTAACTCCGCGCCGGGTGTTGGCACCACGGTGACCCTGCATTTGCCGATCAGGCAGCATGAACAGGCAGCGTCACCACAGTTGGATGAGCGCAGCAGCGAATTGGATGAGGCGGGCACACAAATCCCGCCGTCTGCCGCCGCGACCGGATGAGCGCGCACTGGACAATTCAGGACGCGGATCTGGATGAGGTGATCCGCCTCAGCGCCTTCGTTGCTCTTTTTCTGAGGCCAGGCGACATCATTGCTCTTTCAGGTGCGTTGGGGGCTGGAAAGACAACATTTGCACGTGGCGTTGTCCGCGCAATTCTCAAGGATGACGCACACGATATTCCAAGCCCGACGTTTGCGCTCGTCCAGAGCTACGAACAGGGCCGCTTACCGATTGCTCATATCGACTGCTACCGTATGGAAGGCGCGGACGAACTGCGGGAAATTGGCTTTGATGATGCGCTAATAAGCGGTGCCGCCCTGGTTGAGTGGCCGGAGCGGGTCGCGCAGCATCTGCCCGCTGACCGACTTGAAATCGCCCTCACGGACGGCTCCAGCGAGCACTTGCGTAACGTCACGATCAAGGGTCACGGCGTATGGAAGCCGCGGGCCAATCGCCTCAAGGCGATGATGAATTTTTGCTCTGGCACGGAATGGGCGAGGGCAACACCTCTGTTTCTTCAGGGTGATGCCTCAACACGTGCCTATGCACGTCTTCTCCGCAACGGTGACACTGTTGTTTTGATGGATTCACCGGCCCGGCCTGACGGGGCGCCCGTGCGGGACGGCAAGCCCTACAGCCAGCTCGTTCACTTGGCGGAAAATGTTAAACCGTTTGTCGCGATTGCCGGAGCGCTGGGAGAGGCTGGATTGAGCGTCCCGCGCATTCTTGCGCATGATCTGGAGAGCGGATTTCTCATAA
>DEIT01000140.1:12066-12987 GCA_002352635.1 Hyphomicrobiaceae bacterium UBA2767 | reverse complement strand
AGTACACGCTTCATGCCTATGACCAGGAAACGCTGGAGTTCGAGGCGGAGTTATTGCTCGATTGGTTCTATCCCGCGGTACACGGACATGCGGCTGGCGATGATGCGCGCAACACCTATCTCGACACGCTTCGGCCATTGTTGGGATCCGTCATAGGGCAAGATGAGGACTGGGTGCTGAGGGACTACCATTCTCCTAACTTGCTTTGGTTGCCTGATCTCGAGGGAATCGCACAGGTCGGCGTAATCGATTTTCAGGACGCTCTTGTTGGGCACGCAGCCTATGACCTTGTTGCACTGCTACAGGATGCTCGTCGCGATATCCCGGAGGATCTTGAAGGACGTCTGTTCGCCCACTACTGTCGCGCGCGTGCGCGAACTGAGGCTGGATTCGATCTCGCGTCGTTTTCTGCTGCATATGCAGTGCTCGGTGCGCAGCGCAACTGCAAGATCCTGGGCATATTTACGCGGCTTGCGAAACGTGATGGCAAACATGATTATCTCGCTCACATACCGCGTGTTTCGGGTTATCTGGAGCGAAACCTGGCCCATCCCCGCCTTGAGCAGCTTCGCGCATGGTTCGGCAAGAACCTGCCTGCTGACTTGCGGGCCAAACCGTTCAACTCGTAGCCGTCGGAGGGCCTTGTGAGCATGCCAAAGACAGCAATGGTGCTCGCAGCAGGGCTTGGCACGCGCATGCGTCCATTGACGGATAGTGTACCGAAACCGCTTGTGCCTCTGGTAGGCAAACCGCTCATCTCCCACGTCCTTGATCGCATTGCAGCTGCGGGTGTAGCTGAGGCGGTCGTAAACGTGCATCACATGGCTGATCAGATCGAAGCACATCTCGCTGGACGCGTGCATCCAAGTATCGTGATTTCAGACGAACGCGACATGCTGCTGGATACCGGCGGCGGTGTTG
>DEIT01000140.1:4497-12002 GCA_002352635.1 Hyphomicrobiaceae bacterium UBA2767 | reverse complement strand
TGGGATGCTGATGTTATGGATACGCTGCTTCTACTTGCGCCCGTTTCCGCAACGCTCGGTTATGACGGACGCGGGGATTTCGCCATGGATACAAAAGGCCTCGTGCGCAGGCCCGAGCAGGGCGAGAGCGTACCATTTGTGTTTACCGGCGTATCCATTGCCCATCCCCACCTGTTCGAGGAAGCACCGGACGGAAAATTCTCGATGAACGTACTGTGGGACAGGGCAATCGACGCTGGCCGCGTATACGGCGTGCGGCACGAAGGTCTGTGGATGCATGTCGGCACGCCCGACGCAGTGCGCGCGGCCGAGGAGCGCTTGCGCCGTGAGCACGCGTGAAACCAAAGGCCCCCGGCTCTACACGATTCCGCCTGACGTTTCATTTCTCGACACGCTGGCACATTCGATCCTGACAGGTGATTTGCCGGTTGCGGGCGGAGAACCGCCCGACAAGCTTGATCTCGCTCGGTGGACGGTTCTTCTTCCCACGCGCCGCGCCGTACGCGCCCTTCAGGATGCGTTCCTGCGGATGTCAGGGAATGACGCCTTGCTGTTGCCGCGCATCCGCCCTCTCGGTGACGTTGATGAGGATGAACTCGAACTGGCGTCACCACGAGAAGCGGGAGAGGATGCTGTCCTGGCGCTGTCTCTTCCTCCTGCCATTGGCATCCTTGATCGGCGGTTGGCATTGACCACGCTCGTCCTGCGGTGGAGCCGGATTGCGGCTGAGACGGCAGAGGGCGAAGGCACCCGGACCCGCGCCACACCGGCACAAGCTGCGAGCCTAGCCGCCCAACTCGCCGTATTGATGGATTCACTGGATACCGAGCGCGTTGGTTTGGATGCTCTTGCCGCGCTGGTCCCTGAGCAGTTCGCCGAGCACTGGCAGAAGACATTGGATTTTCTGAACATCATCACCGAACACTGGCCGCGGATTCTGGAAGAGAACGGAGTGATGGGCCCATACGCCCGGCGCGATGCCTTGATGGCTGCTGAGACAGAGCGTCTTCTCGCGAACGAGCCAGATGCGCCGGTGATCGCCGCAGGTTCGACGGGCACCGTGCCGGCAACGGCTGCTCTGTTGGAAGCCGTTTCGAAACTGGGAAACGGTGCCGTCGTGTTTCCCGGCCTGGATGTTGCGCTGGACGAAGAAAGCTGGCTGGCGATCTCGGAGCCTGAACCTCATCCCGAGCACCCGCAATTTGGCATGCATCAATTTCTCTCCCGTCTCGGGATGACTCGAGAAGAGGTGATCGTTCTGGGTGCTGGTGATGGGAAGGGTGGCAGAGCCCGGCTTACATCTGAAGTGATGCGGCCTGCGGGCAAGACGGACAGGTGGCTCCAATTTGCGAAGAACGCCGACCGGGATGAGCTTGCGAGCGCTCTTGGCGGGCTTTTGCGTATCGATGCGCCAACAGAACAGGATGAAGCCGAGGTCATATCCCTGCTGCTCCGTGATGCGGTCGAGCAACCTGATCATACTGCCGCGTTGGTAACGCCTGACCGCAGGCTTGCCAGGCGTGTATCGGCGCGGCTTGAGAAGTGGGGTCTGCAGGTCGATGATTCCGCGGGCAAACCTCTGGCCAAGACACTGCCTGGTGCATTCATGGATGCAGTGGCCGAAGCCGCTGGAAGCGGTATGAGCCCGGTGCCTCTATTGGCACTGCTCAAGCATCCCTTGACGCGGTTGGGACGCAGAGCAGGAGAGATGCGCCGCGCTGTGCGGCTTTTGGAGCTTGCCGCATTTCGCCAGCCGGCAACGGCTAAGGGTCTTGCAGAGCACCGCGATGCCGTGGCTCGCGCCCGTGCGCGGGACGGAAAACACATTCACCCCAATATCAAACGTCTTGGCGAAGAGGACTGGCGTACAATTGATCTGTTGCTGAATGATCTCGAACTGGCATTCGAACCCTTGCGGGAACTCTTTCTGAGACACGATGATGAAGTGCAGTTTGACGCCATCCTGCGAGCCCATATCGAGGTGGGGCAGTCGCTTGCAAGCGATGAAACCGAAGTCAGTGCCGTCCTGTGGCGCGGGCAGGCAGGCGAAACACTCGCGAATTTTTTTGAGGCCATGCTCGCTGCAAAAAGCAATGACCTCCCAATAATACCTGCTGACTATCCGGACTTCTACCGGGCTTTCATTTCCGGACTGCCTGTGCGTGAACGCGTGCCTGCCCATCCGCGTGTTTTCATTTGGGGCCCGCTGGAGGCGCGCCTTCAGCGTCCCGATACGGTTGTGCTCGGCGGCCTCAATGAGGGCGTGTGGCCGGCGACAGTGGAAAGCGATCCGTGGTTGAGTCGGCCCATGCGCGCTGCGGTCGGGCTTTCAGCGCCAGAGCGGAGAATCGGTCTGTCCGCACATGACGTTGCCCAGCTCTTGGGTGTTGAGAAAGTGTATCTCACGCGGGCAGAAAAAGCAGACGGTACACCAACGGTCGCTTCGCGCTGGCTGCTCAGACTCGACGCCGTGCTCAGCGCGCTTGATCTGCGCGAAGCAATCAAGCCAATGGACCCCTGGCTTGATTGGGCACTGGCACGTGACATGGCAGATCCTGTCCCTGCTGCTGCACCGCCTGCACCAGCTCCGCCCGCTGACGCCAGACCGAAGCGTCTCTCAGTCACCCGCATCGAATCGTGGATCGCCAACCCTTACAGTATTTTTGCGCGGGATATCCTGAGGCTTTATCCCCTGGAGGCGCTAGCCGGTGAGCCCGATGCAGCGCTGAGAGGCATGCTCGTCCATGATGCACTTATGCAGTTTGCATTCGAGTATCCCGATCGACTGCCGCCAGATATTGCTGGGAAGCTTGTCAGTTTTGCCGATGATCTGTTTGCGGAGTATGGCGACAAGGTGCGTATCAGCGCGTTCTGGCGCGGTCAGATGGCGCATTTTGCCAGATGGTTTGCCACCACCGAGCATCAACGGCGCAACCACGTCACAAAAGTTTATGCGGAGGTGAGTGGCGTGCTGCCTCTGGAGGGGACTGCAGAATTCACACTGACCGCGCGTGCGGACCGCATCGATGTTCAAGACAATGGTGAGCTTGCAATCTACGACTACAAGACGGGAAACCCGCCGACACTAACCCAGGTTGATAAATCTTACGCTCCCCAGCTCGCTTTGGAGGCAGCAATCGCACGGTCGGGAGGGTTTGATGGTGTCCCTAGGGGATCTGCATCGCGTCTCGCTTATATTCGCGCCCGCGGCTACGGCCAGGGCGGTGAAGAGCGTGATGCCAGTAACAAACTTGCGCCAGAAGCGCTTGCCGACGAAGCGATTGAGCATTTGCGGCGGCTCGTATCTGATTATTCGAAGGAGGGGCAGCCCTATACGGCACTGAGACGTCCTGGCTTCTCCTACCGCTTCGATGACTATGCGCATCTGGCGCGTGTTGACGAATGGCAGTCCGGCGGCGGGGAGGAGTAGAATCCCATGTCCGTCACGCAATTTAAACAGGAGACAGATCGCAACCAGGCAGTTGCCTCCAACCCAGAAATTTCCGCATGGGTGTCGGCCAATGCCGGCACGGGCAAAACAACCGTATTGGTCAACCGTGTCCTGCGGCTTTTGCTGCAAGAAGACGAGACCCTTGGTGGCTACACGCGGCCTGAGGCAATCCTTTGTCTCACCTACACCAAAGCGGCGGCAGCCGAGATGGAGAACCGGCTGTATGGAATTTTGAGCGAGTGGTCGGTCATGGCCGAGCCGGATCTTGCGGGCGGGCTGAAGGACTTGCGAGGGCACGCCGCGACGCCGGGTGACATGGTGCGTGCACGCCAGCTCTTCGCGGTTGCGCTCGATACCAAGGGCGGACTCAAAATTCAGACTATCCATGCCTTTTGCGAGCGGTTGCTTCACCGATTTCCGCTTGAAGCAGATGTGCAGGCGGATTTCAAGGTTGTGGCTGATCAGGAGCAGCGAGCCCTGCGCGATGCCGCCATCGATGCAGTGTTGAGCGAAGCAGTTAAAGACGAAACTGCACCGCTTGGCCGAGCACTAATGCAGGTCATTGCAGCAACCGGCGAGGAGCGATTCCGCGACATCATCGGTGTCACACTTGGCAGCCGGGACGCGCTGCGCCAAATGAGCGATCTTGCGGGCGGCGACAAGAGGTTTCCTGATGCGGAGCGTCGCGGTATCGCACGGGCTCTCGGCGTCAGCATCGAGCGAAGCGTCACGGATGTTCTCAATGAGATGGCCGATGTGCTGAGCGATGGACAGATCGATTTCATGCTGGCGGATATTCCAGCAGAAAAGACGACGGAGCAGAGGTTGCTCAATGCATTGCGCAAGGCGCAGGCGCAGAAAGCCAACGAGCCGCGCGCGCAGGCGCTTCGCGATGCGTTTTTGACGCAACAGCATAAGCCGCGCGCAAATCTGCTGACCAAGGCAGTCAGAGAGGCGTTTCCTGAGGCGTTGCGCCAGCTGGAGGAGGCGCAGTCACAGATCGCAACACTCGCGCAGGAACAGGCAGTGCTGGAGATCGTTTCATCTACCGGCGCGCTTTTGACATTGGCAAATGCGATTATCCGTGAGTACGAACATTTGAAGGCGTCACGGGCAGCGCTGGACTATGACGATCTGATTGTGAAGAGCGTCAATTTGCTTGAAACATCCCGCGCTGCCGCATGGGTGCTCTACAAGTTGGACTACGGTATCGACCATATCCTCGTCGACGAAGCTCAGGACACCAGCCCGATCCAATGGCGGGTGATTGATGCACTGGCGCGGGAATTTTTCTCAGGGGAAAGCGCGCGAGAGACGGCGCGCACCCTGTTTGCAGTTGGGGATGAGAAGCAGTCGATCTATTCCTTCCAGGGTGCGGATCCGGAATCTTTCGGCATCCACGGTCGCGGGTTCGGGAGGCAGGCTCGAGACGCAGGACGCGAATTCAAGACCGTCCCGCTCACGGTATCGTTCCGTTCCACTGGACCGGTGCTCAGGACCGTCGACGAGGTATTCGCGCGTGGCGCGGCCCGAGAGGGAATGAGCTGGGCCGGTGACGAAGTAGTGCATCAGGCGATCCGCGAGGGTCAGCCAGGTCTGACCGAGTTGTGGGCGGTGGAAGTTCCGGAAGATCATGAGCCTGCCCATGCGATGCGGCCACAGGAGAGAGTTGCTGTTGGCCGGCACGTGCGCGACAAGCTGGCGGATCGGATAGCCCGCACGATCCAGCATTGGCTCGAGAAGCGCGAGCAACTTCCCTCACAAGGGCGCGACGTCCAGCCGGGTGACATTCTTGTTCTGGTGCGGAGCCGTGATGAATTCGTGGCCAAACTCATTCGCGCTCTCAAAGCACGCGGCATTCCCGTCGCTGGGGCCGACAGAATGAAGCTCGCGGAGCAGCTTGGTGTCATGGACCTGATGGCCGTGGGGGACTTCGTACTCATGCCGGAGGATGACCTGACACTGGCCACCATACTTAAGAGTCCGCTCATCGGCTTCGATGACGATGATCTGTTCGATCTGGCATATGGCCGTGACGGCGCCCTTTGGGATGCCTTGCGGCAGAAGGCAGATGAAAATGAGAAATATGCCGCGGTCGTTATACAACTAACTCACTGGCTCAATCAGGCGGACAGGGAGCCGCCCTATGAATTTTTTGCACGTGTCCTGGAAGAGGACCAGATGCGTATGCGCCTTGCGCTCGTCGCCCGGTTAGGGCCGGACACGGGTGATGCCATAGACGAGTTCCTCAATCTCGCGCTCGACTATGAACAACTCGCGCCGCCCTCGCTTCAGGGATTCCTCGATTGGATGCGTAAAGCCGAGATTGAGGTGAAGCGCGATATGGAGCAGCTTCGCAACGAAGTTCGCATCATGACCGTACATGGTGCGAAGGGCCTCGAAGCCAATATCGTTATCCTGCCTGATACCTGCAAACCACCAACCGGACGGGGTGGTGCCAAACCCAAATTGCTGCCGCTACCCCGCGCATCGGCACCCCCCAACAGCCCTGACCATCTCGTTTGGGTGCCTTCCGGCACAATGCCGCTGGAGGCCATAAGCGAGGCTAAGGAGTTGCTGAAAACGGCAGAGCGTGAAGAGCATAACCGGCTCCTATATGTGGCGATGACACGGGCCCGGGACAGGCTCTATGTGTGCGGTTGGCAGCAAGGGAAGGAACTGCCCGCCGATTGCTGGTATTCGCTTGTTTCTGAGGGGCTTAAGGAGTTGGGGCAAGAGGCCTCGGGTGTATTCGGCGAGCCTGTCTTCCGGTATGAAGTCGCAGCGACGGAGGAAGCTGCGCAAGCAGACCGCAAAGTGGAGGCATCGGAGGTTCTGGTGGCGCTGCCTTCCTGGGCGTTGACTGATGCTCCACAAGAGGAACCGGCCAGTCTCGCGCTCACACCGTCGGCTGTTCCGGAGATTTCGAGTAGCGCAACGCAAGAGATGCTGCGCACCGAGCAGGATGTGGAACCTCCGCTCTCGCGCGCCGGTGCAGCGCGTTTCGTGAGGGGAAATCTCATACACGCGTTGCTGGAGCATCTGCCCGGGGTTCCATCTGACCAGCAGGAACAAGTTGCCCGCGCATTCGTCGACGCCCGTGGTTCAGCGCTTGATGAGGCGCAACGCAAGGCAATTGTGACAGAAACAATGGCGATCCTGATACATGAGGATTTTGCACCGCTTTTCGGCCCGGGAGGTTTGGCGGAAGTTCCAATCATCGGACGATTACCGCGAAAGGCGGCTCCATCGCTGGAACTTAGCGGTCAAATCGATCGGTTGATCGTGGGCGATGACGAGATTTTGATCGTTGACTACAAGACCAACCGCCCGCCGCCATCCAAGCCCGAGAATGTAGCCCCGCTCTACAGACGTCAACTTGCTGCTTACAGGGCCGCCCTCAGCCAGATTTACCCCGGCAAGCGGGTTCGCGCGGCGCTTCTGTGGACTGCGGTACCGCACATTATGGAGATCCCCGGTGATATATTGGACGAAGCAGCCGCGAGCTTCGACGCGCTCTAGCCAGCCCTTGACGGCGAGGGGGCGGGCACATACGTTCCGTGCGACTTTGATGGGTTCGGATTGATTCCGAAGCCCGGAACACAGGAGACGCACTCCATGACGAGTTCTGAGGTATCTGACGACACATTCGAGGATGAAGTCCTGAAATCCGGTACGCCGGTCGTAGTGGACTTCTGGGCTGAATGGTGTGGTCCCTGCAAACAGATTTCTCCCGCGCTTGAAGAAATCGCCACTGAAATGGCCGGCAAGGTCAAAATTGCCAAAATCAACATCGACGAAAATCCGAGCACGCCGGGCAAATACGGCATCCGGGCGATTCCGACGTTGATGTTGTTCAAGGACGGCGAAGTGGCTTCGACGCAGATGGGCGCTCAACCCAAGGGCAAACTTTTGGACTGGATCAACGACGCTATTTCCTGATCATAGCCTTTGTGGGTCAGATTATGCTGTAAAGCCCCGGTCCAGAGCCCGGGGCTTTATTTTTCGAGTGATCCAAGGATGTGCCCCGCCAAATAGAGCGAGCCGCAAATCA
>DEIT01000140.1:0-4373 GCA_002352635.1 Hyphomicrobiaceae bacterium UBA2767 | reverse complement strand
CCTGTCCGGCACGGTGAGCGTTGCCGTCCACTTGGCAAGGCCGGCGAAGTGTTTGAAGAAGGCAGACGCATCCTTGCCCGTCATCATTCCGCAAATCAGGTGCAGGGGGCGTGGTACCCGCTCTTCCATCTCGGCCATGGCGCGCGCCAACGCTTCAGCCGCGGATTCGTTGTGTCCCCCATCGAGCCAGATTTCTGAACCCTTCATTACATATGGCTGAAGGGAAGGGTGCGTCAGGCGCTGAAGCCGGGCCGGCCAGCGCGCCGATTTAAGTCCGCGCGCCATTGCGGCTTCGTCGATTCCGCTATCTGCCAGCGAACTTGTGGCCGCCAGAGCGAGGCCGGCATTGTCGATCTGATGGCGTCCGGCAAGGCGCGGCAATGGCAAATCAACCAGGCTTGCATCGGTCTGGAAGACCAACCGGCCATGTTGCTCGAAGGCATCCCAAGCCTGGCCTTGATCAACAAGTCTTGCGCCGAGCTCTTGCGCGCGCGAAGCGATTGACTGGAATGCTTCCGGTGCCTGACGAGCGACGACACAAGGCACATCCCTTTTCAGAATTCCGGCCTTTTCACCTGCAATCATTGCGAGGTTGGAGCCGAGGTAGCGCTCGTGATCGTGGGATACGGACGTAATGATCGTCAGGGCAGGACGCGACACCACGTTTGTCGCATCAAGTCGGCCACCAAGACCAGTTTCAAGCAGCACATAGTCCGCAGGGTTCTCCGCAAAGGCGAGGAAGGCTGCAGCTGTCGTAATTTCAAAAAAGGTGATTGGCTCATCGCCGTTCGCTTCCTCGGTGCGGAGGAGATAAGTAGACAAATCCTCTTCCGAGATATGAACCGCACCATGTGGGCCAGCCAGCGCGATGCGTTCGTGGAACCGCACCAGATGCGGAGATGTAAACACATGCACACGCTTGCCTGCCGCCTCCAGAATGGCCTTGAGGTAGGCGATGACCGAACCCTTGCCATTGGTCCCGGCCACATGGATGACCCCTTGCAAGCGTTCCTGAGGGTTGCCGAGGGTGGTGAGTAACCGCTTCACTCGGTCAAGTGTCAGGTCGATCACTTCCGGATGCAGCGATTCCATCCGTTTAAGAATCTCGGCACTGGATTGGCTGCAAGGGGCGGCAGGGCTGTCGGCGCGCCCAACGGAAGGTGTCAGAGATGTCATTGGAAATGAACGGCCTCAGTTGGGCGCGGCGTTGCTAGTCGGCAGCAGGGCGGGTATCGCCATTTTGCACTTCGTTGTCCGTGCTCTCGTTCTGAGGAACGTCCTCCGTTTCAGCGTCCTCAATGCCGCTCTCATCGGAGGCAGCGTGTTCTTGAAGCGGTATCTCCTGGTCTGCCATGCCAGTGCTGAGTTCATCACGTCGCGCATCCATCAAAAGCTTGCAGATGCGGCTCAGTGTTTCACGCAGCTTGTGACGGTGGACGACCATGTCGACCATGCCGTGTTCCAGCAAATATTCCGAGCGCTGGAAGCCTTCGGGAAGTTTTTCCCGGATGGTCTGCTCGATTACCCGCGGACCTGCAAATCCGATGAGTGCGCCGGGCTCTGCAATATGAATGTCGCCCAGCATTGCATATGACGCGGTGACGCCACCTGTCGTTGGATGGGTGAGGACGACAATGTAGGGAAGGCCGGCTTCTTTCAGCTCTTGTACGGCGACAGTTGTGCGAGGCATCTGCATGAGAGAGAGAATGCCCTCCTGCATGCGCGCGCCACCTGAGGCAGCAAACATGATAAAGGGCGTTTCACGGGATATGGCTTCCCGCAAGCCGGTAATAACTGCCTCACCTGCAGCCCGCCCGAGCGAACCGCCGAGAAATGCGAAGTCCTGGGCCGCCGCGACAACGGCCGTACCATCCAAGGTGCCGGCGCCAACAAGTACCGCGTCATTGAGGCCTGTCTTGGAGCGGGCGTCTTTTAGCCGGTCGGTGTAGCGTCGCTCGTCGCGAAACTTTAGTGGATCGGCACTCACTTCAGGCGTTGCGATGGCTTCGAATTCGTCCCCATCAAACAGGAAACCCAACCGCGCTTCGCCTGTCATGCGCATATGGTAGTCGCTGCCCGGAACCACAAACTGGTTCGCTTCCAGATCTTTGTAGTGAATCATTTGCCCGCTTTCAGGACATTTGATCCATACATTGTCCGGCACTTCCCGCTTGGACAGGATGCGCTGAATCTTGGGACGGACGACGTTGTTAATCCAGTTCACGGTCTTTTCCTCAGTTCGATAGCTTTGAGTCTGGTGACCAGCATTTCCACGAGCCTAGTTTTGGCGTAAGGCTATTTCGCGGCCGCAGTTTCGCTTTTCGCGAGCCCGCCTGCAAGGCCTCTTACCAAGTCGGTGACCTTGCTAACAGTGTCCCTGCCTGGCTTCTCGTTATCATCGAGCGTGGACTTGAGGGCATCAACGAGTGCTGTTCCCACCACAACCCCGTCAGCACCTTCGGCAATCGCCCGAGCTTGTTCGGGCGATCTGACGCCAAAACCAACCGCGACCGGCAAATCCGTTTCTTTCTTGATGCGCGCCACATGGGCGTGCACATCCCTTGGGTCGGGCGCTTTGGTGCCCGTGATGCCGGCGATTGAGACGTAGTAGACAAACCCCGACGTGTTTGAGAGTACGGCAGGCAGGCGTTTCCCGTCGGTGGTTGGCGTCGCCAGGCGGATGAAATTAAGCCCCGCATTCAGTGCGGGAATGCACACTTCCTCATCTTCCTCAGGCGGCACATCCACAACAATGAGGCCATCTACGCCAGTCTCTAGGCAGTCGGCAATGAAGGCGTCCACTCCGTAGATGTAAATCGGATTGTAGTACCCCATCAGGACAATCGGTGTGTCATCGTCCTGCTTGCGAAACTCGCGGACCATTTGAAGTGTCTTCTTCATGGTCTGACCGGCCTTCAGTGCGCGCTGGGATGCGGCCTGAATCGCCGGTCCGTCAGCCATCGGGTCGGAGAAGGGCATGCCGAGCTCCACAACATCCGCACCCGCGCCAGGGAGCTGTCTCAGGAGCTCCAGTGACGTCTCATAGTCGGGATCACCGGCGGTGGTGAATGTCACCAGCGCCCCACGCCCCTCCTTCTTCAATGCTGCAAAGCGTGCGTCGATGCGGGTGGCCATTCCTACATCTCCACGCCGAGATGCTTGGCTACGGCAAAAACATCCTTGTCGCCGCGTCCGCACAGGTTCATCACCAGCAGATTGTCTTCCGGTAGCGTCGGGGCGAGCTTTGCGACTTGGGCCAGAGCATGGGATGGCTCAAGGGCGGGTATGATGCCCTCAAGCTGCGTGCAAAGCTGGAACGCGTCGAGTGCTTCCTTGTCGGTGATGGGGACATAGGTGACCCGGCCGGTATCGCGCAACCAGGAATGTTCCGGACCCACGCCTGGATAGTCGAGCCCGGCGGAAATCGAATGGCCTTCGATGATCTGGCCGTCGTCATTCTGGAGCAGATAGGTGCGGTTGCCGTGAAGTACACCTGGAGCGCCGCCATTCATGGAGGCACAATGGTCTTCGGGGTCGTCGAGGCCGCGCCCGCCCGCTTCCACACCATAGATGGCGATATCTTTGTCATCGAGGAACGGGTGAAACAATCCGATGGCATTCGAACCGCCACCAATGCATGCGACCAGCGTATCGGGGAGGCGGCCTTCCGCTTCCTGCATCTGTTCGCGCACCTCGTTGCCGATCACAGACTGAAAGTCCCGTACCATCGCCGGATACGGATGCGGACCGGCCGCAGTACCGATGATGTAAAATGTGTCATGGACATTGGCCACCCAATCCCTGAGTGCCTCATTCATGGCATCTTTGAGCGTACCGGTCCCGGCGGTGACGGGTCGCACCTCCGCGCCGAGTAATTTCATGCGGAACACGTTGGGTGCCTGACGTTCTATATCCGTCGCACCCATATAGACCACACATGGCAGTCCAAAACGTGCCGCCACTGTGGCCACGGCCACACCGTGCTGACCGGCGCCAGTCTCGGCAATAATGCGGGTCTTGTTCATACGTCTGGCAAGCTGGATCTGTCCCAGGCAATTGTTGATCTTGTGGCTACCTGTGTGGTTCAACTCGTCGCGCTTAAAATAGATCTTCGCACCGCCCAGATGTGTAGTGAGCCGTTCAGCAAAATAGAGCGGGCTCGGGCGTCCGCCATAGTGCGTATTCAGATGCGTGAGTTCGCGCTGAAATTCCGGATCAGTCTTGGCCTTTTCGTAGGCCTGCTCAAGTTCGAGTATGAGCGGCATCAGCGTCTCGGCAACGAAACGCCCGCCATAGAGGCCGAAATGACCACCCTCGTCCGGCCCGCCGCGGTAGGTGTTCGGAGCATTCATTTGGGGTGTTTCAGGCATTTT
>DEIT01000165.1:19211-25009 GCA_002352635.1 Hyphomicrobiaceae bacterium UBA2767 | reverse complement strand
ACAGACTTCTGCGACGCTTCAAATCTTTGAAAATCTAAGGCTGAAATGTGGCCGCAAAACCGATTGGTTCTGCAGAACTTGATTACTCACAACTGTTGTGTTTCCTCCACATTGTTGAATCGTGGCCTTCAGGCACACTAGCGCAAGGGTTATCACCATAACCGCGAAGCTGATTGTAGCGGGTAATCTGATCCTTGGTCAGCAAGGCCGGCGTTGAGAGATGCGCTGAGAGGTGAATGTAGCGTAAGTCACGGCGACTTTTCGATATCCCATCAAGCAGGCGGCGGAGCTCTTGATCTGATATTGTGCGGTCACGGAACCTTGACTCGAGTTGCTTTTCCAATTCAATGAGATGTTCTCCTTCTCTTATTGCATTGGCTTTCATCTCGTCGAAAATCTTCTGGATGTCGCTAACTTGCTCTGGCTTGAGGGGAATTTTATCTTTCAGCTCCAGCAAATGAGCTGGCCCAGGCATGCCGTTGAGTTCCGCTGACTTTGCCAGCCCCCAGCCGCCACCGCGTCGGAGTTCAGCGATATCATCCGGCGAAAGGCTCTTTATCTCGCGCGTTTCCTGCCCGGCATATTTCGAAGCTTGAGTATGCTGGGTGTTTGAAATCCCGAAGGTTCCGAAAGTAGCCAGAAGCACGCCTCCAAGAAATAGGATTTTCACAATCCTTCCTCCAATTTCATTCAATCGTATCTTCCTATGGTCGCCTGTGCATGAACCTGTTCATGGTCATACCCAGCACTTTCCACCGATCACTTGCGAAACACACAGCTAAAGATATCCCCTTGCTGGAGGACTAAATCGTGTGATCGCCAACCTGCCGAAAGGCCTCACTCGATACCAACTCCGCCAAACTGTGCATTTCTTTCATGTGAACCAATGGGGCAGCCCCAACAAACGACTTCCATTGGTCCAAATTGTTCCAATGCGCAATTGTCATGAATTCATTCGGGTTGTCACAGCTTTCAAAGAGAACACTTCCGCGTGCGCCATCCGTCGTTTCTCGGATCGTTGTTGTCGCTTTTCCCCATGCCGCTCTGAACACAGTCTGATCAGCTTCTTGAACTCTCCACCTGTAAACCACGCGTATCACAATCTACACTCCTCCAAATTCAAGCAATGATACTCCGCACCTTTATGGCCCTGGGCGCCAACCGGTTACCGTCTCTTCATGATGGCATCCACATGCTATGCAAGTGATCGACTTAATCAAACCGACGGCGCTTCAACCAAGAGACATTCTATACAATGACCAGCTACATCGATCCGACCAAAGAGGTGTTTGCACTTTTTCGCGAAAACGATCGGGAAGGGCTGATACACATGCTGAATCTCGTGCGGCTTCGCCCGCGCGCGAACTATCCGGACGGGCGTGATGTCACTGGTGCGCAAGCCTATGCTGCATACGGTCGCGAGAGCGAACCCGTCTTCGCGCGCCTCGGCGGCAGAATCGTATGGCAGGGCAAGTTCGAGCTGATGCTGATCGGGCCGAACGAACGGCGTTGGGATCATTGTTTCATCGCCGAATATCCATCCGTCTCGGCTTTCGTCGAAATGATCCGCGATCCCGTTTATCGGGAGGCAGTCAAGCACCGGCAGGCGGCGGTTGAGGATTCCCGACTGATACGCCTCGCGCCGCTTGCGATCGGCAGAGGTTTTGGCGACGTGCCGGAATAGGGGCATCTGCGTCGATTGCGGCCTGATCAGCAAATATCAGTGACCGGTTTGCGGAGTGCTAGCACCGAAGACAGAAGTACAAATCTCGTGAAGCAACGTACTCCGACCAACGCAATTTTGATGTTCGCTGAAGGCACATAGCTGACGCCCTGGTGGAGTACTTTAGACGTCCGCCCCTGACCCAAAGCGGTCATTGAGGTTTTTCAACGCCCTGCGAGAAGCCGTAGTCCCAATGCACCGAGCACAACTGATGCGAACCGGTCCAAATAAACTTTCGCCCTAACATACTGTTTGCTGATGGCCTGAGTGCTCATGCCGAATGCAAGTACAGTGTAAAACAACAGCTCGACCATAACGTGGTTCAACACCACCGCCGCATTTTCGGCAACGGTCATGTTCGCCGGAAATATAACAATCAGAACCGCCGCCGCGAACAGGACAGATTTCGGATTCAGAAGATTGATAAGGAAGCCCTGCCGAAAAGCATGTTTTGTGGGCCGGGCTTGCGTTTCGATTGCATCTCGCGCGCCTATCCACATACTCCACGCAATGTATATCAGATAGAGCGCGCCGATGATTTTCGCGACAGCGTAGGCCACAGGAAACAACCGAAAGACCGCTTCCAGGCCGAGCAACGCCATCAACGTCCATGTAGCTGCCATAAGTCCGAGGCCGCATCCCATTGCGATCCCGGCATTGCGCCCGGCGCTCAGGGCTGTACGGATGGCAACCAGCAGCGCAGGCCCTGGACTTGCAATGGCTGCGAAGAGCGCGATGTTGAAGGCAATAAGATGCTCTATCGTCATGCTTTGATCCCGGGTAAGACGTTTTGTTCGATGTGGATGGAGCGGCTGAATTCGATGGGCTCACTATTGCAAACTTAACAATGAACTCGGGCCGTTGTCGAGTATTCCATCTATCGCCAAAACCAAAACATTGGAGGCGCTCGCCGGCTTACACGAGTGACAACTCGCCCAGGCCCATACGGCGAGAAAAACCCTTGACCGAAAGGTCTCACAGGCGTGTCCTACGTCAGGCTTTTCGCCGATTGCGATGAGGGTCTCTCGCCGCAGAAGGATAGGGCACAATGGCAACCACAAAATCCTCCAGCAATTCGGCATCAGCGACTGCCGCGGCCGGTGCTTCACCGGCTGGCAAAAAGCTCGGCCTCTTCGCGATGACGCTGATTGTCGTCAGTGCCATGTTCGGAGGCGGGGTGTTCAATATTCCGCAGAATATGGCACAGTCGGCGGGGCTTGGCGCGATACTGATCGCGTGGATCGTCTCCGGTTTGGGCATCTTCTTCCTTGCCCGCAGCTTTCAAGTGCTCGCCGACATTCGACCCGAGATGACCTCGGGCATTTACATGTATTCGCGGGCCGGATTCGGGAAGCTCACCGGATTTCTGATCGCCTGGGGTTACTGGCTGTCTGTGGTCTTCGGCAACGTCGGCTACGCCGTCCTGTTGATGGACGCTCTGAACTATTTCTTTCCACCATATTTCCAAGGAGGAAATACGTGGCAGGCCATTGTGGTGGCCTCTGCGGTCATCTGGGGGATGTGCCTTTTGGTGATGCGGGGCGTCAATGGTGCGGCAGTATTGAACAACATCGGGACGATCGCGAAATTCGTGCCGGTGACGCTGTTCATCATGATGGTCGGCTACTTTTCCTTCCGCACCGAACTATTCACGTCCGACTTCTGGGGCGACGTCACGAACCGGCAACTTCACGACAAACCGCTCGGTAGCCTTCTCGATCAGGTGAAGAGCACAATGCTCGTGACACTCTGGATGTATATTGGGATCGAGAGCGCGGTCGTCATGTCCGACAAAGCGGATGCTGCAACTGTCAGCCGAGCCACGTTGCTTGGTTACCTTGTGGCGACAGGGCTCTTCGTATTGGTCTCGATCGTGCCGTTCGGCGTGCTGTCGCAGGGCGAGCTGGCTCACATCGCCCCCCCGTCGACTGCGGCGATCCTTGGCAAGCTCGTGGGGTTGTGGGGCGAAGTCTTCATCAATCTCGGCGTGATCATTGCACTGCTCAGCTCCTGGCTGGTCTGGACGCTGCTGGTTGCCCAGTTGCCTTGGGCCTGTGCCAAAGATGGCACCTTCCCGAAAGTATTCGCGAAAACCAACCAGGCGGGTGTCGCCTCGGCATCGCTATGGGTCTCAACGATCATCATGCAAGCGGCGATGATCCTCGTCTACTTCTCCAACAATGCCTGGAACGTAATGCTGTCGATCACCGGCGTGGTGGTCCTGCCAGCTTACATCGGTTCGGCTGCCTTCCTTTGGAAGGTTATGTGGACTGGCCAGTATCCAGAGACCGCGAAGATCGGGAAGACTACTGCCCTGACCGTTAGCGTTCTGGCGACGCTTTATGGACTTTGGCTCGTCTTCGCTGCAGGCCTGCAATTCATGCTCGTGGGCGCTGTCATCTATGCCATTGGATTGCCGGTTTTCATTTGGGCGCGCCGGGAGGGTACGCATCAGGAAGCGACGTTCACCAGGATTGAGCTCGTGGTGGCGGCTGCGCTCCTCGCGCTGGCGGCACTGGCCATTTGGATGCTGCTTGATGGCCGCCTGCCGCAGGTCTATGCGGCATGAACCAACAAGCTCAATGCTTGCGCTCGCCGAGAACCGGTTCGGTGTCGCGATGTGCCAGCGCACTGACCGTTTCGCGGCGGACAGCCCTCAGCTCGACTTCCTGGGCCCGACGGTCGCGATGCGTGCATTGATTGGGATGTTCGAGCTGTCGAGGCCTGCCTTTTGACCGTGAAGGTCGAACTCGATCGACACATCGGGTGCGAAGACTAGGCAATGTGTCGAACCGCCGAAATGGAACATGCCGGTCTGTTGGCCCTTGCTGATATGCTGGCCCTGATACACGGTGATGTCGCATGTCGACACCTCGGCCATGCCGATCGCCACGAAGCACATCAGGCCAATATCGGGATTGTCGGCCTCGATGAAGATCAGTGCACGGGTTGCGACCTCGGCGATATAGCCCTGTGAGTCATTTGGCCCCGAAGGGTCCATGCCTTCGGCCATGATCTCCGAGTAGTAGGTGCCGTCAATGATACGTGTTTTGACCACTGTGCCAGATACCGGCGCGTGCCATCGGTGGTAGCTGAATGCGCTGAGAAAGGCCTGATACACCGAGCCGCCGACAAAATGGTCCACGTAAGGATCATTATCCATCATGAACTGCAGCGCATAAGGTTGGGCCTTGATCCAAAACTTGTCGCGCAGTTTTACATTGTGCGAGACGCGATACGGCGCCGACTCGCAGGCATTGGCGACCACGGCGTCGTTGTCTGGCTCGGCAACCGGCCTCACGCCTTCCCGGAACCGCCGGGTGAAGAAATCGTCCCAGGATCTGAACCCGTAATGGGGAAGTTTCGGATCGCAAATAAAATCGTCGACGAATGTCGGCATTGCTTTCTTCGCGTCGGCGCCGAACCAGCCGGATTTCGGATCGTCGCTGAGGACGGCGGTGCTTTCCGGAGACTGCAGGAACACCGCCCACTCGTTGAGCATCGCCCGCAAATGCGCATCGATCGTCTCGTCCAGAAAACCACCCCAACCGCCAACGTTCGCCATCGACCAATCGAGGATGGCGTTGAACGGGAACCCCACGAGCCCGCTTTCATTGAACTCCGGCGCGTGGGTCATGATGGTGTTGAACAGCCTCAACATGTGCTCGTAGTCGCGGACCTGCATCTTGCCCGTGGGAGATTTTTTGCGGCCCTTCGGCACATCCTCGAACATCTGCGAAAAGAACATGTAGGCTTTGGCATCGGTCTCGATCAGTGTCTTGAGATCCTGGACCACGGGAAGAAGGTCGCTGGTATCTGCCTCTGCCTTCGCCATGATCTTCTCCGACCAGGCATCAAGGAAGGTCTGATCCGATGGCATCCACCTGCCAGCGAGATACGTTGCACGTGCCGGGGCGTCGCTTGTTGAAGACATCGAGATCATCCTTTCAAGTCACGCTGGAGAACAATAATCGAGGTCGAAAGTTATCAGACCGCAACCTTCTCGAACAGAATCATTCGAGGGCATGATCGAAGGACTGATTGAGTGATTGTGCTCGATGTCCGCTTCGGGTCA
>DEIT01000165.1:13800-19147 GCA_002352635.1 Hyphomicrobiaceae bacterium UBA2767 | reverse complement strand
ATCCTGCGCGTCTGCTTAGTGCCAGGAGCGGTCATTCCGGTTTGTTATGAAACGGACAGGTTTTTACGACTGCGTGTACAACTAGGCATCTAGGGTCTCGCGGTTTCTGCGACTTGCGAAGGCAGCCCCTGCAGGACGTTCCCGCGAGTGGGGGCTCAGAAAAATGTTCGCGCAACAAGCTCCGACGAGATTGGCTCAGATCGATTCCATGGCAACAGAGAGAGGATGCGTGCCAGCGGACAGTAGCCAACCGTGACCATGGCGGTCCCGTCGAAGAGTTGCACCCATTAGATCCAGGACATGGGTGCCCATTGCCCAAGGAATAGAAGCGCGAGATATGCCACTCTAACTTGGACAGGAAAGGCGGACAGGCTTATTTCCTTAACTGAAAAATGGATCACCTGGACAGCTGTGAGTGCCATTGCCGAATAGTAGCAATATGCGTAGCCAGTTAGTCCCGAGGCGATCAGAACAGTTGTCGCCAGCCAATACCACCAGCTGATATCTCGCTGAGGTTTCATACTCAATCTCCATCTTCCACATGTTGACCGCATGGAAATGTCGCGCTTGGTCGGATTTAAAACTGGGGTTTCCACGATCCCGGATGTTGTTGGGATCCGGACGCAGAAGGAACGACCGGATCCCGGAATTTAAGCATTCAAGTGTTGGAAGCCTGCAACGCCTTCACATCATCGGTGGTAAGGGCCTTGCCGCCAATTCCCCATTCGCCGCTGTTGAGTTCCTGCACGCGCACCCAAGTGACGCTTCGCATGGCCTCACCTTCGATCTGAACCATGGTCTCAGTTACCTTCTCGATCATCTCTTTCTTCTGATCGTTGTTGAACACACCTTTGATAAGCTGGATGTCGACAAGTGGCATGATGTTTCCTTTCATATTGTCTGGTCTGGCTGCAACGAGTACTGCCCCGTTGCTTGATCAGACCGTCTCACGCCCCGACACCGGTGTGCCAGTTCAGGAACTGAATCGACCCCGGTACAGATACTGAACTGGCTGTGAATCAGCAGATCAAATACTGTGGAATCTAGAATTACAGGCCAGTGTCGGATGTTCGGAGGAAAAGATGGCCGAGGGAAGCTACAAGCAGTTCTGTCCGGTTGCGATGGCTGCTGAAATTTTGTGTACGCGTTGGACGGTTGTCCTTCTGCGCGAACTCCTCGCCGGTTCAACCCGGTTCAATGACCTTCGTCGGGGCGTTCCCCGGATGTCGCCCGCGCTCCTGGCAAAACGCCTTCGGGAACTGCAAGCTGCAGGCATTCTTGAGCGTCTGCCGGTGCCAACCGAGCCGGATGTGTCAGAGTACAAACTCACTCCTTCGGGTCATGAATTAAGAACCGTAGTCGAGGCTGTCGGAAACTGGGGACAGAGATGGGTTGAGACCAAGCCAACCCTCGAGAATCTCGATCCGGAGCTGCTGATGTGGGACATGCATCGCAATCTGAACACAGATCCCATGCCGCATCATCGGAGCACTATTCAGTTTATGTATCGCGAATTGCCGCAAACAAGCAGCAATTGGTGGCTCATAGTGGAACCAGGAAAAAATGTTGACCTGTGCTCGATAGAACCCGGCTTCGATGTCGATCTTTACGTATCGACCGATTTGCGGACAATGACTGAGATATGGATGGGGCTGAATACGGTGTCTCGCGCCAAGCGAGAAGACCGAATTATCCTGACTGGTAGCCGAGAACTCGAAAGCGCGATGCAATCATGGCTTGGCCTCAGCCCCTTTGCCAAAATCGAAAAATTGGTATCGTAATACCTGAATTGTACTGTTATTTCTCGGTAGTCTTCGAAGGCCGCACTGGGTCATTAGGGGACATCTGACATTGTCACTTATGAAGTCTGCTTAGCCCCTGAAAACAGACATCCCGCAAGCAAATAATCACCGCTGCGATTTCAATTTGAGCTGCAAATTGCTTTCCGGTTGATGTACTTGGATTAACGTGGATTCAGGTTGACCTCTTAGTGCACACATATTGCACACGCATCTTCATAACTATCTGAATTATATAAATAATGCGTCCACTCCATCAATGGATGGACAAAAGGGGCCCGGTGCGGGCGGGGCGACGGCCCCTGACCCACCTCCAACTTACTCACGGGAGTCGAATCTTTGACCCTTACCCGTGTAGCCAAAAAACAAACTTGCCCGAGCATGGCAGTTTTTGGCCAAATATTCGTTTCACGGTGGCTACCAGGTGGTTACTAGAGATTGAAACGCAAAAGCCCGCCAAAGCGGCGGGCCATTTTATGAAGGTATTTCAGAAGGTTATTTGGTTGCGGGGGCGCGCAACTGTCTTGATTTGCTCCTCAACGCATCGATGCAAGCTTGATCATCTAAAACATGTCTTTTTTTTCGTTTGAGAGCGGTGGCAACCGAAACATACCATGCCAAATGTCTGCTCTGCATCCAAAAGCGGGAGTTTTCGGGGACGGTGCTTAATGTCCGCTAAGTGCCAGGAGCAGACTTTCGACATCGCTACAGCCGACTGGAGTTGGGCGCCCGAAACTGAGATACGAGGGGGCTGCTCGACAAGACCGTGCCTATGCGGGCCCAACCATGACCGATACGCGCCATTCCGCTCATCATCGGCTCAGTCGATCGCTTCGATCAGAACACCAGCACCTTGTCCGCGGCAGCGGTTTCCGCAGCAAGTTCGTCCATGGTGCTGCGCCGCGCGCCGCTCATCATCTCCTCGTCGGCGAGCCCGCGCGCATCCATACACGTGCCGCAGAGCAGCACGTCGCCGTTTCCTGCGACGACGCGCTTCAGCATGCGCTCCATGCTGTAGTATCCGTCGGGCGTCGTTTGCCCGGCCTTGGCGCCAACGACAGCGTCAGCCATCAGGAAAACCGTGATTTGCGTGTCCGCTTCGCTCTTGAACAGCGCATGCGCGAGACGAAGGGCATTGTAGCAGCGCTCCGTGCCGTAGGGCGGATCGTTGAGAATGAACAGGGTTTTCATGATCCAAATCTCCCGTCCACGCAAGAATATCTCAGGTCTGATGGGGTCCAAAAGCGGGCGTATTGCCACGTCACCCAAACGTCAGCTCAGTGCAAAAAACCGACCCACAACTGCCCGATGCACATTCGGACTCTCTTGTGTATGTTGCTGCGTAGTCGTTGGCGATTCGCAGGCAGAGCGGATGGGTGATCAGGGGTCGTCATGTCAATGCGATACGCTACGCAGGAGCAACGAACAAACCAAATCATCGGCCGCTTGGGATGGATTTGACGGCAACCATGATCAAACCGCTCAACGTGCTCAGCTCTCGATGCATAGACCCAACACGCTCTGCGGTCTTTCTCGATTTTGACGGAACGCTCGTTGAAATTGCCGAGCATCCCGGTCTTGTTAAGCTTTCGCCGGACACGAGGGATGCGCTGACCAAAATCAGTTCAGCTTTGGGGGGCGCGCTCGCTGTGATCACCGGACGCGAGATTGGCGATGTCGACAGTTTCCTTAAACCGCTCCATCTGCCTGTGGCTGGTGTGCATGGACTAAAAAGACGGAGCGCGGATGGCGTGGTGCGCGGTGCGCTCGTGGATGACCGTCTCGTCTCGGAGCTTAGCGATCGCCTTCAAAACTCCATAACAGACAAAGAGGGACTATTGTTTGAGCAAAAGACCGGCTCGATAGCCCTTCATTACCGTGGTCGACCGGATTTAGAAACAGAATGCGTCGAAGCGATGGATGAGGCCATCCGTGACATGGAGGGCATCCATCTCATTCGCGGCAAAATGGTGATCGAGGCGAAGGTCTGCGCAAGTGACAAGGGCGGCGCGGTAAAGGATTTCCTGATTGAGCCCCCGTTTGCTGGTAGGACGCCTTTATTTGCCGGCGACGATGTAACGGACGAAGATGCGTTTGCCGTCGTGAATGACCGAAGGGGCGTGTCGATCAAGGTCGGTCCGGGACCGACGCGGGCGCACTATCGGGCAGACGGCATTCCTCAGTTTCTCGATTGGCTTCAAGACGCAGCCAATCATCTGGACGGGATAAAGAGCGTTGAGCACTCTTGAACTTGGCATTATTGGAAACTGTAGTTTCACTGCATTGATTGACCGTCAGGGACGTGTTGTCTGGTGTTGCCTGCCGCGTTTCGACAGCGATCCCGTCTTTCATGCGCTGCTCGGCGCGCCCGAGGGCGCGCCGGAAGACGGCGTGTTTGCAATCGATCTCGTGGACGCATCCGAAACCGAGCAATTCTACGAAACGAATTCGGCCGTTCTTGTCACTCGATTGCATAGTCCGCAGGGCTCGGTCGAGATTCGCGACAGCGCACCGCGCTTTCGTTGGCGGGACCGCATCTTTCGGCCCCAGACCCTTGTACGGCGCGTCCTCCCAATCTCGGGGCGTCCGCGTGTTCGCGTCCGTCTTCGGCCTCGTTTCAGTTACGGCGCAATCGCACCAGAGACTACACACGGTTCCAATCACGTCCGCTATGTGGGCCCTGATTTCACGCTCAGGCTCACGACAGACGCTTCCATTGACCTGCTTTTGGACGAGACAGAATTCAATCTCGATGATCCCCTGAATCTTATTCTTGGTCCCGACGAAACCCTGACCGGGGGTGTTGCCGAGACCGCCAGGAGTTTCGAAGAAAGAACGCTGGACTACTGGCGCGGCTGGGCACGGCGCCTGGCCTTGCCGCTCGACTGGCAGGAAGCAGTCATTCGCGCGGCGATTACGTTGAAACTTTGCACATATGAACAAACCGGCGCGATCGTCGCCGCGGTTACCACAAGCATACCCGAAGCACCAAACAGCGGACGGAACTGGGACTATCGCTTTTGTTGGATCAGGGACGCTTATTTCGTTGTCAAGGCGCTGAACAGCCTGGCTGCGGTCAAGACAATGGAGAACTATTTCCGTTGGCTGATGAACGTGGTCGCGAGCGCCAAGGAAAACCATCTGCAGCCGGTCTATTCCGTTGCCTTGGAGCCCTCCTTGACCGAGCGAACGGTCGATTCACTTCCCGGCTATCGTTCAATGGGACCCGTCCGGATTGGCAATCAGGCCTTTGAGCATCACCAGCACGATGTCTACGGGAAGGCCATACTGGGCGCGAGCCAGGCCTTCTTCGACGCGCGGCTGTTCAAGCCGGCCAGTGTGGACGATTTCCGCCTTCTGGAAATTTTCGGCGAGCAGGCGTTCGAGCTGCATGACCAACCGGATGCCGGCATGTGGGAGTTCAGATCGCGTGCCAGGGTTCACACGTCATCAAGCGTCATGTGTTGGGCTGCCTGTGACCGTCTGGCGCATATTGCAGCCCATCTCGACCTAAATGACCGTGCCAATTATTGGCAAGGCCAGGCCAA
>DEIT01000165.1:0-13734 GCA_002352635.1 Hyphomicrobiaceae bacterium UBA2767 | reverse complement strand
ACTTGGATGCCAGCGTGTTGTTGATGTCCGAAGTCGGCTTCATTGAGGCTAAGGACCCACGGTTCGTTTCAACCGTCGAACAGTTAGAGAAGACCCTCGCGCGCGGTCCGCATATGATGAGGTATGAAGCGCAAGATGATTTCGGTCTCCCCGAAACGGCATTCAACATCTGCACCTTTTGGCGGGTGGACTCTCTGGCCCGGATTGGACGAACAGAGGAAGCTCGTGATATTTTTGAAGAAATGCTCAAAAACCGAAATCACCTAGGACTTCTTTCGGAGGATACAAACCCCGAGACGGGAGAGTTGTGGGGGAATTTTCCCCAGACATATTCAATGGTCGGCATCATCAATGGCGCGATGCGCCTGTCACGACCATGGGACGCGGTCGTATGAGCCGGTTGGTCGTCGTCTCCAACCGGGTGGCCGATCTGTCCAAGGCCAGCCAGAGCGGGGGGCTTGCCGTGGCACTGGCCGATGCGTTGAACGTGAAAGGCAGCATCTGGTTCGGGTGGAACGGCGAGGTCGTCAAAAGAGGGACGCGTGTCCCGCCAAAGATTCGCACTGAGGGCGCCGTGAAAACCGTAACACTGCCACTGACCCAGAAGGATTATGATGAGTATTATCTGGGTTTCTCGAACAGTGTGCTGTGGCCGATCTTTCATTACCGCCTCGACCTTTCGGAATTTACGACCCGGTATCTGAAAGGCTATCAGCGCGTGAACTCAAAATTCGCGGACGCGCTTGTCCCTCTGCTGAAGCCGGACGACTTTATCTGGGTGCATGACTATCATCTCATTCCCCTGGCCGCCGAACTCAGAAAACGCGGACAACAACAGAAAATCGGTTTCTTCCTTCATATTCCGTTTCCACCGTCGGACATTCTCACCGCCGCGCCAAAACATGACTGGCTGGTACGGGCCCTGTTTTCCTATGATCTTGTCGGTTTCCAGACCCACACCGACCTTGGCAACTTTGAACGATATGTTCTTGAACAGCAGGGCAAGGAGCCGAATGGCGGGCATCTCAAGGCATATGGACGCACGATCACTGTCGGCTGTTTTCCAATTGGGATTGATGTTGATGCCTTTGCCGCGCTGGCGCGTGCGCCCGATGCGGATAAACAGATCGATCTTCTGAAGCGACGAACAATCGCCAAGACACATATCATCGGTGTGGACCGCCTTGACTACTCGAAAGGTTTGCCGGACCGGCTGCGGGCATTCGGACGGCTTCTGGAGCTGTACCCGGAAAACCACAAATCAGTGACGTTTATGCAGATTGCACCTCCGACGCGAGAGGACGTGGAGGCGTATGCCGACATTCGGGAAGAGCTGGAGTCCCTGACTGGCGCGATCAACGGGAGATTTGGCGACTTCGACTGGACGCCACTTCGGTACATACATCGCAACGTGCCGCGGCACACGCTTGCCGCGCTTTTCCGGGGGAGCGAGGTCGGACTCGTGACACCGTTGCGGGACGGAATGAATCTGGTTGCCAAGGAGTTCGTTGCGGCGCAGGACGAGGCGGATCCCGGTGTCCTTGTTCTGTCGAAGTTTGCCGGAGCGGCTGAGGAACTCGAAGAAGCTCTTATTGTCAATCCGTACGATATCGATGAAGTGGCGGAAGCGCTTCAATCGGCGATTACCATGCCGTTGAAGGAACGCAAGAGTCGCAACCAGGCGTTGCTTGAACGCGTGCAGCAGAATGACGCCCGCCATTGGCAGGAAAGCTTTCTCACCGCATTGGATGAGACCCGCCTGGGAGCCGCCGCGTGAAGGGTTGGCGGCTGCTGGCGGATATTGGCGGCACCAACGCGAGATTTGCCAGATCGAACCCCAAAGGCGAGCTGTTCGCTCATCGCATCTATAACGTTGCAGAATTCTCAAATTTCGACGAGGCGTTCAAGAGGTATCTGGCCGATACCGATGGTTTGGAGGGATGCAACGCCGCGGCCGTTTGTGCTGCAGGACCAATTCTCAATGGCGAAGTGCAACTTACAAATGCACCCTGGCAGATAAGCACGTCTGAGATCTCACAATTAGCGGGCGACGTTCCAGTTGCTCTGCGCAATGATCTTGAGGCTGTGGCGCTCGCGCTGCCGCACCTGGAGCACTCAGACGTGACGCCTATTGGAGACTTCCGTGAGCTTCCTTCACACCGACAGAGAATGCTGGCGCTCAACGTTGGAACCGGTTTCGGAAGCGCTGCAATCCTCCCCGCCAACGGAAAATGGATGACCTGCCCGAGTGAGGCAGGTCACATGTCGTTCGGGGCACAAGACGAGGCCGAGCTGGCGCTGCTGGCCGGCGGCGATTCTGCCGAGTTCACCATAGAGGACGCATTGTCCGGCCACGGGCTTGTGAGCCTGTATCGCAAGCAATGCGACCGCCTCGGAACGCAGGTGTCAGCGACCACAGCGGATGGAGTTTTTTCAAGGGTGTCATCAGACGCTGCCGCGGATGAGTCCCTTCGTGTCTTCACTGTGCGGCTTGGGCGTGTCGCAAAGGATCTCACATTGGCCATCTCAGCATGGGGCGGCGTATTCTTGACAGGCGGCGTCATTCAGGGTTGGCATGGCCTTGCATCTTCACGCGAATTCCGGACGTGTTTCGAAGCTTCCGGCAAGATGAAGGAACCGTTGCGGCGGACCTACACCGGCGTGATCACACGCGCCGAGATCTCTCTTCTGGGACTAGCGCGCACGCCCATCGTCTAGCTGCAATGGGAACATGTGCGTACTTCCGGACACAAAGCAATTGCGATGTCCGCTAAGGGTCAAAAGCGGACGTGGCTGATCGCCGGCGGCGGCTCATATATTCCGCACCCAGCCAGGAAGGGACATTCGCCCTGCCAACCCGCTCTAATCACCAAAATCGGACTTTCTGAGTTCAACGCGGTGAAACTACATCAATGACCGTGATAACCGACTGCGATTGCCATGCATTTTGAGGTTATCTGGGAAATCTCAGGTTAGTTTGAATCAGCCGGCCTATAGAACTACGAACCATCCGGGCAAATATGGAGAGTTGTCAATGCGTATGATTTCTATTGCTGCACTGGCCCTGGCGCTCGGGCTGCTTACAGCCACCAGCGCGGCCTCTGCCGCCTCAATCCTCGGCTCGTGGAGCGGACGCGGCACAGTGCGTCTGACAGAGGGTCAGGTGGAACCGGTCAGTTGCAGGGTCCGTTATGAAAAGGGTGACAGTGCCGGTAAGACGATCGTGTTCAATGCCAAATGCGCGGCCGCCGGAGGCACTTTCTTGATGTATGGCCGCATTTCAAAACGCGGCGCAAACAGCTACCGCGGTACCCTGTTCAGTGAGCAATCCACCGTGGCCGGCAAGGTTGACATAACCATGCGTGGCAACAGCCAGACCGCGCGCGTGAGCAGCTCTAGGGGCACCGGCAGCGTCACACTCAGAAGGCGTTAGGAAATTTGCCGCACGGGCCCGCAGGATGAGCGACACTGACTCTCTCCCTCCCCCAGCACGACCCTTTTGTCACTTCCATGATCGCGTCGCGATTGCGGCACCACGCGGGTGCTTCCGCGCGAAGATCCCAAACGGTCGTCAGAGCCATGGCTGCCTAACGTCCGCCCCGACGCCATGGCGAACCTCTTAGCAGTGGGCAGACTGCCCAAACAAGCAGCAGCTCCATTGATAGAGATCAATGCGGACCGCCGCTCATTCCTTAATAGTGCGCTACAGGACGGTGTTCGTCGGCCCGATTGGATGAATATGGGCAGTCTCGAACGGTGTGCTTTCCGCACGATCTAACCCGCTCCCTAGCGTCGGAAGAACAGTCGGCCTCGATAAGGAATGATTGAAGGCTGAACCGACTTCGTTCGCAGAACCGGATCTCGCCAAAACAACACCATTCGCGAGCCAGTCTGCCTGGCAGAACACACACTCGAAGGAGACGAACCATGGCATATCCGCCCAAGGCAAAAGCTCTATTGGGGCGCCACCACCAACAAGAACATCTTGAAATTCTCGCCGCAATGACCAGCGCTGCATTCGTGAACTCCGGCCTAGATGAGTCGAAAATCGCAAAGGGCAGCGTAGCCCTTGCACTTGAAATCCAAAAGGAAATCGCGGCGCAGCTGGAGGAATAGCGCCGCGCGGCCGGTGATCCCCGTCATCGGCCTTTGCTACGCGTCAGCAGGTGAGGAAAGAATGCTTGGGCCGCCCAGGCAAATTGGAAGAGTCCCGAGGAGGGTAAAATGTCAGACAATAAGATCTTTCAGGAGATGGTCGCCGAATTCATCGGCACCTTTATTCTGGTTCTATTCGGCGTGGGATCGGTGTGCATCGCGGTCTGGGTCGGTGCCTACGGCCTCTGGGTGGTGGCTGTGATGTTCGCTCTCGGCGTGGCACTCGGCGTCTACGCCTCGGGCAAGGTATCCGGCGGGCATATCAATCCAGCAGTCACGATCACCATGGCGGTGTGCGCGGGTTTCCCGTGGCGCAAAGTCCCGGCATACATAGTCGCTCAGGTCTTGGCTGCGTTCGTCGCCGCGGCTTTCATTCACTATCTCTACGCTGACATCTTGGCCGCATTCGAGGCCAGCAAGGAAATCGTCCGAGGCGAACCAGGCAGCCAGTTGAGCGCGATGGGGTATACGACGTTCGCGCCCAATCCCGGCATCATCGGCAACACGCCTGAAGCGATGGCACGAGTTACGAACGTTCAATGGTTTATTTCCGAGATGGTCGCCACTGCCATCCTTCTGTTCGGCATCTTTTATCTGTTGGACGAGAATAACACGCTCGCGCCGCAAGCCAATCTAGCGCCAACCTTCATCGGTCTGCTGGTTGCCGCGCTGATCGCCGTCGAGGCGCCGATTTCAATGACGGCACTGAACCCGGCCCGCGACATGGGCCCGCGTTTGTGGGCAGCACTTGCGGGTTGGGGTGACATTGCCTTTCCAGGTCCGAAGGGCGGTTGGTGGATTCCGACCGTCTCAACGATCGTCGGTGCGCTGATCGGAGGTCTCGTTTACCAGAAGGCCTACAAGAAGGTCTTCGTGACCGACCAACCCCAAAAACCGAGCCCGGAGGAGACGACAAAATGAAAAAGCTCATCAACAATGCAGAAGACGTGACCGTCGAACAGCTGAAGGGTATGGCGTTGGCGCATCCGGATATGTTGGAGGTTCGATTTGATCCCAACTTCGTCATTGCAAAGGGCGCACCTGCAAAAGGGCGAGTCGCAATCATTTCGGGGGGTGGGAGCGGACATGAGCCACTTCACGGAGGTTATGTGGGGATTGGGATGCTTGATGCCGCCTGCCCGGGTCAGGTCTTCACATCGCCGACGCCGGATCAAATGTACGAAGCTGCGAAGGCCGTTAACGGCGGCAAGGGAGTTTTGCAGATCGTCAAGAACTATACTGGCGACGTCATGAACTTCGAGATGGCCGCCGACATGCTGCGGGCTGATGGCATCGAGGTGCGCAACGTCATCATCGACGACGACGTGGCCGTGAAAGACTCCAGCTATACAGCAGGGCGGCGCGGCCTTGGTACGACGGTTATTGCTGAAAAAGTATGTGGTGCCGCCGCTGCTGAAGGATACGACCTCGACCGCAATGCGGCGCTCTGCAAGAAGGTCAATGTCAAAGGCAAGAGCATGGGCATGGCGCTCACGTCGTGCATCACACCGCAGAACGGCACCCCCACGTTTGACATTGGCGATGATGAGATGGAAATCGGCATCGGTATCCATGGCGAACCTGGCGCAGAGCGTATGAAGGTCAAGAACGCCGACAAGATCACCGAGATACTCACCACGCATATCCTTGATGACGAGGCCTACACGCGCAAGCTCGCGGAATGGGATGTGGATAAGGGGGAGAGCGTCGATGTTGAAGTTGTCGATGAAACCTTCCAGTCCGGCGACAAGGTCATCGCTATCGTCAATAGCATGGGCGGGACGCCGATATCCGAGCTCTACACGGTCTACGGTAAGCTCCATGAACTGGCGGAGAAAAAGGGCATAAGCATCGTCCGCAAGCTGATCGGGCACTACATCACGTCGATCGAGATGCAGGGTGTTTCAATCACGCTGGTTAAGACCGATGACGAAATCCTTCGGCTCTACGACGCAAGTGTCCATACACCAGCATTAAATTGGGGCACGTAACGGCCTCAAGTGCGTACTACACTTAGATGGGGACAGTCCGAATTGACAGGCTGTCCCCATTCGTGAGCTCCTGTTTCATCAATGGATTGCCAATGCTGACCAGCGAACACATCACCACATGGATCAGGAAGTCAGCCGATGAAATGCGCGATAATCGGGGCTACCTGACGGAACTCGACGCTGCGATCGGCGATGCAGACCACGGCAACAATATGGACCGTGGTTACAAGGCGGTGCTCGAGAAACTGCCCGACGATAACGATGTTGGCGCCATCCTGAAGGCCGTAGCCATGGCATTGATCTCGAAGGTCGGCGGCGCAGCTGGTCCGCTCTATGGCACCATGTTCCTGCAGGCAGCAAATGCGCTCAAGGGCAAGGAGGCGCTTTCCAGTGAGGATGTGGAGCTGTTACTCAAGTCATCGGTCGATGGCATTGTCATGCGCGGTAAAGCCCATGCCGGGGAGAAGACCATTCTCGACAGTCTGATCCCTGCTCACGAGGCTTACAAGGAGGCCCGGGCTGCAGGCGCCGAGCTGATAGCCTGCCTTGACGCTGCGACGCACGCCGCGGAGGAAGGCATGAAAGCGACCATCCCTATGATCGCGACCAAGGGCCGTGCCAGTTATCTGGGTGAGCGCAGCCGCGACCACCAGGATCCAGGCGCTACGTCAACCTATCTGATCATCAAGACACTCTATGAGGCTGCCTCAGAGGGGGACGCCACCTGATGATTGCCATCGTCATCGTTTCACACAGCCGGGAGATATCAGACGGTTTGAAACGCATGGCTGAAGCGATGAGCCAGGAAAATGTGCCGATTGTCTCTGCCGGTGGCATGGACGAGCCGGACAATCCCCTAGGCACCGACGCTCTGCTTATCAAAGATGCAATCGAGCAGGTGATCGACAATGACGGCGTTCTGGTGTTCGCGGATATCGGCGCCGCCAAACTCAATGCGGAGATGGCCATAGATCTGCTGGCTGCGGATCAGCAACGCAAAGTCCGGTTCTGTGATGCACCGCTGGTCGAAGGCGTGCTCGCCGCCGCGGTGCAATCTGCGGGCGGCGGCACAATGGATGCAGTAATCCAAGAGGCGCAGAGCGCTTATCATCCTCCCACGGACATTGCCAAAGAAACCGGTACTCTGGCGTTGGAGCATTCGGACAATGCAATCCATGCCGACTACCAGATCGTCAATCCGCTCGGGCTGCATGCCCGGCCGGCCGCACGTTTTGTCACTGGCCTGAATGCCTGCACCTCAGATGTGCGACTGCGGAACCTCACTAAGAACAGCGGCTGGGTCAATGCAAAAAGTCTCAACAAGGTGGTGACGCTTGAGGTGGTCGAAGGTGACTACATCAGCGTTTCTGCTGATGGCGAGGACGCGGCGCAGGCACACGCGGTGATCGGGGCTCTAATCGACGAGAATTTCGGCGAGGGACCTGCACGAATAGCTCCCGATGCCGCGCCACCTTTAGAGTCTGCCCCTGCAACCGCTCAACTTGGTCCGGTTTTGAACGGCATTCCTATCAGCCCCGGATTTGCCGTTGCGCCGGCGCACCATCTGCGAACCGAATTGCCTTCGGTCGACGTTACAAGGGTTGAAGATACGGAAGCGGAGGTTGCGCGCCTTGAAGATGCGTTGGCGCGCGCACGAGATGAAATCACCGGTATTATGAAACGCAGCCGTGACACCGCGAATGAATACGACGCGAGCATATTCAAGGCACATCTGTTGCATCTCGATGATCCAGAAATCGCCGATATCGCGCGAGCGCGCATTCGCGGTGAACAGCTCAACGCCGAAGCAGCTTGGCAGCAGACTGCCGCCATCCTGATAGAGGACTACGCATGCCTTGACGATACCCTGCTTCGGGCCCGTGGTGATGACCTGGCTGATGTTTCGAACCTTGTGCTCCGCATTCTTTCCGGTGCCACAGAGCCGATCACAGAGTTCGATCGGCCGGTTGTCCTATGCATTCCGCACCTGACGCCATCTGATGTGCCAGCCCTCGACTTGGAGCACGTACGCGGTATTTGCGTTGAAACGGGAGGCAAGACCGCTCATGCGGGAATCCTCGCCAGTGGCTTGCCCATCCCTGTTGTGTTTGGCGTTGGCCCCCGCCTGCGTGAGGTTGAGGACGGGGCGGAAGTCATTCTGGACGGCACGACAGGTACAATAGACATCGCACCGGATGCCAAAGCCCTCGATAACATGAAACGCAAACGAGACTCGTGGGTTGGGCGCATTAGTGAAGCGCAAGCAATCAAGCTTGATCCGGCTGTTACGCGCGATGGACAGCGGCGGCGTGTTGCAGCGAATATTGCTTCGGTTGACGAAGCCAAGATTGCCGTCGATAGCGGCGCCGAAGAGGTTGGCCTGTTCCGAACCGAGTTCCTCTATATGAACCGCGATGCGGCCCCTGATGAGGAAGAGCAATCCAAGGTATATGACAAGGTGGTGGCGCAGCTCGGCGGGCGGTCGCTGATGATCCGCACCATGGACATTGGCGGCGATAAACCGGTGCCTTACCTGGACAGGCCAGGCGAGGCCAACCCAAATCTGGGCTGGCGCGGGTTGCGTTATGGACTATCCAATTCGGATCTATTCCAGACCCAACTTCGAGCAGCGTTGCGCGCCAGCGCCAAAGGCCCCGTCCGCATCATGTTTCCTATGGTCAGCACATTGGAAGAAGTGTTGGCGGCGCGCAATGAGCTCGAGACCGCGAAGGAAAGCCTTTCCACCGCCGGCCGGGCCTTCGATCCGGACACCGAAATTGGCATCATGATTGAGGTTCCGGCCGCCGCCGAATTGGCGGAATTGATTGCACCTCATATTGATTTCTTCAGTATCGGAACAAACGACCTGACCCAATATGTTATGGCCGCAGACCGCGGCAACCCGAACATCGCCGACTTGTTCGACTCTTTTCATCCAGCCGTTCTGCGCGCGGTCAAGCGAACGATTGTTGCTGCAAAGGATGCAGGCATCTGGGTTGGCATGTGCGGTGCCATGGCTGGGGATCCACTCGCAACCCCCGTACTGCTCGGGCTCGGTCTTGATGAATTCAGTATGAATTCGAACCAGATCCCCGAATTCAAGCTCGATTTTACGAAACTCTCAGCAGACGCGTGCGTAGACCTCGCGCACGAGACGCTGGTGCTGACAGGAGCGGACCAGGTTCGCGAATGCATAAAGGCGTTTCTTGAAGAGACCGTTTCGTGAACGGCCACCACAAGGACCGGCTGGGATCAACCGGCGGCCGGCTCGTGGATTTGCGTCAAGCCACCGGCAGTTGGAATGAAGCATGCTGGCCTCACCGCGCTTGTGAATGGAGCAAAGGATGGGAAAGCGAGACGACATCATTGAAGACGCCGTTGATAGAATAGCGGCAATACGCAAATCCTCGCTAAGCGAAAAAGAGCGAGAAGAGATCTCGAAGGTCGTTCGGAAAGCCGCAATNNATTGAAGCCAAGCATGATAGCCATCACAGCGCAATCACGGCCGCGCCCAACGTTCCTGAGGCAGATCAGGACACCGCGCACCAAATCGCAAACCCTATTGAGCGCGGCGACAGCCCTACTATAGAAAACCTGAAGGTGATGCGGTGATGCTTCAATTCAGCGCAAACTCCGCGACAACCGGCGCGTGAAACGAATCCGGTGGCCTATCGGTTTTCGCATAGGCAACAAGCTCGTCAGTGAGAGGTTCATTGTGAATTTCGATGTGTCGAAAAAAACCCAGAAGACTGCGGCTGACAATTATGTGATCTGGCATCAGAGCGCGGCCATGATGGAGCGTTGTGAAACGCCTGTCCTTTGCGATTGACCGCTCCAGGGGAACAAGCGACCGAGTTGCCAATCTTCCGCTGCCTGTATCCTCTTCCGACGCAAGCACGATGCGCAATGCTGTCTCATGATCTTCCGCATTGAGATCTCCGCACACAGCGATCAAGGCATCTGGATCGGAGTCGAAAATCTGATCGATTGCAAGCCGTAGCTCTAACGCCTGCCCTGCCCTTTTTATCGCCGCCAGGAAATACCCTTCCGCCCAGCCCTGTGTTGAACTCCAGACAAACGGCGCATCCTTCTGCCCGGCAACCGGAGCGGCTAGAGGCGCACGCAAGTGGGCATTCAAAACGTGCAACATCCGCACGTCATCCAATTGAATCAGCGTCTTCAGGATCGGCCGGTCCCACCCAATAGGTCTCGCCTCATCTTCAACTGGAATTGCGGTTGCGCACCGATATAACGGGGCATCAACGAACTTGTTCCAGAATTCACCCGAGTCCAGAATAGGGAACCGGGACAAAACCACGAGATTGTGGACATCCGCCATGCCGCGCCCATCGGCTATTCCAGTCACCGAACGCTCGAATTCCGCATACGGGGTTTCCTGCAGCAGCAATTCCAAAGCGAGCAGACGGCGCTCAGATCCTGCATTTTCTCGCTGGGTATTTATCTCCTGGAAGCAGACGACATCCGCGGCCATGCGCACGAGCTGTGGGCGGAGAATAGCGATCCGGTCCTCGAGCAAAACGGCCGCTTTTGGCGGCACATCGAGGCTTTCGAGATTGAATGTTGCGATGCGCATGGCCTCATGCCTGACTATCAAAATGCAACCAACCAATAGCTCTTCGCATCGGAGGTCAGCTTGATGTGGATCAATCGTTGAGCCAGCTCGCAAGCACTGAGAGTTCTGAGTTTCCTTGATGTGCAACTGGCATCTGCATCCAAGTCGGAGCATGCTGCCATAGGCGGTATCAGCCTGATATCCAACGAATTCAGATTGGATGAAATCAGCACGCCCGATAACAACAACGGATCGCAATCGGTTAGCGTGCGAGAAGCGTTTGGACATCGTTCCCGGCGCGACTCACCTGTTCGAGGAACCGGGAACGCTCGACCAAGTCGTCGAAGCGGCTGGCAGCTGGTTCCAGGGGCATCTTCAGAAGGAGTGTCTATGAGGAACGTTCATATTTTTGCGGACCGCGTCGAGGCGGGGTGCGCCCTGGCAGAAAGGCTGGGCAAAGAGAAATATGAGAACCCCGTCGTGCTTGCACTACCGCGTGGTGGTGTTCCGGTCGCAGCCGAGGTGGCAAAGGTACTTGAGGCGCCTCTCGATCTGGTGTTGGTGCGTAAGATCGGCGTGCCCTACCAACCGGAGCTCGCACTTGCCGCTGTTGTCGACGGCGGCCACGCGGAAGTCGTGGTCAATGAAGACGTTCGGCGGTTTGCCGGTGTGAGCGACCAAGATTTCGACAAGGCCAAGGCCCGGGAGTTGGCCGAGATCGAGCGCCGCCGCGAGTTATACCTGCAGGGGCGAGAGCGCGTACCGATAAAAGGCGCTACGGCAATCGTAGTCGATGATGGAATTGCAACAGGGGCCACGGTCCGTGCGGCACTTAAGGCGCTTCGCCGGCGCGATCCCAAGAAGCTGGTCCTGGCTGTCGCCGTCGCACCCCCTGAGACCATCAATGAACTGCGTCCCGAAGTCGACGAGATCATTTGTCTCGAAACGCCGGAACCCTTCCATGCGATCGGCCTTTATTACCGGGACTTCAGTCAAGTGAGCGACCAGCAGGTCGTCGCTTTGCTGGCACAAAGCGGAAGGCAGGGCGAAGAAGCGACTTCTGAACCTTGATGAAATCAACTAAGGAGCTGTTGCCATGCGAATGCTAATTCACGCAGCTGTCGCGGCAGGAGCGATTTTGCTTGGTGCATATGAGATGACGCAAGCGGCTCAACCATACGCTGTGAACAGCGTCATCGCCGACTATTGTATTGAGTGCCATCACGTGCCGGGCTTCATTTCGATAGCACGCAACCCTGAGATCGGCGCACCGGATTTTCAAGCTATCGCAGACGATCGGAAAACATACACGCGCGAGCGTCTCACCACCTTTTTACGCCGGCCGCACTTTCCGATGCCGGAGTTCATACTTTCCGAGAATGACATTCAGAAGATGATAGCATTTATCGAGGGACTGAGGGTCGAACCGGCCGGAAGGCAGTAAAGTCTGCTACAGCCCGAAAACCAACGATAGTGCGCATCAGCTTAGCCATTTCCAGAGCTTAGCCATTTCCAGTACTCTCGCAGTCGTGCCACAAATCTGCCACAGACCAAGGCCAGCACGATTGTGGCGAGGAACACTCCGATGATGATGCCGAGGACGAAGGCCAGATCATGTTCCATCACTCAATTTCTACCTCCAGGGAGGGTCGCATTCTGTCGCGAAAACGCACCACCTTCCCCTGACTATTAGCCTTGCAGTCTAACGGGGTATTTCCAAGTGCCTATAGATATAGATCAATGCGCTGATTGAATTGATCGTGCAGAGTTTCCGGGCCGTTCGGTTGACGGGCCTTCTGGCCTGGTGGGTGCCGGGCAGCCGTGATGTCATCAACGGGCTTGGCGTCGAGCCGCCGGAGGAGGACGCGCCGATCCGTATGAGGAGGCTGTCAAGGTTGCCCTGGAGAAGGACCGCTTCGTGGACGCCAGCCAGATTAGGGTCGGCGTTCGCCATACGATCGTCCAGCTGAAGGGGCTGGTTCGCACCGAAAGCGAACGCAACATAGCCGAGAATGACGCCTGGTACGTCTTCGGTGTCGACGAGGTCGTCAATGAAATTGAGGTGCGCCCCTGACGTGCGCCGCTAATGAGGTTTGCCCGGTTTCTTTCCCGGCAAACGCTGTTCAGGTGGCTGTTTCGCGACCGCCGCGCCCCGGGGGCTCTCGAACATCGTCAATTCCCACTGCCCATGGCCTTCGTCATGGCGCAGGATGTAGTGATTCCGGTCCTCACCGCTCAGCCTAAAATAGCGGTAGTCTGTACCTTGCCACTGATCGAGGACTTCTTGGACCTCGACGACCCGTCCGTCCAGCTCGAACCGGCGGGGTATCTGGTCGGCACGAGGACCAGCGTGGCATTCAACCCGTACATGCAAGGAAGTTGATCTTGGAAAGACTTATCAATCGAGATGGTGTTTCCCGATCGGCTGGACGAAGCTGGCCTGCGGTCCCTTGTCGCCGACTTCTTCCGAGAAGCGGACCTCGGTACCAGCCTCAAGCGCTTCATATCCCTCGTTGGCAACAGCGTTGCGATGGAAATAAATCTCGCGGCCGTCGGATGCAGCAATGAAGCCGTGCTCCTCCTCCGGGACAAGCGTGGCGATCACCCCATGGGGCGGAGTATCATGCTGCTTGATATGCCCCTGCTGCTTGCGGACTTGATCTTGCAACTGGCGGCGCGCGGCGCCGAAGGCATCGCGGATCGTTACATAGACGTCCTCATGCGCGCCGCGATCGCCAGGATCGCGGCTAACAATGATGTCGCCGCCACCGGGCACGGTGATGTGGATTCGGACGCGATAGGTGTTGCCTTTTCGGTGATGCCGGTGTGGCTTCGCCACAACAACCCGCGTGGAAGTGATCCGGTCAGTAAACTGCTCCAGCTTGGCTGTTTCCTCCCGCAGACGCGAGTCGATGGCGTCGGAAGGGTCCATGTCTTCAAATACGATTTCGAGGGGAACCTGCATTGTCACACCGCGTCTTTCGTTTTTCACCCGAGGCCGTCACCCGCTGCGAT